>NZ_JBANRN010000003.1:0-269554 GCF_037154155.1 Alteraurantiacibacter lauratis
TCGCCAGAAACTTCCTATCCGCCGTATGCCTTGCCGCCGCCGTGGCTTTCTGGCTCTGATTGAGTCTCGACCCTAGCAATCCCCGACCGGCTGGCCGGACTTGTCGGCATCGCCGCCGCACCGGACTTTACCGATTGGGGCTATTCGCCGGAACAGAAGGCGCAGCTGGCCGCGGGGCAAACCGTGTTCGAGGATAATCCCTATGGCCCTGAACCCACGCCGACCCATGCCGGTTTCTGGGCCGATGGGGAAAGGCTGAAACTGCTTGATGCGCCCATCGCCCTCACTTGCCCGGTGCGGCTGATCCACGGTCAGGAGGATGCCGATGTGCCGCCCGCGATCTCGCTGCGGCTGGCGGCGGCCTTGCGTTCAGACGATGTGCAGGTGACGCTGGTCAAAGGCAGGGATCACCGCCTGTCGCGCGATGGGGATATTGCCCTGCTGCTCCGCACGCTGGCCGCTTTGGCCTGAACGGATTTGTCGCTCATGCTCCTTATTGCCTCGCTTGCCTTTGCCCAGCTGACCATCCCGCTCAACCTGCCCACTTTCGGCAGCCCCGACGCGCCGCGCGCCGCCCCGGTGGAGGTGTCCGCCGCCACTGCGCGCCTTGCTGCCTGCATCAGGCAGGCGCGCGACAATCCGGATGCGGCGGTGGTGGCCGCGCTGCAATGGCAGGAGGGGTTGAGCCCGCCGGCCACAGCCGCCCCGCAGGAATGCCTGGGCTTTGCGCACACAGAGGCAGGACGGTGGGACGCCGCCGAAACTGCCTTTGTCGCCGCGCGCGATGCGCTGCTGGCGGGCAATGCGGCCGAACGCGCGCGGCTGGGCGCGATGGCGGGCAATGCCGCGCTGGCGGGCGGGCGGCTGGAGCAGGCGCTGGACCTGCTGACAACCGCCCAATCCGACGCAGGCGCGGCAGCCAATGCCGATATGGCCGGCGCGATCGCGGCCGACCGGGCGCGGGCGCTGGTAGCGCTGGGCCGCGAACTTGAGGGGGCGCAGGCGCTCGCCAGCGCGCGTGACCTCGCCCCGCAGGATGCCACCGTCTGGCTGCTGTCGGCCACACTGGCGCGGCGGATGGAGGATCTGGCCTCTGCACAGGGATGGATCGTCACCGCAGCACGGCTGGACCCGCGCAGCGCAGCGATTGCCCTCGAAGCCGGCCTCATAGCCGCACTGGCGGGCGAGGACGATACCGCACGGCGGAACTGGCAATCGGTGATCGAAATGGATCCGCAGTCTTCACAAGCCGCTGCCGCGCGCCAATATCTGGCCCAGATCGATAGCCAATCGGAAAGCCCATGATCCCGCTCAGCGTCCTTGATCTCGTCCCGATCCGCGAAGGCAGCGATGCCCGCGCCGCGCTGGCAGAGGCCTGCGCATTGGCCCGCGTGGCCGAGGAGGCGGGATACCGGCGCTATTGGGTGGCCGAACATCACGCCACGCCCGGCATTGCCGGCGGCGCCACCGCCGTGGTGCTGGCCGCTATCGGCCATGCGACACGCACAATTCGCATCGGGGCGGGCGGGATCATGCTGCCCAACCACAACCCCTTCGTGATTGCCGAACAGTTCGGCACGCTCGATGCGCTGTTTCCGGGCCGCGTCGATCTGGGGCTGGGCCGTGCGCCGGGCGCCGCGCCGATACTGGGACAGGCGCTGCGCAAGGATCTGGGGCGCGCGGCCGAGTATTTCCCGCAGGACGTGGTGGAACTGCGCGCGCTGCTGACGGGCGATATCGACCTGCCGATTGCCGCGACGCCGGGCCTTGGGGCAAAGGTCGATCTGTGGATGCTCGGCTCCAGCCTGTTCGGCGCGCAGCTCGCCGCCCGGCTGGGCCTGCCCTATGCCTTTGCCAGCCATTTCGCGCCCGATCATCTGGATGCGGCGCTGGCGACCTATCGCGAACACTTCCGCCCATCGGCCTGCCTGGAAAAGCCGTATGCGGCAGCGGCGATGACCGTGATCTGCGCCGAAACCGACGCCGAGGCGGACCTGCTGGCCAGTTCGCAGGATCAGGCCTTTGTGCGCCTTCGCACCGGCGATCCGGGCAAGCTGCCTCCGCCTGTGCCCGGTTACCGGCAATCGCTCTCGCTCTCGGAACAGGGGATGCTCGAACGGCTGGCCGCGGCCCGCGCGGTAGGATCGCCGCAGACCGTGCGTGCCCGGATTGCCCGTTTTGTGGAGCGCACCCGCGCGGACGAGATCATCGTGTCGGGCGCGACATTCGATCCGCTGGCCCGGCAGGAATCGCTGAGGCTCACCATGGAAGCGGTCGGCGGCACAGTCCTCGCCGCCTGACAATCGCGGCGGCGCTGTGCCGCGCCCGTGCATCCCGACCCACCCACGCGAAGCCCACGAAAAAGGGGCCGGAAGGTTTCCCCTCCGGCCCCTGTTTGTTTGCGTGTCGGTGAAACCGAACCTTAGCGGCCCGAACCCGGACCGTAGGTGATTTCCACGCGGCGGTTCTGCAGTTCGCGCACGCCGTCGGCGGTGGGAACGCGGTTCTGCGTTTCGCCGAAGGCTTCGCTGGAAATGCGTGCCGCGGGGATGCCGCGACCCACCAGATATTCCTGCACCGCGGCGTTGCGGCGTGCCGACAGGCCGACATTGTACTGCGCCGAGCCCGAACGGTCCGCGTGGCCGGCCAGCATGATCGCGGCGCTGCCGCAATTGCCGTAAGCCGTGACGGCCGAGTTGAGCACCGTGGCCGCTTCAGCCGTGATCGCCGAGGAATCCCAATCGAAGAACACGATGTAGGGGCCCTGGTTGCACTGCACCACCGGCGGCGGAGGCGGCGGGGGCGGAGACGGCGGCGGCGGGGGAGGCGGCGGCGGGGGCGGCGGGGGCGGCGGCGGAGCCACCGGCGCCGGCGCGCGGCCACCCAGTTCAAACCGCAGCGTTGCGGTACCGCCGTGCACCTCGTGCACATCGCCGATCCAGCCCTCGTAGCCCAGCCGCAGCGACACGCGATCGCTCAGCGAGGCGGCGAGGCTGAGGCCCGCAACAATCGCATCCTCATCCCGCTGGGGGCCGAGCACCGTGAAGCTGGCACCCGGTTCCGCGGCAAAGGCCGTGCGGAAGCTGGACGGCGCGTCTTCAAACTGGTGACGCCAGCCGACCTTCGCTTCCGGCATTACATTGCCGATCGGCAGGCCCAGACGCAGACCCAGTTCAGAGGTCGCATAGCTGTCCTTGCCGCCGGCAACGGCCAGATTGGCCGCCGTGCCGCCCGCTTCGGTGAAGCCCTTCAGCTTGGCCGAGACATAGTCGAGGCCGGCATAAGGCGTCAGCGTGGCACCGCCCAGCGGGATGCGGTAACCCGCTTCGCCGCCCAGCGCCCAGATCGTGGCATCCACATCAGCCGTGGCAACGCCGTTGATCGTGCGCACTGCGATCTGGCGGGTCGAGGCACCGCTCAGGTCCGAATAGCTGCCCGACACCTTGAGGTAGAGCGAGCCCGGATCGTAAGCCGCATAGCCGCCGATCTGGTAGCCATCGGAATCGAGTGCTCCGCCGAACTGGTCGAAGGTCACATCGTTCTTCACATAGCCACCGCCAAGGCCGATCACCCCGTATTCACCCACGCGGACATCGAAACCGCCTGCGATGAAATACTGGTCACCCGAAAGGCCGGTGGCATCCTGCGCCGGATCGCTGTCGATATCTTCCGAGGCATAGCTGCCGCTGACCCAGATGCCGGCCGGGCTTTCACGCCGGCAGGATACCGTGCCATCGGTGAGACGCAGCGCCGCGCATTCACCCATGTCACCCAGCACGCCGTTGAAGCGCGAACCCATCCAGCCGAGCGACTGGAGATAGGTCGCATATTGCGCCCCGTGCATGGTGCTGAGTGCCGAGCGGTAGACATTCGCATCATTGATCAGGAACATCTCGGCCATCAGGCCGCCCCAGGCGCCGGTCGCGGTCGGCGAATACACCGCCTCGATGGCAGTGGCCGCGGACTGCTGGTTCGGAGTCAGGTTGAAGCCTGCCGCGTTGAAGTCCAGGCGCGAGATGCGCAGGTCCACATTGTTGGCATTGTCATACACCGCCACCGGGTTCAGGAAGATCGAACCGGTATTGGTGCGGACATTGGCGAACTGGCCCACGCGCGTTTCGGCATCGATGATGTCGTTGAAGACATAGACATCATCATACAGCCCGTTGGGCGTGGACAATTGCACCAGCAGATTGCCGCCGGTCAACGTTGCCGTGTTGGCGTTGACATAGGGATAGGCCGCCTGCGCCGCCGCTGCCGCCGTGAAGGTGGGCAGTTGCATTTGCAGCGTGCCGCCCGGAGCCACGGTGAAGCTGTCCACATTGACTGCGGCCGGTCCATCGTAGTTCGGGTTGTTCGCCTGCTGGTTCACCAGATACAGCGTCGCGCCATTCTGGATCGTCAGGCTGCCCACCAGCGGGCCGACCGGGCCTGCCGCAGCAGTGCCAAGGCTTGCCGAGTCGATGATCATCGTGTCCTCGATCGGATTGACGATGCCATCGAACGTGGTGACGCCACTGACGATGTTGATCGCATCGTCGCCGCTCAGCTTGATGTTGCCATAGACATTGCTGGCCCCGGTGAAGTTCACCGTTACCGCATTGGGCGCATCGGTGAGGTCAATCGCCGTGCCGTGCTGGTAGGTTGCCCCGCCATCGCTGCTCTGGCGCGCAATGATGGTGCCGCCAGCATTGGCGATGGTCATCATCGCGTCTTCGCCCACCGGATTCGGGTTCTCGTCGTAAGTATCGACCAGAATACCCGTTGCCGTGCTGCCCGTGCCGTTGGTGGTGGTGGTCACCCGGATCGTGCCGCTGTTGGTCAAGGTGGCGGTGTTGGACGCAGAGTTGAAGTAGATGCCGACCGCGGTGGCGTAATCTTCGCCTGCGACCTCTTCGCCCAGAGCGCCCAGCGTGGAGGAGGCCGTAACCGCCAGCGTGCCGCTGTTGGCAACCGTGCCGGTAATGGCATTGGTCCAGCCATCCCAAGGGCTTTCCTCCTCGGCAGTGGGTGACAGTTCACCACCGCCACCGCCGCCACCATGACCGCCGCCGCCACCATGACCGCCGCCGCCTTCGTCTTCGACAATCGGATAGACATCGGCAAAGAAGCCCATGCCGCCGGCAAAGGCGTAGACATAGCCATCCGAAACCGCATTGGCGGTGACGGTGTAGGTGCCGCCATTGCTGACATTGAGATCCAGCGGTTCACCGCGCGAGACATAGCCGCGCGCATCGGCATAGGCCGAAGCGTAGTCGGTGCCCGTGGTCGTTGCCGACGCGCTGGTGGTGTAGGTGCCGGTATTGGCAAAGTTTGCAGTCACGCCCTGCAACGGTGCCAGAAGATACTGGTAGAGACCGACAGCGCCGGCATAGCTCCCCGCGCCTGCCCCATCGGCTACCGAGGTGGCCCCTGCATTGAACGTGCCCGCATTGGTGAAGCTGGCCGACGCGCTGCCGGTCATTTCCGCCTGCTGGTACACCGCTGCGCCGATATTCGTCTGGCTGTTCGCTTGCCCGTTGGAGCTTGAAGTGGCCGATCCGGTGATCGACAGCACGCCGCCCGCGGCATTGGTCAGGCTGATCGTGCCCGTACGGCCCAGGAAGCTTTCCGGCCCGCCTGCCTCGACAGTCTGGTGGATCGTGCCATTGGCAATGGTCTGCGCGTAAGCGCCCAGGTCCAGGTAGACCGGAACGATTACGTCGTCCGGCTCTTCATATTCGCCCGTCGAGATTGCCGTAGAAGCAAAGGCGAAGCGCATTTCGCCCGCATTGGTCAGGCTGACCGAGGGATCCCCGTCATCCGCGCCGCTCGCCTGCGCCTTGAGCACAATGCCGCCGCCCTTGTCTTCCTCTAGGGTCGAGAAGGCAGTGCCGCCCAGCGTGGTCGCGTTGGCGTAATGGGCAGCGGTTGCCGTGGCCGTGGCCGCCACCAGCACATCGCCGGCGGCCTGGTTCGTCATGGTGATGGTCGCGGTATCCTCACCCACACCGTTGGTGCGCGAACGCAAGTGCACAAGGCCATGCTCGCCGCCGCCAGCTTCGGCCACGGCCGAGGCATTACCCGCGCTGGATGTGCTCGCCGCCGTGGCGCTGAGATCGAGCAGGCCGCTGTTGGTGAGCACGGTGAGCGTGGTCGCATCGCTCGCGCCGTTGCCCGAGGAGCGCATGTAGATGGCTTCGCGCGTGGTTGCTTCCGCAATCGCGTCGTCAATCGCGGAGGCATTGGCATCGGAATAGACAACGAGCGAGCCGGTATTGGTGCTGGTTGCCGTGGCGTTGCCATCGGTGTTTTCCGAAATCCCGGCTTCCTGGTGGAAGCCGCCGGTGACATTGGCGATGGCGCGGGCAGCGAAAGTGTCTTCACCAAAGCCGGGCGCGAAACCACCCAGCGCCGTGGCCTCTGCGCCCGCGGTGAGCGAACCGGTGTTGAGAGCGGTTGCGGCGACGCCGTCAATCGGCGCTTCGATAATCTGGGAAACAGCATCGGTAACGCTGGCAAAGGCCTGAGCAGGGCCGTTGCCATCCTCGCCAGTCGACGTGGCGGAGGCAAGAACCGAGACATCGCTGCCGTTCTCAAGATAAAGCGTGCCGGGCGGAATTTCCGCGATTGTGAGCGCTTCCTCTTCGTGCTCCTCGCCCGGAACCCCCTGCACGATCGTGCCGGTGGGGATGTCGGTCACATTGGCAACTGCGGCGGCAGCGGTGGACACCGTGCTGACACCAGAGGAAAAATCCTCACCCGATGAGAAGACGAACTCGTCGGGGAGCTGCACGCCCTCCAGAATGGTGGTTTGAACTGACTGGGCAAGTGCCACCCCTGCAACGCAAAGGCTGATCACCGAAACGCTAGTCGCAAGCGACTCTCGTGACACAATCCTCATAACTTCTCTCCCGGATCGGCGTCTTTGGCGCCAACAAAATGTTACGCCAGTTACCATCCAATGCGAGTCCTACTGCGAAGACTTGCACTGCAACATTGATACCGATCAAAGCCGTTTTGTTTCCCGGCTTTGAAGAGAAAATCCAAATGTTTGAATTTTATTAGTATTTGCGCAGCGAATTGCCGACCGCAGTGGTGCGCGCATGGGGATATATTTGGGGAAGGCCCTGATCGCGACTCACACCAGTGCGTAATAACGCAGGCAATTGCCGTCGCTGCGACGCTCGCCGACCCCGACAAAGACGTGCCGCGTCAGCCAGTCGTGCTTGCCCACCGGCGTTTCGAATGTGGGGTTGCCGCGCAGATAATAGTCCTCGTGCGGAACGGGCGCGCCGCCCGCAAAGGCCCAGTCACGCAGCCGGGCCATCGTGTCGGGCTTGCGTCCCCACAGAAAGCCCTTGTTGTGCAGCAGGATGATCGTGCCGTCCTCCTCCTCCAGCAGATAGCGGGCATCGAAAACGGCAGTATCGTCGGGCCGGAAATAGGCGTAATCGCCGCCTGAGCCCGGAATCGCACGGCCGCGCAGACGCGGGCCTTCGAATGTGCCGCCCTTCACCAGCACCGCGCTGCGCATCCCGCCATTGGGGTGCGGGGCCATGGTGTAGACTTCGGGAAAGGTCAGCCGCACTTCCATCACGAATTCCAGGCGCGGATTGTCCAGCGTGGAAAAGGGCGGGGTGAAGGGGGTGGTGTCGGAAAAGTCGGTCATCAACGCAACTCGATCAGGCCGCCATCAACAAGCATGTCGATGCCGGTAATGAAGCCCGCATCCGCGCTGGCGAGGAACAGCACAGCTTTCGCCACTTCCTCGGCCGTGCCCATGCGGTGCATCGGGATATTGGCGATCATCATCTCCTTCAGCCGCGCGACATCCTCCGGTCCCATGCCGGGATTGCGGTGCAGCAGCGGCGTGTCGATGGGGCCGGGGCTGACGAGGTTGAGGCGGATCTTGCGCGGCAGCAATTCCTTCGCAAACACCTTCATCGCCATGGCGAGGCCCGCCTTGGCCGCCGAATAGGTGCCGTTCCCTTCCAGCGCGCCGTGCGCGCCAATCGAACTGGTGACGACGACCGCCCCGCCCTCGCCCATGATCCGCAC
Source organism: Alteraurantiacibacter lauratis (assembly GCF_037154155.1). NCBI lineage: Bacteria > Pseudomonadati > Pseudomonadota > Alphaproteobacteria > Sphingomonadales > Erythrobacteraceae > Alteraurantiacibacter > Alteraurantiacibacter lauratis. The sequence goes on from NZ_JBANRN010000003.1 coordinate 8,041, forward strand.
CGCCTTTTGCAAGGCAAAGACGCAGCCTTTCAGGTTGATGGAATGGACATGGTCCCAATCGTCTTCGGTGATGCGTTCCAGCGGGGCAAAGCCGCCCACGCCGGCATTGATGAACAATACATCGATGCGCCCATCCGCCGCCTCCACTGCGCGCACCACATCGGCGGTGCTGGCGATATCGGCAATGTCGGATTGGTAGCTGCTTGCGCCGGGAATGGTCGCCACCGCTTCGTCCAGCGTCGCGCGGTTGCGCCCGGTCAGGTGCACCTTGGCCCCTTCGGCGGCGAAGGCCTGCGCGGCTGCGAGGCCAATGCCCGAATTGCCGCCCAGAACAAGCACGACCTTGCCCGAAAAGCGCATGTCTTCCCTCCTCTCAGAAGGGGCCGATGGGGTTCGGCCCGCCCTCGATCACATCCTGCATCACGTCCCAATGTTCCGCGATCATCCCGTCCTCGATGCGGAAGATGTCGATCACCGCCCAGCCCAGATCGCCCGGCCAGCGTCGCACATGGTAATGCACCGTCACATGGTCGCCATCGACAAAGGCGCGCTTCACATCGTGCACCGCATCGGGCGTTGCCTCGCGGATCATGTCGAGAAAGCGCTTCAGCCCTTCCCTGCCCGGTTCGGCTGCCTGGTTGTGCTGGATGTAACCGGGCGCAATGAAGCGATCGACTGCGCCCGAATCCATCGGGTTCAAGACATGGGCAAACATGTCGAGCACCAGTGCCAGATTGGCCTCTTCCTGCGCGGTGCGGCTCATGCGGCCACCTGCTGCGGCAATTCGTCCGCGGGCAATTTGCGCCCGCGCATCGCGTCCACCGCCTTTTCGGCCAACATGATGACGGGCAGATTGGTGTTGCCGCCGGGCACGGTGGGCATCACCGAGCAATCGATCACGCGCAAGCCCTCCACGCCGATCACGCGGCATTCCTCGTCCACCACGCTGCGATCGCCCATCCCCATGGCGCAGGTGCTGGTGGGGTGCTGCGCGGTATAGCAGGTGGCGCGGATCAGATCGGTCAGCTCGTCATCGCTCTGCGCAGCGGCACTCGGCATCCGTTCCTCGCCCACGAGGCGCGCCATCGGTTCACTGGCATAGATGCGGCGCGCGGTGCGGATGGCGCGGCGCATCTGCACGAGGTCGGCCTCCTCCGCCATCAGATTGAGGGTAACTGCGGCTTCCTCCAGCGGGTCGGCGCTTTTCAGTTCCACCCAGCCGCGGCTTTCGGGGTGCAGTTGCACCACGCCCGCCCAGAACACATGATCCTGTTCGGGCTTGATGCCGGGGAACCAGGTCTGCGCGTCGAACCGGATGGGGTTGACCATGATCTGCATGTCGGGCCGGTCGAGATCGTCGGCGGTGCGCACCACGACATTGCACGAATTGAGCTGGCTCGCCATCGTGCCCTTGCCCGTCAAGGCCCAGCGCACGGCGTTGAGCGCCAGCCTGTCCCAGCGCAGATGCCGCAGGAAAGTCACCCGCTCCTTTGCCAGCCATTCAAGGCTGGTGGTGGGATGTTCCTGAAGGTTCCGGCCCACGCCGGGGCTGTCGTGCAGCACCTCCTTGCCGAAATCCTTCAGATGCGCGGCCGGGCCAATGCCCGACAGCAGCAGCAGATGCGGCGAGTTGTAGGTGCCGCCCGACAGGATCACTTCGCGCCGGGCGCGCACGATCCTCTCGCCATCGGGCGTGTGAATCGCAACGCCCACCGCGCGCTTGCCTTCAAACACCACGCGGGTGACCTGCGCGTTCTGCCGCACGTCGAGGTTCTGGCGGCCAAGCGCGGGCTTGATATAGGCGCTGGCCGCCGACACGCGCAGGCCCTTGTCATCCACCGTCTGCTCGCCGCGGGCAAAGCCTTCGGGCACCGCGCCGCCCAGATCATCGGTGGTGGCGAAACCGGCATTGGCCGCGCTCGCCATCATTTCCTCGTGCAGCAGATAGGGGCTGTCGATCGGGCGGATGCGCACCGGGCCGCCGGTGCCGTGATACAGGCTTTCGCCGCGCCAGCTGTCCTCCATCTTGCGGAAATAGGGGAGGCAATCGGCATAGGACCAGCCGCGCGCGCCCATTTGCGCCCACTGGTCGTAATCGGCCGGATGGCCGCGCATGGCGAACATCCCGTTGATGCTGCCCGATCCGCCCATGACCTTGCCCCGCGGCATCGGCATCCGGCGGCCGTTCAGATGCGGCTCCGGCTCGGTAAGATAGCGCCAGTTGAACTGCGGCATGATCATCGCGCGCAAAAAGCCCAGCGGCATACGGATATAGGGGTGATCATCGCTGCCGCCCGCCTCCAGCAGCAGGACATTGCTCTGCACGTCTTCGGAAAGGCGCGCGGCCACCACGCAGCCCGCGCTGCCACCGCCCACCACGATGTAATCGAACCCTGCCTCAACCATATCCGGCGATCTCTCTCCTGTCGGGCACATATGCTAACGACCGTTACGATTGCGCGCAACTGGCAGAACCCGGCGGAGTACGAGGCGGCAATTATTTCATACTTGCGTTAATTTCGCATATCTGAAATAAGCGGCGACTTAAGGAAGGGGCTTCATTACGTGATCGAAACCACCCATGTCGGCAGCCTGCCCCGCGGGCCGGAACTCGTGCCGCTGCTCCTTGCCCGCGACAAGAGGGAGGATTTCGATGCCGACGCCTTCGACCGCGTGGTGCAGGCCGCAGTGGACGATGCCGTCCGCCGCCAGGTCGAGGCGGGGATCAACATAGTCTCTGACGGGGAACTGGGCAAGGTCGGCTATTCGACCTATATCATTGAGAGGCTTTCAGGTTTTGGCGGCCATTCGCCGCGCAAGCCCGCGCTGGATCTGGCCGCCGTGCCCGATCTGGCGAAGAAGCTTTCCGCCATCATGGGCACGCAGGAATTCACCCGCGCCAGCGCGATTGCCAAGGTGGAACTGGTCAATCTCCAGCCGCTGCATGACGATATCCGCCGGTTTGCCAATGCCCTAGCCGACTATGGACGCAAGGCGGATGGGGCGACGGTAAAGGCCTTCCTCAACACCGCCTCGCCGGGCCTTATCACCGCGTTCCAGCCAAACCAATATTACCCCAGCCACGAGGCCTATCTGGCCGATCTGGTCACCGCCATGCGGCCCGAATATCACGCCATCGTCGAGGCGGGCTTTCAGGTGCAGTTCGACTGCCCTGACCTCGCAATGAGCCGCCACACAGGCTATCAGGACATGAGCGAGGCCGAGTTCCTCGCCACGATCCGTGCGAATGTCGATGCGCTGAACGAGGCGACCGCCGATATCGACCCTGCCGCCATGCGGATGCACATATGCTGGGGCAATTACGAAGGTCCCCACGACTTCGATATTCCGCTGGAAAAAATCATCGATACCGTGCTGGCGGCCCGGCCCGCCACCATTCTGTTCGAACACGCCAATCCGCGTCACGAGCATGAATGGAAGGTCTGGCGCGATGCGGCCGAAGCGGGCAAGCTGGAGGGCAAGATCCTTGCCCCCGGCTTTATCGACAGCTGTTCCAACTACCTTGAAACGCCCGAACTGATTGCGCAACGCATTGAACGCTTTGCCGAAATTGTGGGAAAAGACCGCGTAATCGCCAGCTCGGATTGCGGATTTGGCACCTTTGCGGGATACGGCAAGATCGACCCCGCCGTCGCATGGAAGAAGCTGGCGGCGCTTCGCGAAGGGGCGGACATCGCGGACAGACGGATCAGCTGACCATGACAGACATCCTTTCCAGCGCCCAGAACTCGCAGGTCAAATCGGCCACGCGCACGCTTGATATCATCGAATATGTGGTGGCGCATAACCGCCCCATGGTGGCGCAGGAAATTGCGACCGCACTCAGCATCCCGGTGTCGAGCCTGTCCTATCTGCTCTCCACGCTGGTCGAGAGGCAATATCTGGTGCGCGAAGGGCGCCGCTATTCCTGTGGGCCGGGTCTGGCGCGCCTGCAATCCACCAATCCCGGCTTCACCCTGGCCGACCGCGCCGCGCCGCTCGTGCGCACACTGCGCGTGCAGCTGGACGAGACGACGAGCTTCTTCGTCCGCGACGGGTGGGAAATCGAGGCGATCGTCACAGAATCGAGCGAGCAGGCGCTGCGCTATTCGGTGCCGCAGGGCCGCCGCCTGCCGATGCACGCGCTGGCCGCGGGCAAGGTGCTGCTGGCTGCGCTGCCGCCCGAAGAACTCGACCGCTATTTCGCCGAAAGCGAACGGCGGCATTTCGCCGAAGCCACCATTACCGACGAGAAGCGCCTGCGCGAACAGCTGGAAGAGGCACGCCGCACCGGCTTTGCGATGACGGACGAGGAATTTTCGCTTGGCATCGTCGGCATCGCCCGGTTGGTGACGATCGACGGCGAACCGGTCGGCTCGCTCAGCGTGGCAGTGCCCAAGGTGCGGTTCGACGATGACCTGCACGCGCGCGTGGCGGACCTGCTCGATCGCACCGCCGATTTGCTGGAAGGCAATTAGAACCCGTCGAGGAAATCTGCCGCGACACGCGGAGCCTCAGGCTCACCGGAGGGCGCTGGCGGCTGTTCTGCCGCGTCACCCGTCAAGGTGCGGCGGTAAACCCGGCCCGATTCCCAACCGCCAAGCGCGTCTCCTTCGGCTGCCCGAACCAGCGCATAGGGCGCCAGATCCGTGCCCACATAAATCATCTGCGCGCTGTCAGGCCCGGTCAGGCGAAAGCGAAAGATATCGGGGATCGCGCCGGGACGCGGATCGTCGAACGCCAGCTCCACCGCGCCCTGGTATTCCAGCGCGGTCATGCTGGCGGTGGTGCGGATGCCGGGCCGGATATTGTAGAAGGCATTGCCATCCGAATTGAAGGTCTGCGGCCGGGTCCAGCGCCCGCGCCATTCGCCTTCGCGCGGTTCCTCCAGGTGGAAGCGGAAAATGGTGACGCCGCCCGCCTGCAGGTCCCATGCACCTGCCAACCCGTCAGGCGCGGCGTCGCCGTCCTCCTGCGCCGCAAGCGGAGCTGATACCACACAGACGAACAGGGCGATAAAGGTCAAGAGGAGCCGCAGGGTCATGCCGGCGCTGATACATGGCCTGCCCATACCCCCGCAAACGAAAAGCCACCAAAGGGAGATGTGCAAAAGGGGCGACCGGTTGACCGGCCGCCCCTCCTCTCTCCGTCTCTCCGCGGAGTGGTTGTGCGTTTAGCGGTTGGCGCCCACGCCGGTCGCGCGCCAGCTGTCCGCATAGGCGGTACGGGCCACGTTCGAATAGGGAACGGGGCTGATCACGGCCTTGATTTCGGTCTGCACATGCGGCTCGACAGTCGGCTTGGAGGTGCCGCCATTCGGCTCGCCCCACACCAGCTTCACTTCCTTGCCCATTTCGACCTCGTCCGGATCGATCATGGCGAGGGTGAGCATCTTGCCTTCGTTCGACGAGTAGCCGACCCAGGTCGACACGCCGATGAACTTGCCGTCCACAGTGCGCACTTCATCAAACGGGTGCATCGCGTAAACTGCGCTGGGGAATTCGAAATACTTGGCCCGGTCGCCATTGGCGAAGAGCGAGGACATCACACGCGTCATGTCTTCGTTGTCCAGCGCCAGCGTGACCTTCTGCTTGTGCTTCTGGTCCTTCATCTTCTCCAGCGCTTCGCGGCCCACAAAATCATGGTCGAACTTCACGATGTGGCCATAGCCGATGTCCCATGGGGTCAGGTAATAACCCTCGATGCTGTCCGGCACATAGGAACCGCCGATCGAGCACATTCCGGCATAGGAATTGGCCGAGGCCCAGGCGCGGAAATCCTTCATCATCTGGCTGTCGCCGGTGTAGAACGCGGGCAGCGGCGAAGGCAGCCAGCCCGATTCCAGCGTGTTCGACGAATAGGCCCGGCCGCCGACCAGGGCGAGGCCGAATTCCTTGCCGGCTTCCACCAGCGCACCGTGGACGGTGGCGTAATCTTCCCACGGGCCGAAGAGTTCGTAACCGGGCTGGCCCGCCATGCCGTGACGCAGCGCGATCACATCCTTACCGGCAATGTCGATGTGGGCCATGTTGAAGAACTTGAGGTCCGGCGGGGTCTGGCCCATGGCCTTTTCCAGCACTTTCATCGCGTTCGGGCCCTGCAGCTGGAAGCGGTAGTTCTTGCGTACGCCGTCGGTGCGCATCGCAGTGCGCTCGTCACGCTCCACGGTCACATTCCACTTGCTGCCGTCGGGCTTGGGATACTGGGCGTGGAATTCCACCCACTCGATCGCGGGCGCACGGCCTACCAGGCTGAATTCGTTTTCGGCAAGGTAGAACAGGATGACGTCACCGATCACATAGCCATCGGGCGTGACGGGCACATACTGCTTGGCCTTGTTGACGGTGAAGTTCTTGAAGCTGTTGATCGCGGTGTATTCCAGCAGCTGGAAGGCTTCCGGCCCGCGCACATAGAGTTCGACCATGTGGTAGGACTGGTTGAACAGCACCGCGGTCTTGGCCCAGGCGCGCTGTTCGTTGCGCCAGTTGGAATATTCGGCCGGAACGCCCGGATAGACATTGGGGCCGACCTGCTGGTTGCGCAGGAAGTCCACAATATTGCCTTGCGCGTCCAGCTTCTGCTGAAGGGTTTCACTCATGGTATGCTCCTCTCCTCGAAAGGGTGCGGGTTGATCAGGATGCCGGCCTGTCGAGCCAGCGGGTGATGGCATCATTCACCGCTTCGGGAGCTTCGGGCATGATCATGTGACCAGCCCCCGGAACGATGACGAGTTCGGAATTGGGAATGCGCGCGGCAATATCGGCGTGCTGCGCAGGGCTGGCCCAGCTGTCCTGCTCGCCCGTCATCACCAGCACGGGACAGGTGATCTGGGAAACGAGCGTTTCGACTTCGGGCCGGTTCAGCAGCGCCTTGATCTGGGCGTCGAACACGGATTGGCCCATCGACAGGCACATTGCGCGCATCGGATCGTAAATGGCAGGGTTGGCACGGTTCGCCTCGGCCACCATCGGCGGCAGCCAGTGATTGACGAGCGCGGGAAAGCCCTGTTCGTGACCCACGGCCTGAAGCGCGGCACGGCTGGCAGGTTCGTTTGCGCCCAGCGGATGAATGCCGGTGGACACCAGCGCCAGCCGCCGCACGCGATGCGGCGCCAGGCGATAGACTTCCAGCGCCACGCGCCCACCCATGGAATGGCCGAACAGATCGAACCGCTCTGCCCCCAGCCGGTCCGCCTCTGCCAGAGCGATTCGCGCCATATCGGCAAGCGAATCGGCCGGGGCATCCTTGCTGCCGTAGGAATCCACCGCATGCGATTGCGCAAAGGCGGCCGTCTGCGCGGCATAGATGCGCGCATCGCAGATCAGGCCTGGCAAAAACAGCAGCATGGGTGAAAAGGGACTCTCGCCTGTTCGCTCTTATGAAAATTTCGTCTATACGAATAAAGCCCCCTGCGCTAGGGGCTTTGTGATGAGGCGTGCGGCAGCTAGGAGCGGCCCGCGCGGCCTGTGGAAGAGGAGAAGCGTCGATGTCCTATGCTGCAATTCATCCCAACTGGGAAAAGTCCCCCGAAAACATGGTGGATGGCTATTCGCTGGAGATGACGGCGAAGGAGATCGAAGGCCTGAAGGAAGCGGCCCCGCTGATCCGCCCCGGAACCCAGATTGCCGTCACCTTCCTGCCCGGCGAAACGCTGGAACAGCGCGTGGACGCCGCTGTGCTGGTCCGCGAACTGGGCTTTGAACCCATCGTGCACCTTTCCGCCCGCCGCATTGAAAGCGAAGAACAGCTCGACTGGTATCTGGGCGAAATCACCCAGAAGGCGGGCGTGAAGCGCGTCTTCATCATTGCAGGCGACCCGCCGGAACCCGAAGGCCCCTATTCGACCTCGCTCCAGATCATCGAGACGGGCCTTCTCGAAAAGCACGGCATCGAGATCGTGGGCGTTGGCGGTCATCCCGAAGGTCACCCGAACAACACCCCGGCAGAGCTGTGGGACTGGATGGAACGCAAGATCGCCGCCGTCCGTGCGCACGGCATGGTGCCGCTGGTCGTCACCCAGTTCGCCTTTGACGATGATGCCATCGTCGCCTGGCTCGCGGAAATGCGCCAGCGCGGCATCGATGTGCCGGTGCGTCTGGGCGTCCCCGGCCCTGCCGGGATCAAGCGCCTGCTGGGCTTTGCCAAGCGCTGCGGCGTGGGCGCCAGCGCCAGCGTGATGAAGAAATACGGCATCAGCCTCACGAACCTCATCGGCAGCGCCGGACCGGACAAGCTTGTTGCCAGCCTCGACAAAAAGCTGGGCGCGGAACATGGCCGCGTGCGCCTGCACCTCTACCCCTTCGGCGCGCTGACCGCATCGGCGGAGTGGATTAACGCTTACCACGCCAAGCATTCCTGATAAGGCGCAGCGCATTTATGGCACAGATCATTGATGGCAAGGCGGTGGCGAACCGCCTTGATGAAAAGAGCAAGGCTGAAGTGGACGCCATGATCGCCGCCGGGATGCAGCGTCCCGGCCTGGCGGTTATCCTTGTGGGCGATGACGGGGCCAGTCAGGTCTATGTCCGCCGCAAGATAAAGGCCTGCCAGAAGGTCGGCATCACCAGCATCGAACACCGCCTGCCTGCCGATACCACGCAGGAAGACTTGTTGAAGCTGGTGCACGAACTGAACAATGATCCCGCCGTGCATGGCATATTGTGCCAGGTGCCGCTGCCGCCCCATATCGACACGCGACTGGTGCTGCGCTCGATCAGCCCGGACAAGGACGTGGACGGGTTCCACCCGGTCAATGTGGGTCGCCTGTCCACCGGAACCGGCGGCATTGTCCCCTGCACCCCGCTGGGCGTGATGATCCTGCTGCAAAGCGTCATCGACGGTTTCAAGGGCAAGGATGCGGTGGTGATCGGCAAGTCAAACATCGTCGGCAAGCCGGTGGCAAACCTGCTGCTCGACGCCGAATGCACCGTGACTGTCACGCATATCTACACGCACGGGCTGCCCGATATCTGCCGCAAGGCCGATATTATCGTGGCAGCGGCAGGCGCGCCGCATCTTGTGAAAGGCGATTGGGTGAAGCCCGGCGCCGTGGTGATCGATGTGGGCATCACCCGCGTGATGGACGAAGCCACCGGCAAGGAGCAGTTGCTGGGCGATGTTGATTTCGACAATTGCCAGCACGCGGGCGCGATCACCCCGGTTCCCGGCGGTGTCGGCCCGATGACGATTGCCTGCCTGATGGCCAATACCGTGCAGGCGGCCAAGGCGCTCCAATCGGGCGGGAACAGCCGCACTGCCGATTACGAGGACGCACCCTCGCGCTCCATGTTTGGCGGCTGAAAGGTGAAGGGCGGCCACCAGGGCCGCCCCGCCAGGCGCTAGAGCCAACCGATCCGACGGAACCGCCAGAACAGCAGCGCACAGATTGCGCCGATCACGCCCAGCACGATGAAATAGCCGTACCGCCAGGTAAGTTCGGGCATGAATTCAAAGTTCATGCCGTAAATCCCGGCAATCGCGGTCGGCACGGCGAGGATCGCAGCCCAGGCAGCCAGTTGCCGCGTGATGGCTCCTTGCCGGCTCTGTTCCAGCAGACTCGCCACTTCCAGCACATTCCCCAGCGCATCAAGCAGGCCCCGCACCCGGCTGACCGCGCGGCGCGTGTGATCGTAAACATCGCGGAAATAGGGGCGCGCGCGCGCGTCGATTGCGGGAAGTTCGCTCTGCGCCAGTTTGCCGACCATCTCCTCCATGCGGCCCGCAGTCACTTCCAGCCGGCGCAGGATACGGCGAAGGCGGAAAATGCGGCGGATATCCGACGCTTGCGGAAACGCCTCCACCGCCCTGTCCTCCATCGCCTCGGCGGTGCGCTCCAGCGTGTCGAGCAGCGGATCATAGCCATCGACAATGAAATCGAGTACAGTGTGCAGTACAAAATCCGGCCCTTCGGCCAGCCGTTCGGGCAGGTTTTCCAACTGGCTGCGCAAATCGGTGTGGGCACGGGGACTGCCCAGCCGCACGGTGATAATGAAATTATCGCCCAGAAAGATCGCCGTCTGCCCATAGGACAAGGCGTCATTCTTGTCCTGAGCAGCGGTTCGGGCGATCACGAAGAGCTGGCTACCATAGGCTTCGGCCTTGGGCGGATGACGCGGGGTCAACGCATCCTCCACCGCCAGCGGATGCAAGCCGTAGCGATCGGCAAGGGAAGCCAGGTCCTCTGCGCTGGGTTCGACCAGCCCGATCCAGTCGAATTCACCGCGCCGCGCAGGGGCGGCGGCGGCCAATGCATCGGCGAGCAGCACATGGCCATCACGATAGCGGCGGGCAGCAATGGTCGTCATCACGCGGGAGGTGACACGGCGCGCGCCTGCTGGCAATCCTGATGCATGAGCAAACCTGTCGATGTGCTGATCGTGGGGGCGGGGATTTCCGGCCTGTCAATGGCGGTGCATCTGCAACGGGCCTGCCCCGATCACCGCTTTGCCATTGCGGAGGCGCGCGCGCGCGCGGGCGGCACCTGGGATCTGTTCCGCTATCCCGGCGTGCGGTCGGACAGCGATATGCACACGCTGGGCTTTGGCTTTGCCCCGTGGCGCGGGGAGAAGGCGATTGCGGCGGGGGCCGATATCCTCGCCTATCTGGACGAGGTGATTGCCGATCAGGGCCTTGCCCCGCACATCGCCTATGGCACGCGCGTGCTGGCGGCGGACTGGCGCGCAAGCGAGGCGCTGTGGCATGTGACGCTGGCCGACGCAGCAGGCGAGCGGGTGGAGCGGGCGCGCTTCCTTTATCTGGCCGCCGGCTATTACGATTACGAGGAGCCTTATCAGGCAGACATTCCGGGGCTGGAGCGCTTTGCGGGGCCGGTGGTGCATCCGCAATTCTGGCCACCTGACCTCGACTGGAGCGGCAGACGCGTGGTCGTGATCGGATCGGGAGCCACCGCCGTCACGCTGGTTCCCGCGCTGGCGGAGCGGGCAGCCCATGTCACCATGCTGCAACGCACGCCAAGCTGGCTGGTGGCGCAGCCTTCGGTTGACCGGCTGGCGCGCGCCCTGCGCCGCATCCTGCCGGAAAAGGTCGCCTACCGCCTGACGCGCTGGATCAACACGCGGCTGCACGTGCTGGTCTACAACCGGGCGCGCAAGCGGCCCGATCAGGTCGCCGCGCTGCTCACCCGGCGGCTGAAGCGGGCTTTGGGCGCAGCCTACGATCCCCGACATTTCCGGCCGCCCTATCCCCCGTGGGAACAGCGGCTGTGCCTTGTGCCCGATGGCGACTTGTTCCGCGCGCTGCGCGAAGGCCGCGCCGCGATGGCGACGGGCGCAATCGCGCAAGTCGAGGCAGACGGCGTGCGGCTGCAGGATGGCACGCATATCCCGGCCGATATCCTCGTTACCGCGACCGGCCTTTCGCTGGCGATCGGCGGCAAGATCGCCCTCTCGCTCGACGGCGCGCCGGTGGATTGGGCAAAGCGCTGGTTCTACCGCAACGCGATGTTCTCGAATGTGCCCAACCTTGCCGTGGTGTTCGGCTATCTGAACGCCAGCTGGACCCTGCGGGCGGATATGACCGCCGATTACATCACCCGTGTCCTCACCGAAATGGCGCGGCGCGGTGCGGATGTGGCGGTGCCGGTGCGCAGCGATGACGCGCCGGAAAAGGCGGTCGATCCCACTTTCGGCTTCTCGTCCGGCTATCTGGCGCGCGCCGCACCGCTCATGCCGCGCAGCGAGGCGGAGCTGCCCTGGCGGCTCAACATGGATTACCTCGCCGACCTGGCCGATTACCGCAAACGCCCGGTGGATGACGGCGTGCTGCGGTTTGGAAAAGCGGGCCAAAGTCCAGTGGAACAGGGCGGCGAATTGCCCTAACGCAGCGCACCATGACATCGACACGCATCTACCGCGCCGCCCTCCTCGTGATCGGGGACGAGATTCTCTCCGGCCGTACGCATGACAAGAATATCGCCCAGATCGCCAGCTGGTTGCAGGTGCAGGGAATCCGCCTGACCGAGGTGCGCGTGGTAGCCGACGATATGGACGCGATTGCCGAGGCGGTGAACGCGCTGCGCACCAAATACGATTACCTCTTCACCACCGGCGGCATCGGCCCCACGCATGACGATATCACCGTGGACGCAGTGGCACAGGCATTGGGTGTTCCGGTGGTCATCCACCCCGAAGCGCACGCGATCCTGGCCGATTATTACAAGGACAAGGAAGGTGGGCTGACCGAAGCGCGCCTGCGCATGGCGCGCGCGCCCGAAGGGTCAGGCCTCATCCCCAACGCGATGTCGGGCGCGCCGGGCATCCGCCACGGCAATATCTTCATGATGGCGGGCGTGCCCAGCATCACCGCGCAGATGCTCGCCGCGCTGACAGGCACGCTCGAAGGCGGCGCACCGCTGATTTCGGAAACCGTCGGCGGCTGGATCAAGGAGAGCGAAGTGGCCGATCTCCTGCGCCAGACCGAAAAGGCGCACGAAGGGTGCCAGATCGGCTCCTACCCCTTTTTCCGCGAAGGGCGCACGGGGGCCAATTTCGTGGTCCGTTCCACCGATGCGGACAAGCTGGCCGCCTGCCTGGATGCGCTGTGCGCAGGACTGGCGGCGCGCGGGCTCGCCTATACGCGCGGCGGAATCTGAAACAGCCCTGCCAGCGGCTTAACCCAGCTTGGCAATCCGGCGGCAAGCAAGCGCGGCGATCCTGCGTTCAGGAGATGCGCCATGCCGCGGAATATGTTGCAGGATGAAAGCGGCGCCACCGCGATCGAATACGGCCTGATCGTGGCGCTGATTGCGGTCGCATTCATTATCGCCTTCCGGACGCTGGGCTTCAATCTGGCGGATGTGTTCACCACCCTGTCTGACACGCTTGCCAACAGCAATGCGCGCTGAGGGGGGAAAGCAAAAGGGCCGACGGGATTTTCTCCCACCGGCCCTTTGTGATTGCTCCAGCCGGACCTTGCGGCCCGCTTGCGCCTGACGACGGGTTTAGGCGCCTTCGACTTCGGCGAGGTCCAGCTTCAACCCCGGACCCATGGAGGAGGTGATCGACACCTTCTTCACATACTTGCCCTTGGCGCCCGCCGGCTTGGCCTTCACCACGGCACTGGTCAGCGCCTTGAAATTGGCCTTGAGCGCATCATCAGCGAACGACAGCTTGCCGATGCCCGAATGGATGATGCCCATCTTTTCCACGCGGAATTCGACCTGGCCGCTCTTGGCGTCCTTCACGGCCTGCGCCACGTTGGGGGTGACCGTGCCCAGCTTGGGGTTCGGCATCAGGCCCTTGGGGCCCAGCACCTTGCCGAGGCGACCCACCACACCCATCATGTCGGGCGTGGCAATCACGCGATCGTAATCGAGATTGCCGGCCTGCATGTCTTCCATCAGGTCTTCGGCACCGACCTTGTCGGCGCCGGCAGCCAGCGCCTTTTCGGCGTTCTCACCGCGGGCGAACACCGCCACGCGCACGTCCTTGCCGGTGCCCGAAGGCAGCGACACCATGCCGCGCACCATCTGGTCGGCGTGACGCGGGTCAACGCCCAGGTTCATCGCCACTTCGACGGTTTCGTCGAACTTGGCGGCATACTGGCGCAACGTGGCGAGAGCCTCGTCCACGGTGTAGAGCTTTTCGCGGTCGAGCGCGGCGAGAGCCTTGGCCTTCTTCGTCAGCTTTGCCATGTCGTTAACCCTCCACCACGTCGAGGCCCATCGAACGGGCAGAGCCTTCGATGATCTTCATGGCCTGGTCGATATCGTTCGCGTTGAGATCGGCAAACTTGGTCTGGGCGATTTCGCGGATCTGCGTCTTCGTCACCTTGCCAGCAACAGCCTTGCCCGGCTCCTTGGAGCCGCTCTTCAGGCCGGCGGCCTTCTTGAGCAGGAAGCTGGCGGGCGGGGTCTTGGTGATGAAGGTGAACGAACGGTCGCCATACACGGTGATCTTCACCGGAATCGGCATACCCTTTTCAAGGTCGCCGGTCGCCGCGTTGAACGCCTTGCAGAATTCCATGATGTTCACGCCGCGCTGACCGAGCGCCGGGCCGATCGGCGGCGAGGGGGTGGCAGAGCCCGCGGGCACCTGCAGGTTGATGTAACCTTCAATCTTCTTGGCCATGGGGCCAACTCCTTCTTCTCACTGCCGGGGCGCTGTTTCCAGAAACCCCGCATGGTAAGCGGTGATAGCGGGCTGCACGCAGCCCTCCCGCACGGAAATCCCCTTGCAGGGACGGCGCGCTCATAGCCGGGCAGCGCCAAAAAGCAAGCGCCGAGTCGGCAAAGGCTGTCCCCGCAGGCTTTGCATCGGGCCGCGTTCAAGGCATGGTGGCGCGCAAGTGATTGAAATGGGGTGAGGGAATGGGCGCAACCGTAAAACAGCTTGCCGCGCTGCTGCTGGCGTCAATGTTGGCGATGGCACAGCCCGCGCAGGCCGACACGCCCCTGCCCCGGATCGAGGCCGGGGCCCTGCGCCCCATGCTGGTGGTGGATGGGCAGCCATTTACCGCGCTGGCGGTGCAGGCGAACAATTCGTCCAACTATCCCGCCATTCTGGGCCGCGTCTGGCCGGTTGTGGACCGGGTGAGCGCCAATACGTTGATGATGCCGGTGGCATGGGAACAGATCGAGCCGGTCGAGGGGCGCTTCGATTTCAGCTTTGTCGACACGCTGCTGGGCGAGGCGCAGGAACAGGACAAACGGCTGATCCTGCTGTGGTATGGCACATGGAAGAACACCAGCCCTGCCTATGTTCCTGCCTGGGTCAAACGCGATCCGCAGCGTTTCCCCCGGATGCGCCATGCCGATGGGGGCGTGCATGAAGTGCTCAGCCCGCATGGCGAGGCCACGATGCAGGCCGATGCCCGTGCCTTTGCGCAGCTGATGCGCCATCTGGCGGCGCACGATACCACCCGCCGCGTCATCATGGTTCAGGTGCAGAACGAAGCCGGCAGTTGGGGCCTGGCGCGCGACCATTCGCCGCAGGCCGAGGCCTTGTTTGCCGCGCCCATTCCGGATGATCTGGCCCGCGCGATGGATATGCCCGCCGTGTCATGGGCCGACGCCTTCGGCACCCGCGCAGAGCAGTTCTTCATGAGCTGGCACATTGCCCGCTATATCGACCATGTCGCCCGCGCCGGGCAGGCCGAGCTGGCGTTGCCGATGATTGCCAATGCCGCGCTGGGCAACGCCTTTACCGACGAACACGGCGAAGTCGGGCCATCGGGCGGCCCGAACTGGAACGCGCTGCCTATCTGGCGCGTGGCCGCCCCGTCGCTGGCAGGCATTGGGCCGGACATCTACACGCGCGATGCGGCGGCGGTGCACCGTTTCCTTGATCGCTATTCCGAACACGGCCCGCTGATGGTGACGGAAATCGGCAATGCGGCCGAATATGCCCGCTTCGTCTGGCCCGCCATGGGCCGGGGCGCGGTGCTGTTTTCGCCTTTTGGCATGGATCATACCGGCTATTCGAATTACCCGCTGGGGGCCAAGCTGCTCGACGAGGCAACGCTGGAGGCCTTTGCCGCGCCGTTCCGCCTGTTCGCCTCTGCCGGGCCGGAATGGGCGAGGATTGCGGCGGATCGCCCCATCTGGGGCGTGGCGCGCGGGAACAGCCGGGCGAACGAAAGCACCGTGATGGGCCGCTGGCGGCTGACCGCGCAATTCGGCAGCTGGGCCTTTGGCGAGGATGGCTGGACCTGGATCGCCACCGATCCGCACCCTCTGGCCGATCAGCCCGAAGGCGGGCTGGTGGCGGCGCAACTGGCGGAGGATGTCTTTCTGGTCAGCGGCCGCCATGTCCGCCTGCGCCTGTCACTGGCCGATCCGCAAGGCGGCGAAAGGCACGAACTGATCGAGGCGCAGGAAGGCACCTTCGTAAATGGCGAGTGGGTGATGACCCGCCGCTGGAACGGGGACCAGATCGACTACGGCTTCAATTTCGGCGCAGAGCCGGTCTGGCTGCGGATCGAGATGCACGCGCTGCGCTGAAGGCAAGGCGCGTGCGTGGATCGCGCTTACTTGACCAGCTCGACCTCGTCGAAGCCCAGTTCCACCGGGGTGGCGCGGCCGAAGATCGACACGGCGACCTTGACCTTCTGCTTCTCGAAATCGAGTTCTTCGACGACGCCGTTGAAGCTTGCGAACGGGCCGGCGTTCACCTTGACGCTGTCGCCGATCTCGTAATCGATGTGAACTTCGTGCTTGGGTGCGGCCTGCGCCTCGGCAACGCCGCCGAAATAGCGGGCGGCTTCCTTTTCGGAAATCGGCTGCGGCTTGTTGCCCGATCCCAGGAAGCCCGTAACCTTGGGTGTGTTCTTGACCAGGTGATAGACATCGTCGGTCAGGTTCAGCTTGGCCAGCACATAGCCGGGCATGAACTTGCGTTCGACCTGCACCTTCTTGCCGCGCTTCACCTCGGTCACGGTTTCGGTGGGCACTTCCACCGCTTCCACACCGTCGGACAGGCCCAGCCGTTCAGCTTCGGCCAGGATCGAATCGCGCACCTTGTTCTCGAAACCGGAATAGGCGTGGATGATGTACCAGCGGGCCATCTGTTATCTCTTTCGTATCAGGGTTTGCGCAGCAAGGTTGGCGTATCAGGCAAGCGACAGGAGCCAGCGCACGACCGCGCTGAACACCGTATCGACGCCGAGGAAAAACAGCGACAGGATAATCATCAGGATAAAGACGAAGATGGCGGTGCGCACCGTTTCTTCGCGGGTGGGCCACACGACCTTGCCGGTTTCCGACTTCACCTGCTTGAAAAACTCGCTCGGCGATGTGCGGGGAGCCTTGGCGGCGGTCTTGCTGTCTTCGGCCATCGGGTAATCGCCTTTTCCTGTCCATCCAGCCACGCACGTGGCCGATCCTGCATACGCCTTTCGCCATAGGATCATCGCCGCCCCGGCCCAAGCGGCCGGGAGGGGCAGGGATGCTCCGATGTCGGGAGGCGAGCGGCTATTTAGGGCGATGGGTCACGATTGGCAAGACATCCGATAGCGCCCGCGCATCCTGTCCGGTTGCAAATGCAACATCAGGGCTGGTCAGCGCGCCCGCGTGAGATTAGCGTTGCGTGCTTCAGGGGTTACTTACCAGCGAGGGGAATGCCACTTGGCAAACATGGCGGCGGCAGCAGCGGACGGGGCAGTGGAAACGCAGGCCGCCGGCCTGATCGATCACATCACCAATGTGTCGGATTTCATCTGGGCAGGCCTGTGGAACGGGGCCGAAGTCATCCCCTTCCCGCCGATGGTGATTGTGCTGCTGGGGATTGGCCTGTGGATGATGGTGGGCCTGCGGTTCTATCCCATTCTCAAGCTGGGCGCCGCCTTTGCTGGTCTGTTCAAGGGCCGAAAAGGACAGGGCGCGGGCGAGATCAGCCCCTTTGCGGCGTTGTCCACCGCACTTTCCGGCCAAGTCGGCACCGGCAATCTGGCCGGCGTTGCCACTGCGATCACGCTGGGCGGTCCGGGCGCGATCTTCTGGATGTGGATCACTGCGCTGATCGGCATGGCACTGGCCTTTGGCGAAGGTGCGCTGGCGATCCGTTACCGCGAGCGGACCAGCGACGGCGCATGGCGCGGCGGACCGATGAGCTACATCATGATGGGGCTGGGCCCCAAATGGACGTGGCTCGCCATTGTATTCTGCATCGGCACGCTGTTTTCCGCGCTCGTCACCGGCAATTCGATTCAGGCCAACGCCATGGCCGACGGGATGAACGAACTGTTCGGCATGGAAGATTGGCTGGGCGGCCTGATAACCGCGGTTTTGGTGCTTATCGTCATTCTGGGCGGCATCCGTTCGATTGGCAATGTGGCGGAAAAGATCGTGCCCTTCATGGCGGGGGCCTATATCGTGATGGCGCTGCTTGCGATCATCCTCGATTTTCAGGACATCCCTGAGGCGTTCGGCCGCATTTTCGACGGCGCGTTCAACCCGCAGGCGGCGAGCGGCGGCTTTCTGGGTGCCGCCGTGATCATGGCGATCCGGGCCGGCGTTGCCCGCGGCCTTTTCTCGAACGAGGCGGGGCAAGGCTCTACCCCCATTGCGCACGCAGTGGCGCAGACCGACGATCCCGAACAGCAGGGCCGCATGGCGATGCTGGGCACCTTCATCGACACCATTGTGATCTGCACCATGACCGCGCTGGTTATCCTGACGGTGGAGGGCAACTTCACGCATAACGGCCAGCCGGTGCTGCATGCCTGGCAATCCGATCTCAACGGTTTTGCCATGACCAGCGGCGCCTTTGCTGCGGCGTTCCCGGTAACGCTGGCAGGCATCCCCATCGGGACGCTGGTGGCGAGCCTGGCGCTGATCCTGTTCGTGTTCACCACGCTTCTCACCTGGTCCTATTATGGCGAGCGAGCGATCACCTTCATGTATGACCGGGTGCCCGGCTCCACCCGTGCGGGCGAAAAGCGGCTGCATCTGGCGTGGCGCGTGCTGTGGTGCGTGGTGATCTATGTCGGCGCAGTGCAGGAACTCGATTTGGTGTGGCGGCTGGGCGACATTGCCAATGCGGCGATGGCCTTGCCCAACCTGGTCGCGCTGACGCTGCTGTCGGGCGTGGTGTTTGCGCTGGCCCGCGGGGATCGCAAGGCCGGGCCTGATCACCTGCGCGACACGCCCGAAGAACCAGACCAGTACTGACGGGAACCTGACGCACCCTAACGGCCCCGTCCTCACCGAGAGGACAGGCCGAATCGGGCCGAAAAGCGGGAAATTGGCAGGGGCGATAGGATTCGAACCTACGACCCTCGGTTTTGGAGACCGATGCTCTACCAGCTGAGCTACACCCCTGCACGGGTGACGCGCCCCTAATACGCCTTGCTGCTTATGGCAAGCGACGACAGCCGATCCGATATGCTAGATGCGTGACGATGCACGCCCCCGTTCCCGCGATTCTGCCTGATGAGCTGCTGCTGCGGGCATACCGGGCAGGCGTTTTCCCGATGGCCGATTCGCGCGAGGATCCCGATGTCTTCTGGGTGGAACCGCGCCGCCGGGCGATCTTTCCGCTCGACCGGTTCCAACCTTCACGTTCGCTGCTGAAAGCAGTGCGGCAGGACCGGTTCCGCGTCACCTGCGATGCCGATTTCGCCGCAGTGATTCGCGCCTGCGCCGCGCCGCGCCCGGATCACCCCGAAACCTGGATCAGCCGCCGGATCGAGGCGAGCTATATTGCGCTGCACGCGGCCGGCCATGCCCATTCAATCGAATGCTGGCAGGGCGATACGCTGGTGGGCGGGCTGTATGGCGTTGCCTTTGGCCGGGTGTTCTGCGGCGAAAGCATGTTCAGCCGCGCGGACAACGCCTCGAAGGTGGCGCTGGTCTGGCTGGTCGCGCTGATGCGCCATGCCGGTTTTCGCGTGCTCGATTGCCAGTTCATGACCGATCACCTCGCTTCGCTGGGCGCGGTGGAGGTCGAACGGGCGGAATATCTGGCGCTGGTGGAAGATGCCTGCCGCGATGGCTTTGCCGCCGATCTGCCGGGCGCATGGCGCTGGTTTGCGCAGGGGGGCGAAGGCGCCGCGGGTGATCAGGTGTCCGCTGCGTCGGAGGCAGGAGCCGCCGCTTCGGGGGTGGCGGCAGGCGATGGCGCGGCAGAGGGTGCCGCAGATGCAGCCGACGATCCGGTCGGACGCGCGACGGGTTCTTCCTCTCCGGGAAAGCGCATTGCGCAATCCTTCACCCAGACATCATAGACCGGGTGCTCAACCACGTTGACCGCCGGGGCTTCCTTGTAAAGCCAGCCGGAAAACACGCGCCGCCATTGCAGATCCGCCCCGGCAGCGGCGCGTTCCTGCACCAGCACCTGCACGAAAGCGCCGGTCAGCGGCGGATTCTCCCACGGCGGCGTGCGTTCGCAACTGGCGAGGCGGATGATCACATCGTCCACCCGCCGCGCCTCGCCTGGCTTCAGTTCGATGTCGCGGCTGATATTGTTGCGTTTGTTGAGGAGACCGACAGTCGCCACCCGCTCCGCCAGCGGCGTGCCAAGATTGCCCTCGCCTGCAATCGCCGGGAGGGGAGCCTGCGCGATTTCGTCCGGAATCTCGGTTTCTTCCGCCTGCGGTTCGGGCGCGCCGGACGAACAGGCCGCCAGAACCGCCGTGGCCGCCAGCCACGCCGCCCCGATCACGAGGCGCGGCGCCCTCACGCGTCGGGCGTCCAGGCTTCGTAATCGCCGGTGGCGCGGGCCCGCTGCCCGCCGCGTTCCAGCGCGCCGGCCGGGCGATAGGCGGCGGGGGTGCCAGTGGCGTTGGGGGTGAATTCCGCTTCCCAGATGCGCGGCGGCGGCAGATGGCTTTCGGGCAGTTCGTCATAAGAACCGTGCAGCCAGCCGTGCCATTCAGCCGGCACACGACTGGCGTCGTTGGGGCCGTTATAGATGACCCAGCGCCTCTCGCGCGCGCCGTCCTTCAGGTGGCGGGTGCGGAAATAGCGGTTGCCCGCGAAATCCGTGCCGACCTGTTCGCCGTTCTTCAACGAATACCAGAGCGTGCCGATGGTGGCGCCGTCCCACCAGGTGAAGATTTTTCCGAGGAATCCCATGCCCGCGCCGTTACAAGCTTTTGCCCCATCTGCGCAAGCGCTGCGATGGGCCTTTGCCGCTTACCATTCGACAAGATCGCCGGGCGCAATGCCCAGCTGCTCTGCGCGCCCGCCATTGATTTCCAGCACGGCCTTGGCCGGCGCGATCGAGGGGATCGGTTCTTCGGAATAGGGTGTGGTCATGGCGGCGATGTTGAGGATACGGTTATCCGGCCCGATGAAAATGATGTCGAGCGGAATCACCGTGTTGCGCATCCAGAAACTCGCCATGCGCACTTGTTGGAGCGGAAAGATCATGCCTTCATCCGCGCCCATGGCGGTGCGGAACATCAGACCGCGTGCCTGATCCTGCGGCGTGGCGGCCACTTCCACCCGGAAGCGGTGCACCTGTCCGCCGCTTGTCACGGTCAGGTCAGTTACCTCCAGCCCCGAAACCGGGTGCCGCCCTTCCGCCTGCGCTGGCGCGGTTCCGGCCGTATCGGTGGTCGCCTGGGTGGAGCACGCCGCCAGCGCCACGGCTGCGGGAACCAGCAGCATCCGCAAAAGGGCACGACTTTTAATTGCCATCGTCTGCATCATCCTGTTCGCGCGCCCATTCCTCGGCAGCCTCAACGCTGGGTGCATTCACCATTTCGCGCGCAAAGTCGAGGCTATGCCCGGCGCGCAGCATCGCCGCCACCTGCTTTTCACGCCGCTCGCGGTCGGGCGGCGCGGCGGAAAACGGGCCGAAGCGGCGTTTGCGCACCATCGCCAGCGCGGCATGGCGCAATTGCGATTCGCCAGGCCGCAGATCTTCGCGCAGTTCGGCAGCTATGCCGTCCTGCCCCAGCACTTCGGCCACGCGGCGGGCGCCGTATCCGCGCCGCAGCAGGCTGTCCTGCTTGCCCTTCGCAAAACCGGCATCGTCGATATAGCCAAGCTGCGCATAGCGTTCTACCAGCGCCGCCACATCGGGAGCTGGCCCATCGGCAACCCATCCCTGTTCGCGGATTTTCCGCTTCAGGTAGCGTTCAAGCCGCGCCCCCGAAGTGGCGTAGCGGGCGACATAGGACAGCGCCAGATCACGCAAGCGCGCGGGATCGAGCGGTCTTTTCGCCCGTTTCGTCTGCTTACACTCTTGTTTATAGGTGCCCATTGGCCTTATTCGTGCCACACTTCCTGACAAATGGAAAAGTTTGTCGCGGGTCCGGGGGGATTCCCGACCCGTTGTTGCGAGGAGGGGAAGCGCCGCAAGAGCGCTCGAATCAAGGGTTACCCTGACTTCATGACCATGCTGATACCCACACCCAATGATTGCCCGCTGCCGCGCATCCGTTCGGATTTCGCGACCTTCAACGAGGCGATCGATTACGCGGCCCGCAGCGCGAAGGGCATGAATTTCCACGATATGCGCGGCGAACTGGAGCGGGTCTATCCCTATTCAGAGATGCGCGCCGATGCCGTGAACATGGCTTACCGCCTGATCGACGCCGGGATCGTGAAGGGCGACCGGGTCGCGCTGATTGCCGAGACGGGGCCGGATTTCGCCGCGCTGTTCTGTGCCTGCACGCTGGCAGGCGCCTGGCCGGTGCCGCTTCCCTTGCCCACCACGTTTGGGGGCAAGGACAGCTATATCGAGCAATTGGGCATTCAGCTTTCCAGCGCCGACCCCAAGATGCTGATCTATCCGCCCGAAATTGCCGAAATGGCGCAGGCAGCGGCGGATCGGCAGGGTTGCGAAGGCGTCGACTGGGCAAGTTTTGCCACCCGCCCCGCCCCGCCGGTGGATCTGCCCACCGCACAGCCGGATGACATCTGCTATCTGCAATATTCCAGCGGCTCGACGCGTTTCCCGCAGGGGGTGGCGGTGACGCACCGCGCCTTGCTGCACAATCTGTATGGTCACGCGGCCAGTATGAATATCGGTGATGGCGACCGCGGGATCAGCTGGCTTCCGTGGTATCACGACATGGGGCTGGTCGGGTGCTTCCTGTCTCTGGTGGCCAACCAGGTCAGTGTCGATTACCTCAAGACCGAACATTTCGCACGCCGTCCGCTCGCCTGGCTCGATCTGATCAGCCGCAACAAGGGGTTCTCGCTCTCCTATTCGCCCACATTCGGGTATGACATCTGCGCGCGGCGCATTTCCAGCCAGAGCAATGTGGCCGAACGTTTCGACCTGTCGCGCTGGCGGCTGGCGGGCAATGGCGCGGACATGATCCGCCCCGATGTGATGCAAAACTTCGTCAACGCCTTTGCCCCCGCAGGTTTCAAGGCCAGCGCTTTCACCCCCAGCTATGGCCTCGCCGAAGCCACGCTGGCGGTCACGGTGATGCCGCCCGGCGAAGGCATCCGCGTGGAACTGGTCGAGGAAGAACGCCTGTCGGGCGCTCCGCGTGATCTCTCCCGTCCTGCCCGGTACCGTGCCATCGTCAATTGCGGAAAGCCGCTGCCCGATATGGACGTGGAAATCCGCGGCGAAGACGGAAAGGCCAAGGCGCATCACCAGATCGGCAAGGTCTGGTGCCGGGGGCAGTCGGTCATGCATTCCTATTTCCGCAACCCGGAAGCAACCGCCGCTTGCCTGGTGGATGGCTGGCTGGACACCGGCGATATGGGCTATCTGAACGAGGATGGCTACCTGTTCATCGTCGGCCGCGCCAAGGACATGATCATCATCAACGGCAAGAACCATTGGCCGCAGGATATCGAATGGGCGGTTGAACAGCTTCCCGGTTTCAACCACGGCGACATCGCCGCCTTCGCGATCGAGACCGAGAGCGGCGAGGAAGCGCCGGCGGTGCTGGTGCATTGCCGCGTGTCCGATCCCGAAGAGCGGGTAAAGCTGCGCAACGATATCCGCGACCGCGTGCGCGCGATCACCGGCATGAACTGCGTGGTTGAACTGGTGCCGCCGCGCACTCTGCCACGCACTTCGTCGGGTAAATTGAGCCGGGCAAAGGCGCGCAAGATGTATCTGGCGGGCGAGATCGAACCATACGAGATCGCCGCTTAGGGGTCTGCTTGATCCGGAATTGAAGGCTTAGCCCCGGATCAGCACGCCCAGCAGCACCAGCAGCGCGCCCAGCGACACTGCCCACACTGGCGTACGAAGCTTGGGCACGCCCGCCCAATAGAGCGGCAGATAAACCGTCCGCGCGCCCAACCTAGCCCAGGCGGCAAGCGCGGTCGTGTCGCTGCCCTTGCCCGTCACCGCCACACCCATCAGCGCCACAATGGCGATGGGGAAGGTTTCGAGGAAATTTGTCTTTGCCCGCTCCAGCCGACCGGCCACGGGGTCAAGCGGCGGCAGGCTTTCGTCGCGCGCGCCCAGCAGGATGTGCGCCAGCAGCAGCAGGCATCCCAGCCCCAGCACCGTGATCTCGGTCGATTGGGCAATCATCGCAAGTCCCCCTTTATTGCGCGCCGGGTGCAATCGTCCATCTGGCCACGAGCGGAGCCGGCCCGGCCTCCACCGCGACATCGGCCACCCCCGATTGCCGCAACTGTTCGGCCACGGCCTCGGCCTGATCCTGCGGGCCGCGCAGCAACAGCGCATCGCCGCGCCGCCGCGCCGCCCAGCGAATGAGGGCAAGCGCCTGCTCACCCGCATCGGTTGGCTCACCTTCGGCAAAGGCCACGGTGGGAAGCGGCAATTGCGGCGGTATGATCTCGATCCGCCATGCAGGATCGGCCGCGATCAGGCGCGCTTCCAGTTCACGATAGGTGGCCAGCCCCGCGCCGGGCAAAGCAGTCATCCGCACCTGCGCCCGGCGATTTTGCCGGTCCACCAGCACATCGCTTTCCTCCACCCCCGCGATCACTGCCAGTCGGGCAGCCAGGTCCTCGGCGCGGCGGTTCGCCTCCTCGCGCGCGCGGGCGGCGGCAAGGCCCGCCTCCTCCGCCGCGCTGGCTCCGGTGCCGACCTGGTATTGTGTCAGCGCCACGGCGAATTCGCGGTTGAGCTGGCGGCGCAGGAAACGTTCGGCCTGCAATTCGGCCTGGGGCGCGAGTTCGGGGGTCAGCACAGTTGCAGTCACCTGCACCGGCTCGGCAGCGAAATTGATATCTACCTGCGACAGGCGCGCGCTGCTTGAAAAGGGCAGCATCACCGCGTTGTTGATCGCCCGCGTTGCCTGCGCTTCCCACGCAATCTGGCGCAGCGCAATGCCCAGTGGCACGGCCAGCGCCATGAACACCACGAGCAGCACAACATCCTGAAACCGCGTGTGTTTTGACGAAAGTCTGGCGTTAAAGCCATAAAGCCGCGCCATCACCGCAGCAGACAGGGCAATAGTGACAAGGTTGGTTACAAACAGCAGCAGCGCGCCCGAAAAGACCGGCCAGTTCCATGTCGCCAGTCCAAAACCCACCACCGCCAGCGGCGGCATCAAGGCGGTGGCAATCGCCACGCCCACCACCGCGTCCGCCCTGCCCCGGATCAGCGCATAGGCGCCGGCCAACCCGGAAAACAACGCCACCAGCAGATCGAACAGATTGGGCCGGGTGCGCGCCGCAATCTCGCTTGTCACATTCTGCAGCGGCGACAGGAATACGATCAGCGCGGTGAAGGACACCGCCAGCAATGTGCCTACCGCTATCGCCTTGGCGCATTTGCGCAGCCAGACATAATCGCCCGATGCCGCAGCAAAGCCGAGGCCGATGATCGGCCCCATCAACGGTGCGATCAGCATCGCCCCGATGATGACGGCGGGCGAACCGAGCAGCAGGCCCAGAATGGCGATCCCGGCCGACATGGTGGCCATGAACAGGAACCGGGCGGATACATCGGCTTCCTCGCGCCGCAATTCGACCAGCCCCGCCTGATCGACCGTGGCCACCACTTCGCGCCGCCACCACGCACGGAAGCTGCCGATAACCCGGCCAAAGCCCATCCGCGCGGACGCAGTTGCCTGATTGTCGTTCACCGCCATCTCTCCGTTCTTCAACCGAACCCTAGGGGTCTGCTTTGCCTGTGTGAATGCTTGAAAAGCGTGTCTTGTCCACCTAATACAGTTCACACGCAGTGGGCGGGGCGAAGGATCAAGGGCCATGGCATCGAGCAACGAGACGACAACCGCGACCGAACTCAAACTCACTCCGCCCGATCCGGTGCCCCCCGTGGCGCCCGAAAAGGCCGTGGGGCTGGTGCCGCTGGCAGAGGAGAAACGCTCCAAGCTTGACGAGAAGGTGGACAATTTCGTTGCCGAACTGGTGGCGCTGGATGCCAAATCGCCCGATTTCGGACAAAAGGTGGACCAGATCACCAATATGGGCCGCAAGGAAATCATGGCCGCGGCTGGCATGTCCAACCGCTTTCTTGATCGGCCCGTGCGCGCGATGGACAAGGACAGCGGCGTGGGCGCGGACCTTGCCGAACTGCGCCGCACGGTGGAGGATCTCGACCCCGGCCGCGCAGGCAAGATGACCGGGCGCAAGCTGTTCGGCATCATCCCCTTCGGCAACAGCCTGAAGAACTATTTCGACAGCTACACTTCCGCGCAGGGCCACATCCAGGCGATCCTGGCGCGGCTGGCCAGCGGCAAGGACGAATTGCTGATGGACAATGCCGCTATCGATGTGGAACGCGCCAAGCTGTGGGAAGCGATGGGCAATCTGGAACAGATGATCCACATCGCCCGCAAGCTGGATGAGCGACTGGAAGAAAAGGCCGCCGATCTGGACGCGACCGACCCGGAAAAGGCGCGCGCGATCCGCGAAACCGCGCTGTTCTATGTCCGCCAGCGCACGCAGGATCTGCTGACGCAGATGGCGGTATCGGTGCAGGGTTACCTTGCGCTCGACCTGGTCAAGAAGAACAATGTCGAACTGGTGAAGGGCGTCGACCGCGCCAGCACCACCACGGTGGGCGCGCTGCGCACCGCGGTAACCGTGGCGCAGGCGATGACCAATCAGAAACTGGTGCTGGGCCAGATCACCGCGCTCAACACCACCACAGCCAACATCATCGATTCCACCGGCAAGCTGCTGCGCGAAAACACTGCGCAGATTCACGAACAGGCCGCATCGAGCACGATCCCGCTGGAAACGCTGCAACGTGCGTTCCAGAACATCTATGACACGATGGACGAGGTGGACAATTTCAAGGTCCGCGCGCTGGAATCGATGAAGCAGACGGTCGATGTGCTGACCGACGAAGTAGAGAAGTCCAAGGGCTATATCGCCCGCGCCGAAGGGCAGGCCAAGGCGGCGCAGGCGGCCAGCCAGCCCTCGCTGCTGAGCCTTGAGGGCTGATGGCGGACGACCTGACCCGGCAAAGCGATCGGCTGCTGGCCGATGCCCAAGACCTGCTGCGCGACAACCGGGCGGGCGGGCGGCACCGGCTGACCGGGCCAGCGATTGGCGCAGGTTCGCGCCGCTTGCGCAAATCGAACCTTGCCACGCGGCTGAAACTGATCGCCGCCTCGCTCGCCGCGATCGTTATCGCATCGGGCGTGGTCGGGCTGATCGTCGATGGCATCGGCTTTGTCGGCGCGATGCTGACCGTGCTGGCGATGGCGGCCGCCGTGCTGATCTTCGGCAATTACCCCAAGGTCAAGGTGCCCACGCGCGCCGACCTCATCCGCACGCAGGACGCGCGGGCGCTGGTGGCGCGCACCGAATTGTGGCTGGAAAGCCAGCGCGCCGCCTTGCCCCCGCCCGCCGTGCGGCTGGTGGAGGACATTGGCACGCGGCTCGACGCGCTGGGCGCGCAGCTCGCCCATGTCGATCCCGTCCACCCCGCCGCCGCCGAAACGCGCAAGCTGGTAGGCGAAATCCTGCCGGAAACCATTGAGGCCTACCGCCGCATCCCCGTGCATCTGCGCAGTGAAGCGCGCGCAGGCTCCACCCCCGATGCGCAATTGGTGGAAAGCCTCGCCAAGATTGCCCGCGAGATCGATCAGGTGACGCGGCAATTGGCCGAAGGGTCGCTGGATGATCTGGCGGTGCGCACCCGATATCTCGATTACCGCTATGGGACAGGCAGCGATGCAGGCATACCACTGCCCGACCTTCAACCGGCCGACACGCAATTCGCGGAGAGAAAATAATGGAAGTCGCCATCCCCCACACTCTGGGCCGCGAGGAAGTGCGCCGCCGCCTGTCCGGTTCGGGTAGCCAGATCGCCGATGCGATCCCCGGCGGCATGGCGCAGGTGACCAGCGAATGGCTGGACGAGGACACGCTGGGCCTCACCATCACCGCAATGGGCCAGCCGCTCAACGGTCGGATCGAGATTGCCGATGATCAGGTGGTGTTCGTGATGGATCTGCCCCTCGCGCTCAGCTTCATCAAGCCGATTGTCGAAGGCACGATCCAGCAGGCCGGGCAGAAGCTGCTCGCCCCGCCCCCTGCGGGCTGACGTTTACAGCTTGCGATCAAGTTCGAGATAGCTGCGCGGAATACGCAAAGCGGCCGTGCCCTCGCGCGTTTCGCGCAAGAACAGCCACAGTGCGGACATGAGCAAGGCAATCGCGGCGATGAAAACCGCGGCGGCCACGGGTTGCAGGCTGAAATCGGCAAACTCCTGCAGGAACAGCAGCACCACGGTCAGCCCGATGGCGAGGCCTGATATCACAAGCAGCAGGATCGCCCGTCCGATCAGCTTGATGCGGATATCGACGGTGCGAATTTCGCGCACGATCGCATCGTGTTCGGCCCCTTGTGTTTCGGCATGACGGGCCTGCAGCACGCGGCTGCGATCCACCACGCGGCCGAGGCGATTGGACAGGATGTTCAGGATATTGCCGATCGCCACCAGCACGAACACCGGTGCCAGCGCCAGCTGGATGGTTTGCGCGATCAGCCCTCCGCCCATGTCCATGCCTGAAAATCCCCGCTATTGCTGAACTGCACCGGTCAGCTTGCCCACCTTTTGCGCGCCGTCCATCGTGGTGACCAGCACCTCGCCCCCATCCACGATAACCGCCACATCTGCAAGCCCGATCAAGGAGATACGCGGACCATCCGATATTGCCAGCACATTGCGGCAATCGACCAGTTCGGCGCGGCCCTGCACCCGGTTGCCATCGCTGTCGCCCTCGCGCGCATCGCGCAGCGCCTGCCAGTTGCCAATATCGGACCAGCCCATCGCGGCGGGCACCATCGCGGCGCGCGCGGTCTTTTCCATTACCGCGTAATCGACCGATTCCCCGTCAAACCCGGCAAAGGCGGCCGCGTCGGGGTAAAACGCCGCGCCATCCGCGCGCCCCTGCGCCACCGCCTGTTCCACCCCGGCGGCGATATCGGGACGATGGGCACGCAGTTCATTCCGGAAAAAGCCCGCGCGAAAGGCAAAGATGCCCCCGTTCCAGCTGTATCCGCCATCAGCCAGGAACTCCATCGCGCGGGGCAGATCGGGCTTTTCGACGAAGCTCTCGACCGTGAAGCCACCCTCCAGCGGGGCACCCCGCTTGATATAACCAAAGCCGGTTTCGGGCGCCGTGGGCGTGATGCCGAAACTGACCAGCCAGTCTTCTGCCGCCAGTCGGGCCGCCGCCTCGGCCGCTGCATGGAAGGCCGCCACATCGGCGATGAAATGGTCGCTGGGGCATACCAGCATCACGGCGTCTTCAGGCAGGCGGCAAGCCGCCAGCGCTATCGCGGCGGCGGTATTCTTCGCCTCAGGCTCCATGATCACGCTGGCACCGGGTCTGCCGCCAAGCTGCGCGGTGATGTGTTCGAGATGCTGCGCGCCGGCGACAACGATGGGCGCGGCAAAGCGGGCTGCATCGGTGCAGCGATCCAGCGTTGCCTCGAACAGGCTGCGCTCCCCCACCAGCGGCAGGAAGGGCTTGGGCTTGGCCTTGCGGCTGACCGGCCACAACCGCGTTCCGCTGCCGCCGCACAGGATCACGGGATGAATCAGGGTCATGCGGTGCCAAACTCCATGCGTGTTCCCGGCGCGCCTGGCCGCGGATTATTGCCGGCGAAAGAAATCCTGCCTCCAGCCATAGCGTGCCGGAACCGGATTGCCACTGGCATCGCGCGCCGGATTGAACCGGATCCGCTCGATAACCAAGGGGCATAACAGCGCATTGGTGGCCGGGTCCGGCCCGGCGCGCGAGACGCTGCAATCATAGGCGCGGCCATCCACACCCACGGTGAAGACCACGGTGACCGAAGTGCCCTCGCGCACTTGCCGCCCGCCTTCGGGAATGGGAAAGTCGCGCGCGGAATTGATGCTGCCCGACAGAACCGACGGCCCGCTGGCAAGCCCGCTGCCGCGCCCCTGCCCCGCATTGCCGCTGCCCGTGCCATCGCCCGGCCCCTGCGCGCCGGTGCCATCGCCCATCTCGCGCGCGCCAGAGGCGTTTTCGGTTCCCGTCGAGGCCGCGCGCGGCACCGGGCTGGGCTTCACGGGTACAGGATTTGCCGGTACCACCACTTCCCTGGCGGTCGCTTGCCGCCCCGGATCGCCGGCCGCGCCTTCGTCTTGGCTGTCGGGTTCGGGCGCAGGCGCCGGCGGAGGGGGACTGGTGATCGTCACGGTAAAGCCGCGCGTGGCCTGTTCCACCATGCGCGCGGTGAAATCGGGGGCCAGCAGCCGCATCAACAGCGCGCCTGCCGCCAGATGCGCCAGCAGGATGAGCAGCACCAACCACCAGCGCGGGCGGCGGCGCGGTTGATAGATGCTGCCATCTCCCACCACCTCGCGCGTCTCCCACTGCCTTCAAGGGTAAGAATTGCAATTCTAACGGCATTTGTCATCTTGGCGACAAGTCAAGTCGCGCCCCAGATGCGGTTATCTGGTTTATTGCCGTTTTCTGGCAAGGTTGCAATTTGGCACGCACTGACAGGATCTGGCGTGCGCAAGGCATTGGACAAAGGACATTGGGCATGAAACTGCTGTATGTCGAAGATAATGCCGATGCGGCTGCCGATGTCTCGGCCCTGCTGGCGCGGCAGGGGTGGCAGGTGGTGTGGGAAATGCGCGGCACCGAGGGTTTGCGCCGCGCGGCGATGGAACCGTTCGACACGATCATCCTTGACCGGATGCTGCCCGATATGGACGGGCTGGACATTGTCCAGCGCCTGCGGGAAAGCGGCGTGGATGCCCCCGTGCTGATGCTGTCGGCGCTGGGCCGGGCGAGCAACCGGGTGGAGGGGCTGGACGCGGGCGTCGACGATTACCTGGCCAAGCCCTACGAGCCGGAGGAATTGCTGGCCCGGCTGAAGGCGCTGGTGCGCCGGGCCGAAGGGCGCGCGCATTCGGCCATCATCATCTATGGCCAGTTCGAATGCCATGTGAAGGCGCGCACCGCCTTTCGCCGCAATGTGCACATCCCCCTTTCTCCCAAGGAATTCGAACTGTTCCGCTATTTCATGGAAAATGCAGGCGAAACGGTCACGCGCGACATGCTGCTGCGCGATGTGTGGAAGATGAACTTTGATCCCCAGACCAATGTGGTGGATGTGAATATCGGCCGCCTCAGGCGCAAGCTGGAAGCCGGTTTTGACAAGCCCGCGCTGGAAACGATCTGGGGCACGGGATACCGGCTGACGCGTGGCGAATAGCTCTCCCTTGCCCGAAAGTGGCCCTGCCAACCGGGACATGCCGCCCGCGCGATCGATCTTTGCGCGGATCGTGCGGCGGGCCATGCTGTTCACGCTGGTGGCGCTGCTGTTGCTGTTTGCCATTACCGCCTGGGAAGCCTGGCGGGCCACCGAACGTTCACTGGCGATGACGGTGGACACCGATATTGCGGGCCTTGTCGATATCTACGCCACCGGCGGCGAGGCGGAATTGCTGGCGCGGCTGGCGGATCGCGCCACGCTGGTCCGCCTCGAAGGGCGGCGCGCGCGCTATCTGGCGGCGCGGCCCGATGGTACCGTGCTGGCCGGGAATGTGGCTCGCTGGCCCGATCTGGGCGCAGGCCTCTCCGAGGCCGGTTTCCTGACATTGGATGATGGCACACGTGTCTATGCCCGCGCCACGAAGCTGGGCCCGGATATCGATCTGCTGGTGGCGCGCACGTACGAACGCGACCGGGCGGCCCTGCTGCGGCAGGCGGCGCTGTTCGGCGCGGTAGCCACATTGATCGTGCTGGCCACCGGTCTGCTGGGCCGCCGCGCCGCGCGCAATCTGCGCCGCCGCATCCGCGCGATCAGCAAGGCCTTTCGCAGCGCGGAGGAGGGGCGCGATCCCGATCTGGCGGAAAGCGAATGGGATGACGAGATCGGCGAACTCGCCACGCTCAGCACCCGTGCCATCTCACGCTCTGCCAATCTGGCACGCACGCACCGGCATATGTCGGATCACATTGCGCACGAAATCCGCACCCCGCTCACCCATCTCGATGCCCGGCTGGTGAACACAATGCGCAGCCTGCCCGACGGAGCGGACCCGGCTCTGCTCGACCAGTGCCGCCGCGACATCAGAGGCGTGGTGACGATGCTCGATTCGCTGCTCGACATAGCCAGCAGCGAAGCGCGGGTGGGCGACATGGCCGGTCTGTCTCCGGTCGATCTGTCCGCGCTCGCCAGCGATCTGGCCGAACTTTACGCCGGCAGCGCGGAAGAAGAGGGGCTGACCTTGCGCACCTTCATCGAACCTGATGTGACGATTCTGGGCGAACCCATGCAATTGACGCGCCTTCTTTCCAACCTGCTCGACAATGCGATCAAATATGTGCCCCGCGGCGGGCAGATCACGCTGTCGGTCGCGCGCGGGCCGGTGATCGAGGTGCGCGACGATGGGCCGGGCATTGCCCCCGAACTGCGCCCGCTGGTGTTCGAGAGGTTTCGCACCGGGCAGAACCCCGCAGGCAAGACCAGCCATGGCCTGGGGCTGGCGCTGGCCCGCGCGATTGCGCTGCGGCACGGCATGGGGATTGCACTTGCCGATTCGCAGGTAGGCGCGCATTTTGTGATCAAGCCGCACGCCATGTGGAATGCAGGGGAGACAAGCGCATGAAACGCCTTGCCATGATCTCGCTGGGCGCAATGGTCGCCGGATGTGCGGCAGCAGGCGGCGCGCCTTTGGCGGCCCAATCCGTCCCGGCACACGCCGTCTCTGCACTGCCCGCTGTCTACCCGCAGTCCACCGGCAATCCGCTGCTCGATGCGGCCGCGCTGCTTGCCGCGGCGGATTCCGTCACCCAGCCGGAACAGCGCGCGCCGCTGATCGAACGGCTCGACGCGATGAATGTGCGGCTGGCCGACGGGGCGCCGGATGATCCGCTGGGCGAATGGCGCAGCCAGCATCAGGCGGATGAAAGCAATCCGTGGCGCGGACGCACGCTGGGCCCGGCCTATCGCCGCGCCAGCCTGGCGGCAGGGCAAAGGGTGCGTATCGAACAGATCTTCTATGCCGGGCAACGCGCGCAGATTGCTGCGCAGGCCAGTGGCGGCGGGCAGGTTGCGATCGCCATTGCCAATCCGCGGGCCGAGGCAGTGTGCCAAAAGCAGCTCTCTCCCAATGCCAGCTGCGACTGGCTGCCGATCTATACCGAGCGTTTCTCGATCGAACTGGAGAACCGCGGGCGCGACAATGCCAGCGTCTATATCGTGATCCGCTGAACGCGCCGCCGGTCGTTTCAACTCACGCCGCCAAAGCAAAAAAGGCCCGCCGGGGGGTCGCAAACCCGGCGGGCCTTTCTGGTGCGGGACCCGTTTGCACAGGGCCCCGCCGTCGCGTCTCACCGGGCGCCGCCCTGCCGCGCCATATAGGCTTCAAGCTGGGCGCGTTGGTCGGCCGAGTAAAGAATGCCGCTGCCGGCGATCTGTTCCAGGCCCGGCGCAACAAATTCGGCCGGACCCGCGGCGGACGCTGCCGCTGGCGCGCTGTCCCAGCGATTCCATTCCGCAGGCGCGGTTCCAGCCGATTGCAGCGACTGGCTGCCTTGGCCGCTACCGCTGCTGCCGCCCGAGAGCGTTCCGTTGCCGAAGATCGCCGCGCCGATCACTGTCTTGGCATTGCCGCCGGCGTGATAGGCGCCGTAGCTGAAGCCCAGCGTATCGGCATCCCCGCCAAACGCCCCATTGCCCCACAGATAGCAGGTGTCGGACGCGCAATTGGCGTTGCCGCCGACGCCGGGAATGAAGAACTGCAAGGTCAAATTGGGATTCACCGTCAGATTGGTTTGCGACAACTGCGGATTGGCGATGCCGCCAAGGGTGCCATATTGCAGCGACAGGCCCGGCACGGTGACCGTGGCTTCCATCGCGATGCGGTTCTGCGCACCCAGCACGATTGCCATGTCCCCGGTAAAGGTGCCAGGAGCCACGCTGCCATCGACGATGGTCGGTTGCGTCGCGGCCAGCAGGTCGTAATGGATCACGCCCGATGCTGGCAGCACAAAGCCGTCTGCCACGGGACGGGTCATCACATAATGGAAGCCCTGGTTGGCGTTCAGCGTGAACGGATTTCCGCCGGTATTGGTGCCGTTGGTCCAGCGCCCGATCAGCACATCGGTATTACCGAACACATCGGTCTGGCTCGTCGTTCCCCTTGTGCGCGTGGTGCCCCCGGTGCGGGTGTAGGACAATAGCCCGCCATTGGCGTCGAGCGTGTAGGCCGTTGCATCAAATCCCGATTCGCTACCTGCCGTGCTACCGCCCGGAAGCGCCAGCGTGGTGCGGAAGAAGATCTTGGGGTTGAGCGGATCGAACCCGCCGGTATAGCCGGTCAGCATACCGCCACCGCTCGGCAGGTCGGGCCGCGTGCCGAGGCTGTCCAGCTCAATTCCGCTGGTCCCGAAAATCGCGATGCCGGTGATCTGCGCATTCGTGTCGCTGACGGTATAGACGAGGCCTGCGCTTGCCCCGCCATCGCCGAACAGACCGCCGCGCACATAGCTGGAACACTCAACCGCGCAGGCCGCGCCCAGAATGCCCGTCGTCTCCATCCCGCCTTCAAAGCGGCCTGTGGTGGTGTTGAGCTGGAACCCGCCAAGCTGAGGGCTGGCCGATCCGCCCGTGGTCGCCGCGCTCCAGCCGCGGTTGTCCATATAGACATCCATCTCGAACCCGACGCGCGGCGGCGTACCGTAACTCACCGCCAGCGATCCTTCAAACGAACCGACAGAGCCTGCGGCCCCCTGCTGGTTGGTGGGCGATGTGCCGCCGACAAGGATGTAATCGACCTTGCCCGTGGTGGGCAGGTTGGTCGGCACGGTGCCGGTCAGCACATGGCTGTTCCAGTTGGAATAGATGGTGCCGCTTGGCCGCGCGAACCGCGACCAGGCGACATCGCTGCCGATCTTGCCCGATTCCATCGCGGTGAAATTGCCGTCGGAAGCGAAATTGCGGATCGCGCTGCTGGCATAGGAAATCTGGCCGATCACGCCGTTGGCTGCCACGTCCACGCTGGTCGTCGCGCCGACGCCGATGCCGTTGGGGTCGGAAATCCAAGTATGGCCATTGGCGATCTGAACCGGCCCGCCCACGGGGAAGCCAGTGAAATCATCGGGAATCCCGCCGCCAGTCAGGAAGGCAAGGTAACTGGTCCAGAAATCGAGCGCCGCGCCCTGGAAATTGGCCGCCAGCAGGCCCAACGCGTCGAGAATCGCCAGATAGGCCTCGATCTGCGCCTGCGTCAGCGCGGTATAGCCGCTGGGCAGCCCTCCGCCCGCCAGATAGGCGTAAAACGCGCTGATCGCCGCCAGATAATCGGCATAGACCGGCAGGCCGGTGAAATCCGCCGGATCCCCTCCGCCCTGAATGAAGGCATAATATTGCGCGAAGAAGCTGTTCAGGCCCGCAAAGCTGCCAAACCCGCCAGCCACGCCCGAAAGCGCCGCCAGATAGGCTTCGATCTGCTCTTGCGTCAGCGCGGTGTAATCGCCCGGCAAGCCGCCCGCCGCCAGGAAGGCGTAATAGGCGTTCAGCGCGGCCACATAATCCTGATAGATCGGCAGGCCGGCAAAATTGGCCGGGTTGCCGCCATTGCTCACAAAGGCGAAGTAATCGGCAAAGAAGGTGTTGAGGCTGGAATAGGCACCAAATCCTCCCGCTGCGTTGAGCGCCGACAGATAGGATTGCAGCGTCGCCAATGGCAGCGCGGTGTAATCGCCCGGCAGGCCGCCGGCTGACAGGAAGGCGTAGTACTCGTTCAGCGCCGCAACATAGCTCTGGTAAACCGGCAGGCCGGAGAATGTGCCGGGCAGCCCGCCTGCAGAAATATGCGCGAAATAGGCAGTGAAGAAATCGGACAGACTGCCCAATTGCGCCGCAAAGCCGCCCGCCGCGTTCAGAGCGGCCAGATAGTCACGGATCTGGCTGGCAGTGAGCGCGGTGTAATCGCCCGGAAGGCCTCCCGCGTCGAGAAAGGCGAAATAGGCCTGCAAGGCGCTGGCGTAGGTCTGATAGACAGGCAGGCCCGCAAACAGATTGGCGCTGCCGCCGCCTGCCAGGAAGGCGAAATAAGCCTCCAGCAAATCCGCATTGCCGCCCAGCAGCGCGGCCAGTTCCCCAGAACGGCCGATCGCGTCGAGGTAGATCGCCAGCACATTCAGCGATGCCGCATCGTAATCGCTTGGCAGACCGCCTCCGGCCAGGAAGGCGGCATAGGCGTTGAGCGCGTCCGCAAAAGCGGGCAGGTTCAACGAAGGCAGGCCGGTGAACAGGTCCGGGTCGCCCCCGCCCGACAGATAGGCCAGGTAACGGGTATAGAAATCGGCCAACCCGCCCAGGAAAGCGCCCGTCGCACCCTGCGCCTGCAACGCCGCGACATAGGCGGCGATCTGCTGCTGCGTCAGCGCGGTATAGCCGCTGGGCAGCCCGCCCTGCGCAAGGAAGGTGTAATAGGCATCGAGCGCGGCGGCATATCCGGCAAACACATTGGCGTTGAGGCCCGCCCACAGGTCAATATCGCCGCCACTTTGCAGGAAGGCGAGGTAATCGGCGAAGAAGTCCGCATTGCTTCCCAGAAACGCCGCCAGCGCATCGGCATCGTCGAGCGCGGCGAGATACTGGTTGAGCAGCGTGACATCGCCGGTGAAGGCTGAGGGCAGGCCGCCGCCCGCCAGGAATGCGAAATAGGCGTTCAGTTGCGTCGCGTAACCGGCAAAGATATTGGCGTTGAGCTGCGCGAAATCATCCACCGCGCCGCCGCCCTGCAAATGGGCGAGGTATGCCGCATAAAAACCCGCCTTGTCGCCCAGAAGCTGCGCGAACAGCCCCGACCGGTCCAGCGCCTCCAGATAATTGCGCAGCTGCTCCGGGGTCAGCGTGGAGGATGCACTGGGCACCCCGCCTTGGCGGAGATACTCGAAATAGCTGGCCAGCGCCGCGGCATAGGTTTCGGCAAAGGCAAAGCCGCCGCTGGCCAGGTAATCGGCCAGCACCTGCTGGTCTTCCTCGGAAAGCTGCTGCGCCAGCCCGCTGCTGGCGAGGAAGGCGATATAGCTGTCGAGCACTTCCTGCGATGCGCCGGCAAATTCGGCGGGATTGCCCCCGCCGCGGACAAAGGCGAAATAGGCGGTGACGAGATCGGTATAGCGGGATGCGAAAAGGTTCGGATTGCCGCCTTCCCGAAGGAAAGCCAGATACGCCTCGGCCAGCGCGCGGTTCTGCGCCGACAGCTCGGCCAGCCGGCCCAGATTGGCCTGATAGGCAAGGAAGGCATTGATATCGGCTTGGCTTGCGCCGGTGAATTGCGTCGGCACGCCGCCCGCGCGGATCAGGTCGAGATATTGCGAAAGGAACCCGGCATAGGCGGTGAGGAACTGCGCCCCCGCCCCGCCATTGGCGAGATAGCGCAGATAGGTGCGGATGATGTCCGCCTGCGCCGCAGGGAAAGGCCTGCCGCCGTTGAAGCCTTGCAGATTGGCGGCCAGCGCCACCAATTGCGCCAGATCACCCACCGGATAGGTATCGAGGCGCGGATTGCCGTTGGCCGCATCGACCCGGCGGCCCAGCGCCACGATGTCGGACGCCGCGCCCGCCGCCGCCAGGCCATCGCCCAGCGATACCGGCAGGCCGTTTTCCGCCGCCGCCAGCGGCCCGCCCTCGCCAAGGTCTGCCACGTCGGGCTGTCCGGCACTGGCAAGGCCCGCGCCGACCGGCGGCTGGCTGCCGCGCGCCACGACCTGCCGGATATTCCCGCCTCCCGCAGCGGCCCACATCTGCCCGGCTTCAAAGCTGCGCTGCACACGCCCGCGCGTGATGGTGGCAATCCCGCTCAGCGTGTGGCCGTCGCTCTGGCCGTTTTCCTGCACGGTGAAGCTGGCCGCATTGCCGGTGCCGCCCACGCGCCCTTCCACCCCGTCGGGCATCCGCACGACCGTAACGACATCGCCCGCGCCCGCCACGGTCACGCTGCCCTTGTGCAATGAAACCGAATCGTCGGTGTTCAGGGTGAATTCGGCCCCTTCGCTGAACGACAGGGTGGCGCCATTATCCTGCCGCAACTGCAACAGGCCACGGCCGTGGTTCACCCTTTCGCCTTCGGCAACATGGGTGCGCCCGGCCGAGGAGAAGAGCACGCTGGAGGCCTGCGCCGGAACGCTGGCCAGCGCCAGCAGCGAGGCGGAAAGAAACAGGGCGCGCCCCAGCGGGCGGCGGCTGGGCGAGGAGGTAAGGGTCTGGCGGATCATGATGCTGGTTCCCGTATGTCGCGTGAAAGGGATCAGAATTCGAGGCGCACACCGGCCGAGACGGTGAAGCGGTCGTAATCGTAAAGGGCGATATTGCTCCAGTTGCGCGTGAAGCTGGCGCGCGGCTGGAAGAACAGGCTGTCGGTCAGCGCCAGTTTCAGTCCGATCTGCGCGTCCACCCGTTCATCATGCCGCTTCACCAGAAACAGCACATCGGCCGCGTCATACCGGCGCATGTCGAAGGCGATGCCGCCCTGCACCGCCAGCCGCTCGGTCAGCGGATATTCGCCGCCCAGCGAGGCGTTGGCGAACCAGTTGGAATAGGCATCGCCTGCCTGGCGGCGGGTTTCTTCCTTGCCGGCGGACAGCGTGGCCGAAAGGTTGCGTGTGACATAACCCAATGCGACCGCAAACCGATCGGCATCAAGCAGCGGCTGATTGTCGAAATCCAGCCGGTTATATTGCGCCGACACGGTGATGGCGCGTCCCTGGCTGAGCACATTGGTATATTGCGCCACCGCGCCATAGCTGTTGCGGTAGCCATCGCCATCCAGCCAGAAGCGCTGCACCTGGCCCGACAGCGAGAGGACATCGCGGTTGGCGAAGCTGTGCGCGAAACCGGCGGTGCCCGTCAGGCTGGCAGTGTCGAAAGCGGAGGTATCGAAATTGTCACGCCAGCTGCCAAGGACAGAGGCAAACAGCCGATCCTGCCGCGATACGGCGGTAACGCCCGATACGCCGCCGGTCAGCTCGTAGAACTCGTCCTTCTGCGCGCGCGCGCCCGGCCCCAACTGGCCCGGCCCAAGGAAGGAGAACAGCGGGATGGTGATCTGCGTGAGATCCGTGGCGGCGTTGATATTGTCATCATGGCCTGCGCGCGCATCGAGGAAGCCCGACACATCGCTGCCGCCGCCGGCAATCTGCCGGTCAAACTGGCGGACAAAGCCGGTGAAGCGCTGGCGCACCGGATCGGGGAGGCTGGGATCGTCCACCACGGTCGCGAATTCGCGGCGTGCGGTGTCGATATCGCCTGCCAGCGCGTAGGCGCGCGCCAGTTCGGCCCGCGCGGCGGCGTTTGTGGGCTGCACGGCCAGCACGCGTTGCAGCGCAATGATCGCCGCGCCGTAATTGCCGCTGTCGAGCGCGGCGATGCCCAGCGCATAGTCAAATTCCGGATCACCCGCGCGCGCCGCCTCCTGCGGGGCAAGCGCGGCATAGGCTGCCGCCGCTGCTTCAGGCGATTGTTGCTGCGCGGCTGCGGGCAAACCCGCCACCCCCGCCAGCAAGGCCGCCATCGCCGGCAGAAAGCGAGTTACCCAAATCTTGCACATCATCAGCCCTGTTCCCCAAGTCGAAGGATCGAATTGAGGCCAAGCCTATGGCAAATGCGGGAAATCCGCCCCTGACAAGCCCGGTTGAAGCTGTGACAGTGCCCGTTAGGATCGTGACGGCAGTAGGGGGCAGCTGCTTATTCCGCCGATTGCCAGCGCAGCACCGCGCCATTGCGGCGATCGGGCGCGGCGCCCGCAAGATCGGCGGAATAGGGATCGCCGGTGCCGGGCGCGATGCCGATATAACGGTGCGTGGCAAGCGACAGCAGCATGAATTCACCGCCCAACATATCCTGCCATTGGAACAGCACGGCGTTTTCATCGCGCAGGCCTTCGGGTGCGATCAGCCGCACATCGGCGGCAAGCCCCGCACCCGTTACCGCCAGAAAGCGCCCGCTCTCCACCGCTTCCAGCGCCACGCGCCCCAGACCCCGATCATGCACACGGAAACGCACACCAGCGCCCGCCGCGCTGTCCGATGCGGCGCTGACATGGTGCAGCATCCCGTGCGGATTGGCCCAGGCAAGGCTTTCATCCGCCAGATTGTGTATCGTGATGACACGGCCCAGCGGCAGGTTGCGGCTGCGATCGGCCAGCGGCTCTGTCACGGTGAAGTGGTCGAAATCGGCCCAGCCTTCGCTTTCGCCAACCGCGCTATAGGCAAACAGGGCAAAGCGCACGCCCTGAAAGGTCTTGAGCTGGTATGGCGTGCGGATTGCCCCGCCAACCGGCGTGAAATCAGTGCCGTTCCTGCTGTAGCTGAAGCGCGCGGCTTCCTCCTGCGCATCGAAAGTCAGGCGCAGATGCACCAAGTGGCCGGGCAGCGGGAGATGGCTCTCGGTGTCGCTCGCCTGATCGTAGAGGCGCAGGGCGTAGGCATCGCCATCGCGCATGACGCCGAGTGTCGCATGCGGCAGGTTGAGCAGGCCTAGCCCCGCAATATCGCCCGGTGCAAGGCCGCTGGCGTCCAGCAGTGCGGTTGCCTCGGATAGCGGTGCCACAGCGCGCTGCGTCACACTGCCGCGCGCACGCAGGAAATCGGGCGCAAGGCGCGGGCGCAGCCGCAGGAAGCCGGGCCGTTCGGTCAGCGACCAGCGGCTGTCGTCCGGGTGATGGTTCCATTGCCACACCGGTTGCAGAGCCGGGCCATCGAATGTGTCATACCGGTCCCATGCGGGGGTCGGCGGTTGTTCGTGACCGGTGGCAGGCTTCACCCAGGTACGCGGGGATCGCCCCGGATTGCCCGGCAGGCCGAACATGGGCCAGCCATCCTGCCAATGCACCGGCGACAGGAAAGTGGTGCGCCCCATCGCGCCTGTATCCATCATCGAGAAGCCCCACCAATCCCCGTTGGGAAGCTGCACCAGCCCGCCCTGATGCAGCGGGGTGGCGCCGTGGGCATTGGCGCTGGCTGGCCGCGTGAATTCGAAAGCCGCACCGGGGCCGGGCAGCGGCTTGCCGAGACCGTTATCGGCCAGCCACCAGCCGCGCTGCGTGCCCATCGTCTCGCCCGCGCTGATGACGGCGGTTTCCCACGGGCCGTCCAGCCGATCCGCCCGCGCCGCCTGCATCCGGCCGGTGGGCGCGTAATTGGCGCTGATGATCCAGTATCGCCCGTCGATCTTGTAGAAATGGTGCCCCTCGCCCATTGCGTTGCCGGCAGGGATGATTACCCGCTCGGTTCCGGGGATAAAGCCTGACAGGTCGCGCTCCATTTCAATCAGGCGCACCTCGTCATAGCCGGTGACCGCCCAGACGCGCCCGTCATCGTCGAACAGCACCGATATGTCGTGGGCATCGCCGGGGATGGAGCGGTGCGTCCACGGCCCGGCGGGATCGCGCGTCGCGAAATGCTGCAGGCCGTGCCCGTTCACATTGGCGAAGATGTGGAACGTGCCGTCGTGATAGCGCAGCGAAGGGGCCCAGATGCCCTGCCCGTAAATCTCCTGCCCCTGCTCCATCCGCCAGGCGGGCCCAAGGTCGAGCCGGTCGAAAGCGTAGGACACCAGCCGCCAGTTCACCAGATCGCGCGAATGCAGCAGCGGCAGGCCCGGCATCATATGCATGGTGGTGCCGGTCATGTAATAATCTTCGCCCACGCGGATGATGTCGGGATCCGAAAACTCGTCCTGAAACAGCGGGTTGGTGAAGGTGCCGTTGCCGTTATCGGCCGTCCAGCCAGTCGCCGGCGCGTGCTGGGCTGCGGCTGGAACAACCACCAGAAACAGCGCCAAAATACCAAGCCAGAACCGCACACGCCCTCTCCTTGGCGCGAAGGAGAGCCTATTACTCTGACAATTTCAAGCCGGTTGGGGAGCGAGTGGAGAAGGCAAATATGGTGAGCCCGACAGGATTCGAACCTGTGACCCGCTGATTAAAAGTCAGCTGCTCTACCTACTGAGCTACGGGCCCACGCCTTTGGGATGGCGTCACCTAGGCAGGGGCCTGCGCCGGGTCAAGCGCGCATATAGCTGCGCCAGCGTGAAGCCGGTCAGCGGATCGCGCCAGCCGCGCGCAATCGCTGCCGCCGGTTGCAGCACAAAGCTGCGTGCACGAAACAGCGGATGCGGCACGATCAGGCGCGGCGGCAAAGCCACCACCCCGCCCGACCACAGCACGATATCGAGATCAATTACG
The DNA here is from genome assembly GCF_037154155.1 of Alteraurantiacibacter lauratis. Taxonomy (NCBI): domain Bacteria; kingdom Pseudomonadati; phylum Pseudomonadota; class Alphaproteobacteria; order Sphingomonadales; family Erythrobacteraceae; genus Alteraurantiacibacter; species Alteraurantiacibacter lauratis. The sequence continues at coordinate 50,058 of NZ_JBANRN010000003.1, forward strand.
CGCGAACGCCAACGCTGCCCTCGCCGCACGCGCCCCAGTTGCGCCTCCAGCGCCTGAAGTGCGTCGAGCAGGTCCAACGGATCGAGATTCGATTCGAGCAGCAGCGCCCCGTTGGCATAGCGGCGCAAGGAGGGGCCGATGGGCGCGGTTTCGATCACCCGCGCCATCGCCACCACCTGTCCCAGCGGCCCGTCGATAATTCGCGCCGCCGCGCTGAGCACGGCACGCGGATGCCCAAGCCGCGGATGGCGCTGATTCGATCCCAGCGCGATCAGGTAGAGGTGGCGGCTCAGATATCCTCCGCAATGCGCCCGTAAAGCTGCGGGCGGCGGTCGCGGAAAAAGCCCCAGCTGGCACGGTGGCGGCGCGCCGCGTCCAGATCGAGCGTCGCCACGAGCACCCCGGTTTCATCAGCGCCGTATTCGGCCAGGTAATCGCCCCATTCGTCGCAGATGAAGCTGTGGCCGTAAAAGGCGATGCCGCTGTCGTCCGGGCCTTCGGTGCCGATGCGGTTGGCGGCAACCACCGGCATGCAGTTCGATACCGCATGGCCGATCATTGCGCGGCGCCACATCCGGCTGGTGTCCATGCCCGCATCCTTGGGTTCGGAACCGATGGCGGTGGGGAACAGCAGCACCTGCGCTCCCAGCAGAGCGAGGCAGCGCGCGGTTTCGGGATACCATTGATCCCAGCAGATCCCGATGCCGATGCGCGCCGTGCCGGTGGGCGTGGGAATGTCCCATACCTTGAACCCGTCATTGCCGGGACGGAAATAGAATTTCTCCTCATACCCCGGCCCATCGGGAATGTGGCTCTTGCGATAGGTGCCCATGATCTGCCCATCAGGCCCGATCATCGCCAGCGTGTTGTAGTAATGGTGCCCGTCCCGCTCGAAAAAGCTGGTGGGGATGGCGACGTTCAGCCGCGCAGCCAGCGCCTGCATCGCGATAACCGAGGGGTGTTCGGCCAAGGGCTTGGCCAGCGCGAAGAAATCGTCCTTCTCCTCGCGGCAGAAATAGGGGGAGGAGAACAGTTCGGGCGGCAGGATCAACTGCGCGCCTTTTGCCGCCGCCTCCTCCACCAAGGCAGAAACGGCGGCGATATTCTCCGCCTCGTCCCAGGAACCGAGGGGCAGTTGCAGGGCGGCGACAGTCAGCGTGGTCATGCCAGCCGCTTAGCCGCCCTGCTCTGTTACCTCAAGCTGTGCCAGCGATCAGGGCCGCTTGCGGAACAGCAGCGTCATCCGGTCGCTCTCGCCAATCGCGGCGCGACGGGCGCGTTCCTCGCTGCCTTCGGGCGCGCCGGCAAAGCTGGGCGGCAATGACCACACGCCGCGTTCCCAGTTCGCCGGATCGGCCGGGTTGGCGTTGATATTACTGCGCGCGACCAGTTCAAAGCCGTAGGCCTCAAACAGCGCAATCACGTCCTGCTCGCGCTGGTAGCCGTTGTCGCCCAGCACATAGGAGGCGGGCGCGTCGGGCCGCGCGCGGTGCTGTTCCACGCCCACGAGGCCATCGTCCTTCAGCAGGGCGCGCAGGGTCACGGCCAGATCATGGAACCAGCCGAAGCGGCGGATATTGTGAATCTCGCGCATGATCATCACGCGGTCGACCGTGCCGTTCAGCTCTTCCGGAACGCTGCCGATATTGGCGCCGATCACCCGCGCGCCGCCCGCCGGCACCCAGCCGGCGGCCTGACCGGGGAAGTTTTCGGCGGTATTGCGCATCGACTGGAAAAAGCCGGGGCCGCCGCTTTCGCCCACATTGGGGTTGAGGCCGATATAGGTGCCCTGTGCCCCCAGATAGGGGATCAGGATGCGGCTGAACCAGCCACCCGATGGCATGAAATCCACCACCGTCATTCCCGGCTCGATGCCGAAGAAGGTGAGCGTTTCGGCCGGATTGCGCCACCGGTCACGCGCCCGATCGCCGTCGCGGATGGGGCTTGCCAACGCGTCTGCCAGCGCCGGATTGGCCGGGTGATGATGATGCGCAGCCGAAGGCGCTTGCGCAGCGGCAGGGGCGGAAAGCGCAAGCGCGCAGGCAGTCATCAAAGCGGCGGAAATTCGCATGGGCCTACTCCATCAACCTGGGGGGATATGGCCACAACCTAGCCCGAAGGCGGTGGATGACAAGCAGGTCTTTCGTTACCATTTGGGGCGTCAAGGAGACAAGAAAATGGCAAGCAGTCAGGCAATCGTCGCGGGCGGATGCTTCTGGTGTACCGAGGCGGTGTTCAACGACGTGGCCGGCGTCAGCCGGGTTGAAAGCGGCTATATTGGCGGGCACGTGGCCGATCCCACATACAAGCAGGTGTGCACCGGTGTGACCGGCCATGCCGAGGCGGTGCGCGTGACCTTCGATCCGGACGCGGTCTCGCTGGCGGACATCTACGACATGTTCATGGGCACGCATGATCCCACGCAATTGAACCGCCAGGGCAATGATGTGGGCACGCAATACCGCAGCGCGATCTTCCCGCTGGACGATGCGCAACGCGCCGAGGCCGAGGCCGCGATTGCCCGCTGGAATGAGGAGAATCCCGGCAGGAAGGCGGTCACTACGATTGAAGGCCCGGCCACCTGGTATCCGGCGGAAGATTATCACCAAGGATACTGGTATGGCGAAGGCCAGCGGAACCCCTATTGCCTGGCGGTGATCCCGCCCAAGCTGATGAAACTGCGCAAGAGCTTTGCGGAAAAGGTAAAGAGCTAGGCTTTGCTTACCTGCGCGACAGCAGGCCAGCCACCCATTCGCGCAGGCGATCCCACAGCGAAGGTGCGGCTTCTTCTGCCGCCTCGGCTTCTTCGCGCAGCAGGCGCGCGCGCAGCGAATTGTGGGGGCCGTCCACGATGTTGAGCTGCCGCGGTTCGGGCGGCATCATCCACGCGAGATCAGGGCCGTCAGCCGCGTCCGCCATGTCGTTCATCGGGAAGGGCGCAGGCGCCATGGCAGGCGCCGGCTCGTCCAGCACGGCTTCCACCGGCAGGTCGAACACCGGCTCCTCCACATCCGCCCCGGCGGCCTCGACCCTTTCCGGCTGTTTCCAGGCAATGCCGGGATCGGGCAACGGGATCGGCGCGGACAGGGCAGGCGGCGGTGCCACAGGATGCCATATATCGCCCAGCCGTTCGATGGACGACACGTGCTCTACCGGGGAAGAGTGCGGAGTTTCCGGCATGGTCGGAGCAGGGGGAACTGCCTCAGAATGGGGTCCGGAGTCGGGCTGCGGTTCGGGTTCAGGCTCGCAGGCCAGGGGAACAGGCAGCGCGGCAGATGCAAGCAGCGGCTGCGCTTGCGGCACGCGCGACGCGGTCAGATGCCGCATCCGCGCCAATTGCTCCTCGATCGAGGGGATGGAATCGTCGGAAGGCTCAGAGTCAAACTCAGAGCCAGGGGCCATGAAAGCGGCATCGTCGGCGTCGGGCCATGGCGCAAGATTGTTCAGTCCGGCGACAGGCCCGGTATCGGATTCCGTTTCCGCCTCATCTGCCCATTCGTCGTCGGCTGCGGCTTCCTCGTAATCCTCCGCAAAAGCCGGACCGGCTTCAAGGGCAAGCGCGGGTTCGGGCTCCCAATCATCCTCGGCATCTATCGGGGCGAGACCCAGCAACATGGACGGCACCGCGCGGCGTTCGGCCGCCAGCGGATCGCCCGCCTCTTCCATGATCTGCGCCCCGCCCATCGCCATGGCGATCTGCGCCTCGGCCAGTTCATCGGGATCAAGCACGAGGACGGGCCTTTTCTTCGGCTTGCCCATGCGGCCGCCCAGCAGGCTGCCATAAGGTCCATCAGCGAAATGGCCCGCCGAAAGCAGCGCTTCGTGATCCGCAATTTCAAGGCGTTGAGCAAGGGCCATGGGCAAAGCCTAGGGCGATATGGTGCCGATAGGCTTTCGGTTTATGGTTACCGCGCGCTTAACGCACGAATCGCGCAATGAAGAAGCCGTCGAGCCCGCCCGCCTCCGGCAACAGGCCCGGATGCGTGCGCAGCCAGCCTTGAGAAGTGGGGGCAAGGCCGCGGGGCAATTCCTCCGCCCGGATCAGATCGGGGGTGAGGGTAATGCGCGCCGCCTGATCCTCCCCTTCCGCCTCTTCCAGCGAACAGGTGGCGTAAACCAGCCGCCCGCCGGGGACGAGCCAGCGCTGAGCCCGGTCGAGCAGTTTCGCCTGCAATTCGGCCATCTCGGCAATCTGGCGCGGGCCAATGCGGTGCAGCACGTCCGGGTGGCGGCGGCAGGTCCCCGTGGCGGTGCATGGCGCGTCGAGCAGCACGGCATCGAACGGCAGCTTCGGTTGCCACTGCAAGGCGTCCGCCTCGATCACATCGGCAACAAGCCCGGTGCGGGCGAGATTTTCGTGGAGGCGTTCCAGCCGCTTTGCGCTCATGTCGAGCGAGGTGACGCGCCAGCCATTTGCAGCCAGTTGTAGCGTCTTGCCGCCCGGCGCGCTGCACAGGTCGAGCACGCTGCGCCCTTTGCCCGGCCCCAGCAGGCGGGCGGGCAGGCTGGCGGCCAGATCCTGCACCCACCACGCGCCTTCGCCAAAACCTTCGAGCGTTTCCACCGCCTGCCCGCGCGCCAGCCGCACATGGCCCGGCATCAGCGATATGCCGCCCAGCCGATCCGCCCATTCCTGCGTGGTGGCGGCATCTTTCAACGTCAGGTCCAGCGGCGGCGGTGCGGCCAGTGCGGGGGCGATCTGATCCGCCAGCGCGCCCCAGCGCATATGCACGGCATCGGGCAAGGTCGGTGCATCGGGCAATGTCACGCGCCTTTTCGACAGGGTGGAGAACACGCCATGCGCCAGCCTTCGCGGCCCGCCGTCGAGCAGTGGCAGGCACGTTGCCACCACCGCATGCGGCGGGGTATCGAGCCGCAAGGTCTGCGCCAGCATCAGGCGCAGCACGGTGCGCACCTTGGCATCATCAGCCAGCCTTTGCCGCGTAGCCGTGTCGATCAGCGCGTCGAGATCGACCAGCCAGCGCAAGGCCTCCCCCGCAATCGCACGGGCCAGCGCACGATCATCGCTCCGCTCAATCCCGCGCAAGGCACCGGGCGCAGCCTGTTCCAGCGTTTCGCCCCGGCGCAGCACGGCGTCCATCAAACGCAGAGCGGCGCGGCGGGCGGGAAATCCTGCGGTATCGGTCATCCCCGGCCATTAAGCCGCATTGCCAATCCGCGCCAGTGCCGCCATGTTTGGAGCCATGACCAAGCGCGCAACCAAGCGGCCCAAAGCCTTCGTAAAGCCCGCCCACTGGACCAGCGATCCCGCGCCCGCACCGGCTCCGGCCACGAATGACGAAGAACTATCCCCCACCCGCTATGGCGACTGGGAAAAGAACGGCATCGCGATCGATTTCTAATCTTTCTTCCCCTGATCCGCCGGGCCGAACATTTTCACCCAATCGACCTTGGCCAGCGCCACCAATGCCGCCAGCATCGCCACCTGAATCGCAATGCTGGCCGGGCTGGTCAGCGTCTCGCGAAACGCGTCGCCCAGGCTGGTATGCGCCACCAGATATTGCGCCGATCCGGCATAGAAGGTGTAGGACACCAGCCGCCCGGCAAAAAACGCCAGCGTAAACGGCAGGATGCGCACCCCCGCCAGCCCCACCGCGCCGAATTGCTGCGCCGAAGGGAGCGGCGACACGGCAAAGAACACGAGCGCCAGCAATCCGCCATGCTTCTGCCGTTCAAACGCCGCGCGCGCAGCGGCGAGGTTGGCACGCGTCTTGTCCGACAGTCTGCCCGCGAAAAAGCGGAAGCCAAGCGCCAGCAGATAACGCCCCGACGAAGACGCCAGCGCCGCCACCGGCACCAGTCCCCACAAGGGCAGGTTGGAATTGATGCCAAACAGCACAATCACCGACCATGTCGGCGGCCCGAAGGCGGGCATCAGGTTGATGGCAAAGACAACCGCGAACAGGATCAGATATTCGGTCAAATCCAGCCCGCCAGCTCGCGCCGGATCAGCGCTTCGAGCATGTCGATGCCCACCGGCTTGTCGTTGAGGCAGGAGAGCGCGGCAAAGTGCTCGCCGCCGCATTCGTCCACGAATTGCTCGCGCCCGCGGATCGCCAGCTCCTCCAGCGTTTCGAGGCAATCGGCGGAAAAGCCCGGCGCGGCAATGGCAAGGCGCCTGGTGCCGTTCGCCGCTTCCTCGGCAATCACCGTGTCGGTGGCGGGCTCAAGCCATTTGGCGGGGCCAAACCGGCTCTGGAACGTGGTGCGCAGCCGCATGGCAGGTCGCATGCCGCTGGCCCGCAAGGCATCACCCAGCAGGCGCGCGGTCTTCATGCAATGGCAGTGATAGGGATCGCCCAGTTCCAGCGTGCGTTTGGGCATGCCGTGGAAGGAGAGCAGCAGCACTTCGGGTTCGAAATCCAGCGCATCCAATTGCGCGCCGATATCCTCGGCCAGCGCAGCGATGTGCAGCGGCTCGTCATGATAAGGCGGCATCACGCGCAAGGATGCCTGCCAGCGCATTGCACGCAGCGCGTCGGCGGCCTTGTCCATCACCGTGGCCGTAGTCGCGCCCGAATATTGCGGGTAAAGCGGGGCGAGCACGATCCGTTCGCAGCCCTTGTCCATCATCGCCTGCAACTGGCGCGGGATCGACGGTTCGCCATAGCGCATTGCCCAATCGACCACCACGCCCTCGCCCGCCAGCCTCTCGGCCAGCGCCTCGGCCTGCCGCATGGTAATCGCGGCCAGCGGCGATCCGTCCTCGGTCCACACCTGGCTGTAGGCATGCGCGCTCTTTTTCGGGCGGACATTGAGGATGATGCCGCGCAGGATCGGCTGCCAGATAATTGCCGGGATTTCGACCACGCGCCGGTCGGACAGGAATTCGGCCAGATAGCGGCGCACGGCAGAGGTGGTGGGCGCGGCGGGCGTGCCGAGGTTGACGATCAGCACGCCCACTCTGCCGCTGGCGACAGAAGGGTGATCGGCGGGGAGCGATTGGGGTTGCCAGGTCATTGCGGCTGCCTTGCCGAAAGGTGATCGGTGCGCAAGGGGTCTATTGGTCGGCCATGCCCGCATCGCCTCCGGCATCGGGCTGGATGCTGTCCAACTGCTCCGCCGTGGTGGCGCTGGGCATGGCCGGATCGGTTGCCGCAGGGCCAGTGGCCGCGGGTGCGGCCTGCATGGCGCGCGACAGGTCGAAGGGCAGGGTGCGGAATGTAAGGCCCGTGGCCGATTGCAGCGCGGCGGCTATTGCCGGGGCGACCGCAGGCACGCCGATTTCGCCCGGATCGAAGCTGTCCTCCTCGCTCTCCACCAGATCGATCACGATGCGCGGACAATCGGCCAGCGATGGAAGCTTGAGATCGGCCAGCCGCGCAGTGGTAGGGCGGCCTTCGTCGTATCCGGTGGCACAGCCCAGTGCGAGCCCCAGTGCGAAGATGACACCGCCCTCGATTTGCTGGATGGCGATATCGCGGTTGACCACGCGGCCGATATTGACGGCCACCGCAATCTCGCTCACCCCGATGCCCCGCTCGCCGCTGCCGGCAGTGGCGACAACCGCGATACGGCCCGTGGCGCCCGCGCGGGTCATGCGGTGGCAGGCGATGCCTTGTCCCGTGCCGGGTGCGCCGCCTTCCCAGCCCGCCAGCCGCGCGGCGCGCTGCAGGCAATCGACCAGCGCGGGATCGCCGCCCAGCATGGCAATGCGGTAACCCATCGCTTCATGCTGGCCGCGCAGCGCCGCTTCGTTGACCACGCTTTCGATGGCAAAGCATGTGACCGCATCGCCGCCACCGCGCATCCGCCCGGCCGGCAGCGGCAAGTCCACCGGTATGTGATAGGCGGCCAGATTGGAGATGGCGTAGGGCGGATCGATCCCTTCCATCGCCAGCGGATCGGCCCGGCCCGCTACCGCATCCTTGGCGGCCCAGCTTGTCAGGTTGGCGAACAGGCGGCGGCCAAGTTCCAGCGCGGCAGGCGGGGTTGCCACGCGCAACCGCAGAGCAGCGATGCGCCCGTCGCCGGTCAACTGCGCCCCTGCCAGAATCGCCGCCGGGGCGCGGGGGTAAAGCGCGGCCTGTTCCTCTGCGCGCGACCAGACCAGTTGCACCGGCCGCCCCAATTCGCGCGCGATCAGCGCGGCCTCTATCGCCTGGTCGTGTTCCAGCCGCCGGTCGAAACTGCCGCCTGCGGGCATCGGGTAGAGCACGACATCGGCGGTGGAGAGGCCGATGGCGCGGGCCGCTGCAAGGCGGGCGGCTTCGGGAAACTGGCTGGCCATCCACAATTCCAGCTTGCCCCCGGTCAGCCGCGCGGTGACGCTGGTCGTCTCGATGGTGGCGTGGACGGCGGGCGCGATGTCGAACCGCAGGGCCATGGTAGGGGCAAAGCCGTCATCGCCTGCCCCGCGCTGCGCGATCAGCTGTCCGGTGCCCCGCCGCACGCCATCATCGAGGCTGGCGGTCAGCCGTTCGCTGCGCACCACGCGCGAGGCGGCAAAGCGCGGGTTCATCGCGGTCAGCGCCCGTTCGGCGTTCCACCAATCGGTCGCGGCGACGGCCAGCCAGCGTTTGCCGCGCACCACGCCAACAAGGCCGGGGACGCCCGCAATCCGCTCCAGATCGTAACCCACCAGCTCGGCCTCGGTCTGCGGGCCGTGGCGGATCGCGGCATAGACCAGATCGGGCAGGCGCACATCGGCGGTGAACAGCCAAGACCCGTCCACCTTGGATGGCAGGTCGAGGCGGGGGTAGCCGGTCGAATGGTCCTCGTTGTCCGGCTCCTGCCCGTTGTCACTGGCCGGGACAAGGGCCGGATCGCGCGGCGGATCGGGGCGCAAGGGCGGCGGGTCAGGCGGATCAAATCCGGCAGCCTCCGCCGCGAGTTCGGCAAAGGTCAGGCGGTTTTCGCCGTGAATGACAAAACCGCCCGCAGCCTCGCACTCCTCCCACGCCACGCCCCAGCGCGCGGACGCTGCCATCTGCAGCATGGCGCGGGCAGACGCGGCGGCGATGCGGCACGGCAGTTCATAGGCGGCCATGCTGGTGCCATCCGCCGTGGCGGTAAAGGCGTTGGTTTCCGCCCAGCGGCGCAGCAGCAGATCGTCCGCCTCGTCGCTCAGCATGGGGATTGCCAATTCGCGCAAGGGAGCCCATCGCGCCGCGAGCGGCAGATTGGCATAGGCGCCGCTGACAGGCGCCGGCTCCACCGCCATCTGCCGCCAATCCGCGCCCAGTTCCATCGCCACCACCTGCGGTAACAGCGTGGTAATGCCCTGCCCCATTTCGATCTGCGGCACCGCCACGGTGATGACACCGTCATCGCCGATTTTGAGCCAGACATCGAACACCGTCTCGCCCGCCAGCGGGTCGAGCGGGTTGTCGAACCGGCGCGGCAGTAGGGCGAACGCCACCAGCAGCCCGCCGCCCAGCGCCACCCCGGTCAATACGCCCCGCCGTGTCAGCTTCACCGCCTGCTCCCTATCGCTTCGGTGCCTTTAGGTGCCGCTCAACCCGCCGGCCTGTCGAGCCATTCGGTAAGCTTTTGCGCAATGCCGGCAAAATTGCGGCCCTGCTCGCTATCGTTGGCGGCCGGCGGCTGGCCCGTATCGCTAGCCACCCGGATCGCCATGTCGAGCGGGACGCGGCCGAGGAACGCATGGCCCAGCGCCCGCGCCGCCGCCTCTGCCCCGCCGCGCCCGAACGGATCGCTGCCTTCGCCGCAGTGCGGGCAGATATAGCCTGCCATGTTCTCGACAATCCCCACCACGGGGATCTGCGCCTGCGAAAACAGGTCGATCGCACGGGTCGCGTCGATCAGCGCCAGATCCTGCGGCGTTGTGACGATCACCGCGCCATCGGGCTTGAACTTCTGCAGCATGGTCAGTTGCACATCGCCCGTGCCCGGCGGCAGATCGACCAGAATGAGATCGGCATCGCCCCAGTCGGCCTCCATCATCTGCGTCAGCGCCTGCCCCACCATCGGGCCGCGCCAGGCAATCGCCTTGCCGCCTTCGATCAGCTGCGCCATCGAGAGCAGCCGCACGCCGAATTCGCATTCCACCGGGATCAGCGTCTTGCCCTCGGCGCGAGGGCGACCGCGCGCCGGATCGAGCAGCATGACCTGGCTGGGGCCGTAGATATCGGCATCCACCACGCCCACCTTGCGGCCCATGCCCACCAGCGCCACGGCCAGATTGGCGGTCAGCGTGGATTTGCCCACCCCGCCCTTGCCCGAACCCACCGCCACGATGCGGCGCTTGGGCTTGTCCGCCATCAGGCCCACGCGCACCTCGGCAACGCCCGGCACCGCGCTGGCGGCGGTTTCCAGTTCCTTCTGCAATTGTGCCGCCGCGCTGCGGCCCAGCCCGCCGGCATCAGCGATGATCGTGGCGACACCATCGGCAAAGCGAACCGAGCGGACCATGGACGAAAGTTCAGGTGGCAAAGCCTGGCGAATATCATCTGCGCTTGTCATGGCGCCCCTGCTAGCCCTTGTTCGCGCAATACGCAGCGAAAATTGCGCGCCTTCCCCTGTTTTTTGCCGATTTGCCCCCTATACAAGTTGGCATGGAGAGAACAGGCGGATTGATCGAAAGGATCGCACTGGCAATGGCCGGCAAGCGAAACCCATGGGGCGGTTCCGGCAGTGGCGGAAACGATGGCGGCAAGGATGGTTCTGAACCTGAGGCAGGGGCGAGTGGCAAGCCCGGTTCTGCAGGCGGCTCCGGCGAAGGGCTGAAGGGCGAAGGCAAGCCGCCGCGCGGCCCGCGCAATCCCTGGCTTCCCGGCGGCGGCAGCGAAGGCCCGGCTGATGGACAGCCGCCGCGCCGTTCCGCCTCGATCGAGGATCTGTTCAAGCAGCGCGGCCCCGAAGGCCCGCGTCGTTCAGGAGGCGGTGGCCCGCGCGGTCCCAATTTCCGTATGCCGCAGCGCCCCGGCGGAGGCAGTTGGCTGCCGCTGGCGCTGGGCGCGGTTGCGGCGGTGTGGCTGTTTGTCTCAAGCGTTCACTTCATTCAGCCGCGCGAACAGGCGGTGGTGACATGGCTGGGCGGGCGTTTCAGCCATACGCTCAATCCCGGCACCAATTTCACCATGCCCTGGCCGATCCACGTGGTGGATGTGGAAAATGTCAGCGAAATCCGGATCGAGCGGATTCCTGCCGGGAACGAGGAAAAGCTGATCCTGACGGCCGACCAGAACCTGGTGAATCTGTCCTATCTTATCCGCTGGAACATCTCTGACCTCGCGTTGTACCGGTTCCAGCTGTCCGACCCGAACGAGACGCTGCTCGAAGTGGGCGAGGCGGCGATGCGTGCGGCCGTGGCCGAACAGGATCTCGACACCGTGCTGACGGGTGAAGGCCGCGCCACCATTGAAGGGCAGGTGCGCCGCAATATGCAGGGTATTCTCGACGCTTTCCGTGCCGGCATACAGGTGCAGGGCGTCGAAATCGCCCGCACCGACGCGCCCTCGCAGGTGATCGAGGCCTTCAACGATGTTCTCGCCGCGCGCCAGAACGCCGAGCGCAACCTTAACGATGCGCGCCGGTATGAACAGCAATTGCTGGCGCAGGCACAGGGGGATGCGACCGCATTCAACAACATTTACGAGGAGTACCGCCTGGCTCCCGAAGTGACCCGGCGCCGCCTCTATTACGAAACCATGGAAAACGTCCTCGCCAACACCGACAAGACAATCGTCGAAGCAACGGGTGTGACCCCCTATCTGCCGCTGCCTGAACTGCGCCGCCGCGCGGCCGCCAGCGCAGCCGCTGCCGCTGCCCCGGCTGCGCCCGTGACGGGAGGACAGTAAGATGTGGGAAACGCACAAGAATTCGCTGATCGCGCTGGGTGTGCTCGTCGTCGCCCTGCTCAGCAGTGTCGTGATCGTTCCGGAAACCATGCAGGGCGTGAAGATCCGCGCGGGGGAGCCGGTCTATACGATCAACCGCTTCGATCCTAACCAGCCCTTTGGCCAGACGGGCGCGGGCATTTACTGGCGTATCCCGCTGTATGAACGCATCCAGATGGTCGACCGCCGCGTGCTCGACCTCGACATGGAGCGCGAGGAAGTGCTGGCGGTGGACCAGCAGCGCCTGGTGGTCGACGCCTATGCCCGCTTCCGCATTATCGACCCCGTTCTGATGGTGGAGCGCGCCGGCACCGAACAGCAATTGCGCTCGGCCCTGCTGCCGATTCTCAACTCCGCGCTGCGGCAGGAACTGGGCCGTCGCACCTTTGCCAGCCTGCTGACGCCTGAGCGCGGCAATGCCATGACCAATATCCGCGACGCGCTCGACCGGCAGGCACGCACCTATGGCGCACAGGTGCTCGATGTGCGGATCAAGCGGGCCGACCTTCCCGAAGGCACGCCGCTGGAAGCCGCCTTTGCACGCATGGAATCGGACCGTCAGGAAGAAGCCGAAACGATCCGCGCGGGCAGCCGCCGCGACGCGCAGATCATTCGCTCGCAAGCCGAAGCTGCCGCCGCGCGCATCTATGCCGATGCCTATGGCAAGGATCCCGAATTCTACGACTTCTACCGGGCGATGCAGTCGTACCGCCGCACCTTTGAAACAGGCGAAGGCGAAAGTTCGATCATCCTTTCGCCCGACAACGAATATCTCCGCCGTTTCCGGGGTGGCTGACGCGGCGTTCGCGTCCGGCCCTTCCGGCAACATCCACCCGGCGCTTGCACGTGTGCCCAGCTGACGACTACATTTGTCGTTCAAAGCCCGTTCAGGTGATTTGGGCTGGAACAGGCGCCTGGGACAGGCATTCCGCTGCAACAGCCAAACGGCATTGCAGAGGCAGACAACAAGGATGAACAAGGACGTGAAGCCAGTGCGACTTTCCTACGGCATCACTTCGGCCCTGCTGATCGGCGGGGCTGCCATTTCGCTCGCCACCGGTCACCCCGCAGGGGCGCAAGTGGCGCAGAACGAGCTTCTGACAGGCCGATCGGTGCCGGTGGCAGGCGCGCCATCGAGCTTTGCCGACCTGACCGAGGTGCTGATGCCGGCGGTGGTGAACATCTCCACCCGCCAGCGCATCACCATCGAAAACGTCAACCCCTTTGCCGGCACGCCCTTTGCCGACCTGTTCGGCAATCGCGGCGGCGGCACCCCGCAAACGCGCGAGGCGCAGTCGCTGGGATCGGGCTTCATCGTGTCGGCCGATGGCTATGTCGTCACCAACAACCACGTGGTGCGCCCCGATGGGCGCGCGCGGCTGGAATCGATCACGGTCACGCTGTCGGACGGCACGCCTTACGAGGCGACGTTGGTGGGCACGGACGAGCAGAGCGATCTCGCCGTGCTCAAGATCAACCGCAGCCAGCCCTTCCCCTTTGTGCGCTTTGGCGATTCGAGCCGGGCGCGCGTGGGCGACTGGGTGATTGCGATCGGCAACCCGTTCGGCCTCGATGGCACGGTGACCGCGGGGATCATTTCCGCCGTCTACCGCTCCACCGGCAGCCGCGGCGCGTTTGACCGCTATATCCAGACCGATGCCAGCATCAACCGCGGCAATTCGGGCGGCCCGCTGTTCGATATGGCGGGCAATGTGATCGGCATCAACAACGCCATCCTTTCGCCTTCGGGCGGCAATGTCGGCATTGGCCTTGCCATCCCGGCAGAGGACGCGCAGCCGATCGTGCAGCAGCTCATCAACGGCCAGACGATCGAGCGCGGCTTCCTGGGTGTGCAGATCAATCCGGTCGACCGCGACTTTGCCGCCGCCTTGGGAATCCCGGAAAACAGCGGCGAATTCATCCAGAGCGTGCAGCCGGGCCAGGCAGCCGAGGCAGCAGGTCTGCGCGCAGGCGACGTGGTGATTTCGGTCAACAACGAGGAAATCACCCGCAACCGCAGCCTGTCCTATATCGTTGCGAATATCCGCCCCGGCACGCGCGTGCCGGTGGAATATATCCGCGACGGGGAACGCCGCCGAACCACGGTGACCGTGGGCCGCCGTCCCAGCGAGGAGGAACTGCGCTCGCAGGCGCAGGGCTTCGATACCGATGCCGAAGGTCAGGGCGAGCTCGATCCAGCCAAGCAGAGCGGCGTGCTGGAACAGGTGATGGGTGTGCAGGTGCTGGCCATCACCCCGCAGATTGCCCGGCAGCTGGGGTTGCCGCAGAACACGGTGGGCGTGGTCGTGGCCGCGGTCGATCCGGGTTCGGATGCGGCGCAAAAAGGCCTCGCGCGCGGCACGGTGATCTTTACCGCCAACGGCCGCGCGGTCGCTACTCCGGCCGAACTCGAAGCGCAGGTACGCGCCGCGCAGGGTGAAGGGCGCGAGGCTGTGCTGCTGCGCATCGGCGGACGCGGCCAGCCTGAACGCACGGTTCCGGTGCGCCTGCGCCGGGGGAACTGAACCGAAGGCAGGCTGTCGCGCCTGTCCCAACGCAAAGGGCCGCCCCCGATCAGGGCGCGGCCCTTTTGCTTGCACATCTAACGCAAAGCCATATCAGGGCCGTCTGACAGGGCCACCAGTCGCCTGCTCAAGGAAGTCGTCATTCGCCGCCGGCGGCGCGGAAGGCGGCGCATTGCCGGGAAGGCCCATGCCTTCCACGCTGTCGCGGCGCGGTGCCGGCACCCGGTCCATGGGCGGATCGCCCGGCCCCGACGGACTGCTGCCCTGCCGCTGTGGCTCGATCAGATTGCCGCGTTCGTCGATATAGTAATAGTCGTCATACTCGCCGTAATAGGCGTCCGGATCTTCCAGTTGCCAATCGGGCAGTTTCAGCTCGGTATCGAATTCCTCCACCGGGCGACCCTGCACCGCACGGCGCATATAGGCAGCAAAGGCGCGCGCGGGCGCAGTGCCGCCTTGCAGGCCGGGGACGGCGCGGTTGTCATCCCGGCCCATCCACACACCGGTGGTTATGCCGGACGAAAAGCCCACGAACCATCCATCCTTGTTGTCGCTGGTGGTGCCGGTCTTGCCCGCCACGGGCCGCCCGATCTGCGCCGCGCGGCCCGTGCCGGTGTTGACCGCGGTCTGCAACAGGTCGGTGATCCCCGCTGCCACGTAATCGGGCACCAGTGTCAGTTGCGGGGCATTGCGATGGCGGTAAAGCTCCTCGCCATCGGCCGTGGTCACGCGCACAATGCCATAAGGTTCGACCGACTGCCCGCGCGCAGCCACGGCGGCAAAGGCGCGTGTCATGTCGAGCAGACGCACTTCCGAACTGCCCAGCACCATTGCAGGCTGTGTGTTGATTGGTGTGGTGATGCCAAACCGCCGCGCCATACTGGCCACGTTGGAAAAGCCGACTTCGTTGCCCAATTGCGCCGCCACCGTGTTCACCGAATAGGCAAAGGCGGTGCGCACATCGATATCGCCGGTGAAGCGGCCGTTGGAATTGCGCGGACTCCAGCCGTTGATCGTGACCGCCTCGTCACGCACGCCGGTGCCGGGCGTATAGCCGGCTTCCAGCGCGGCGAGATAGACGAAGAGCTTCCACGCCGATCCCGGCTGACGCAGCGCGGTGGTGGCGCGGTTGTAATTGCTGGCGACATAATCGGTGCCGCCCACCATCGCCAGGATTGCGCCGTCGCGGTCAAGGCTGACCAGCGCGCCTTGCGCACCCGCTGGGACATTCGAACGGATCGCGCTGTCAGCGGCCGCCTGCAGGCCGGGGTCGATCGTGGTCCACACCTCGATCGGTTCGAAACTGCCGCTGGGCAGCAGCAGATCGAGCTGCGGCAGCACCCAGTCGGTGAAATAACGGATCGAATTCTGCCCGGCCTCGCGCCGCAGCTTCACGGTCGAGACATCGACATCGCGCGCCAGCGCCGGGTCGAGATCGCCGTATTTCACCATCTGCGCCACCACCACATTGGCGCGGCTTACCGCAGCTTCAATGTCGGCAGTGGGGGAATAGCGGCTGGGCGCCTTCACCAGCCCGGCGATGATCGCAGCCTCTTCCAGCGTCAGTTCGCGCGCCGAATGGGAGAAAAAGCGGCGGCTGGCGGAATCGATGCCATAGGCGCCGCCGCCGAAATAAACCTTGTTGAGATAGAGTTCGAGGATCTGTTCCTTGGAAAAGTTCCATTCCAGCGCCATGGCCAGAATCGCCTCGTTCAGCTTGCGGTCGAGCGAGCGGTTCGAATTGAGGAACACATTGCGTGCCAATTGCTGCGTGATGGTGGATGTGGCGGACACCTGCCGGTCTTCGGAAAAGGCGTTGTAGACCGCACGGGCCAGCCCCAGCGGATCGATCCCGAAATGCGAGTAGAAGCGGTGATCCTCCACGCTGATCATCGCGTCCTTCATCACCTGCGGGATTTCGTCCTGCCCCAGCCATTCCCCATAGGAGGGGCCAAGCGCCACGATCTCGCTGCCGTCACGCGCCCGCACGATGATCGACTGGCCGTTCTGGCTGCTCATCAAGGCAGCAAAGGAGGGCATTTCGCGCGCGGCAAAAAATACCGCCGTGCCAATCGCAATCGCGGCCAGCGCGCCCAGCGCACCGCCCGTTATCGCCAGCCTGCCTATCCAGCGCCGGGCAAAGGCTTTCCACCCGACGGACGCGGGCTTTCCCTTGCGGTTTTGCGACGATCTGGAGCTTGCGCCCCGCCTGCTGGCCATGTGCCTCTTGGTCACCCTTTATCGGCAAAGCGGCGGGCCTGCCGCGCCCGTAAAGCCGCGTCGATCCTGCCCGCTTGCATGAGACAAGGATAACCTGCGGTTAACAGGCGATGCCTTTTCCCAATCCTGACAAGGCCCGCCATTACCGTGTGGGCGGCTAACCTGCAACACAAGCCCTGCATCGGCCGGACGCAAAATTGCCCTCCGCACGGCATCAGCCCGGCACCTACGCAGCTTGCGGGAACTGCGCATTATCCGCCCGTTCACCATTAAACCTTGCGCAACTGTTTTGTCCTATTTGCTTGAATGAGAATAATATTAGGGGGGTGATTTCGGTGCAAATTGCATGGATGCAGCTGATACGTCCGCGCTTGCCAGTGCTGTGGCCGATCGCCGCGCTCATCGCCCTGCCTCTCGTCCTGATGCTGACACTGATGGTGACAGGCGCCTTTGCCGATGGCGGTCCGGCCGAAATACACGGCAGCCATTTCCTGATCGGCCTGGCTGTCTATCTTGTTGCCGCCGTGGCCGCCGTGCGTATCGGCCTTTCACGCCTCAGCCAGCTTGAGGCGCTGGGCCTGACCGACAGCCTGTGCAATGTCCCCAACCGCCGCGCGCTGCATCTCGATACGCAGCAGCGCACCACCACGGGCGAAGACATTGCCGTCGCGATGATCGACCTCGACGGTTTCAAGAGCGTCAACGACCAGTACGGCCACGCCGTGGGCGACCGGGTGATCCGGGAATGCACCCGGCTGATGGGCGAGATCTGCGCCGGAGAGGCCAGCCATTACCGCCTGGGCGGCGATGAATTTGCCGTGGTGGTGATCGGCCCGCTGGCGGGAAACATCCTCGAAGGAATCTGCCACAAGCTGCTGGCCGCGCTGCAATCGCCGTTGATCGTCGATGACCGGCGCATCAGGCTGGGCGCCAGCATCGGCCTGACGCGATCATCTGCCGAATATCCGCTCAGTTCATCGGAATTGCTGCGCCGCGCCGATGTGGCGATGTATGTGTCCAAGGAACTGGGCAAGAACCGCTGCACCTGGTTCAAGGAGGAATTTGACCAGCGGCGCGAAGAACGCAAGCAGATCGAGAACGACTTGCGCCGCGGGCTCGAACGCGGCGAATTCCGTTTGCTGTATCAGCCCCTGGTCGATGCCAAGACGCGCGAAGTGGTGGCGGTGGAGGCACTCATACGCTGGGAGCGTCCCGATGGCCTGCGCATGGGGCCGGATGTGTTCATTCCCATTGCCGAGGAATCGGGGCTGATCGGCCCCATCGGCCTGTGGGTGCTGCAACAGGGATGCCGCGACGCGCTGAACTGGGGCAATGTCAAACTGTCCGTCAATGTCTCGGCCGCGCAATTGCGCAATCCCGAATTTCCCATCCAGCTGGGGCAGGTGCTGGAGGAAACCGGTTTTCCCCCGGCGCGGCTCGAACTGGAAGTGACCGAAACCTATCTGGTGGGCGATCCCACCGTGGCCGGGCGCAGTCTGGAAATGGTGCGCAGCTTTGGCGTGGGCGTGGTGCTCGACGATTTCGGCACCGGCTATGCCTCGATCGGGTTCCTGCGCAAATTCTGTTTCGGCAAGCTCAAGCTCGACCGGTCGCTGGTGGTCGAATCCGCGTCGGACATGGGTTCGCACGCGATGATGGTGTCCAGCATCGCGGTGGCCCGCGCCATGGACATGGATGTCACCGCCGAAGGCATCGAGACCGAAGCGCAGGCCGACATGGTGCGCGCGGCGGGATGCGACCAGATGCAGGGCTGGCTCTATTACAGGGCGATCACTGCCGACGAGATCGGCGCCATCGTCTCCTCGGAAGACCCGGACATAGCGCTAACGGGAACTTAACCATGCCGGCGCAAACGATCGGGCAAAGTGGCACAGGGCGGGGCTGAACGATGACACAGACGGGCGCAACAGTGGCAGCAGAAGGACTTTTCAACAGGATGGCGGGCAATATGCCCGATCGGCAGCCCGAAGACCGGCTGCGCGCGGTGCTGGCAGCGGGGCTTGCCCTCGGCGTGGCACTGGCGGCGCTGGTGTGGGCGGCGCTGGCGCTGGGCGGCGAAGCGGGCGGCACGGCCCGCACCGCGATGGCGGTCCTCGCCGCGCTGGGCGGCGGTGCTGCAGTGCTGACGGGCCTGCGCGGGTTTGGCATCCTGCGCGCAGAGATTGCGCAAGCCACTGCCGAATTGCGATCCGCCTTGCAGGAAAAGGACGACGCGCTTCTGGCGGCCAATCGGGACATCGCGGAGCTGCGCGCGCAGCACGAGCGCGAACAGGCCGAAATCGCTGCCCTCGCCGCCGGTATGGACGAATTGCACACGCAGCGCGAGCACAACCGGCAGGAGCGTGAGCGGCTGCTCAACGAACTGGCAGAACGGTTCGAACAATCGGTGGGGGATGTGGTGGGCGGCGTGGCCGCTGCCACTTCGCAACTGCAGCAGACCGCACGCACAATGGCGCATACGGCTGATCTTGCCTCCACCCAGATGCACGCACTGGCCGGCGGGCTGTCCGATGCCTCGGCCGGGGTAACGGCGGCCGCAGCGGCCAGCGACGAATTTGCCATGTCGATCGGCGAGATCAGCCGGCAGGCCGGCAATTCCGCGCAACTTGCGCGGCGCGCCACCGAAACCGCCGCCCGCGCGGACGCAACCATTTCACAATTGACCAGCAGCGCTGCCCAAGTGAGCCAGATCGTCGAAATGATCTCCACCATTGCGCGGCGCACCAATCTGCTCGCGCTCAACGCCAGTATCGAGGCCGCACGCGGGGGCGAGGCCGGGCGCGGTTTTGCGGTGGTCGCCGCAGAGGTCAAGGAACTGGCCAGCCAGACCGGCCGCTTTACCGAGGAAGTGGCGAGCCAGATCCGCGCGATGGAGGATTCCACCAGCGCCAGCGTCAAGGCGCTGCACGCCATCATGGAGCAGATTCGCGAACTGGAGGAAACCTCAATCTCGATTGCGGCGGCAGTCGATCAGCAATCGGTCGCGGGTCAGGATCTGGCGCGCAGCATCGACATGGCCGCGCGCAGCACCGAAGCGGTGACAGGCAATCTCCATCAGGTGCGCGACATATCGCAGAACACGGGCGAGGCCGCCGCGCAGGTGCTCGACTCTTCCAGCGAACTGGAGCGGCAGGCACGCCAGCTGCGCGAACAGGTGCACAGCTTCCTGGGCCGCATCCGGGCGGCCGCGTGACCGCAATTTCGTGGTCTAACTGCTTGTTAACGCGTTATTTGCCATAAGATCAGGTGAGGGAGCGGCACGAAATGGATGATCTGCTGGCCGATTTCATTGCCGAGGCGCAGGATATGCTGGCCGCGCTGGCAGGCGAGATCGTGGCGTGGGAACAGAATCCCGCCGACCGGGCCCGCATGGACGCCATCTTCCGCTTCTTCCACACGATCAAGGGCAATTGCGGATTCTTCGATTTCCCGCAACTCGAAGCGCTGAGCCACGCCGCCGAAGATGTGCTGGCCGATGTGCGTGCCGGCCGCCGCCATCCCGATACCGCGCTGGTCGATCTGGTGCTGGCCGTGATTGACCAGATTGCCGACATGATCGAAGCGCTGGACCAGAACGAGGGGATAGCTGCCGATGCGGGCAAAGACCTGATCGCGCGGCTGAAAGGCGATGCCGCAGACCCGCACGAAGACGGGTCCGACCCTGCCGCCAGCGCGGCGATATCGCCTGCGGGAAAGGCCGCGCATCCGGCCAGCACCGCGCGCCGCCGCACGGTGCGCCTGCCGGTGGACCTGATCGACCAGATCATGGGCGGCGTGTCCGACATGGTGCTGGCGCGCAACGAACTGGGCAAGCGGCTCCAGCAGATAGGCGGGCAAAGCGGGCTGGAATCCGCGTTTGGCCGGCTGGGTGCGGCGCTGGACGAGGTGCGCGACGCGATCACCCGCACACGGATGCAATCGATCGACGTGCTGTTCAACGCCTATCCCCGGCTGGTGCGCGACCTGTCTGCCGAATTGGGCAAGCAGGTGCTGGTCGAACTGGAAAACGGCGATGTGGAGCTTGACCGCGAACTGATCGAGCTGATCCGCGACCCGCTGGTTCATGTCATCCGCAACGCCATCGACCATGGCATCGAAACGCCGGAGGAACGGCGCGCCGCGGGCAAGCGCGAGATCGGCGTGCTGCGCATCTCGGCCCGCCAGACCGGGAATGAAATCCGCATCGGAGTAATTGACGACGGGCGCGGGGTGGATTCGGATGCCGCGCTCGCCCGCGCCATCGCCAACGGCCTGATCTCCGCTGAAGAAGGCGCGAGATTGTCTGCGCGCGAACGCAATCTGCTCATCTGCCAGCCGGGTTTTTCCACGCGCAGCGAAGTGACTTCGGTATCGGGTCGGGGTGTTGGCATGGATGTGGTGCGCGCCAATCTCGAACAGATCGGCGGCTCGCTTTCTATCGACAGCACGGCGGGGGCGGGCACGCGCATCCTGCTCAACGTGCCGCTCACGCTCAGCATCGTGCCTGCCCTGACTGTGGGCGTGGGCGGACAGAAATATGCGATCCCGCGCAGCTATGTCGAGGAAGTGGTGCGGCTGACCGGGCAGGCGCAGCGGCAATCCGCGGTGGGCGGCGCGCGGCTGATGGATGTGCGCGGCGTGCAGGTCCCGTGCGCCTTGCTGGGCGACGTGCTGGGCGTGGCCAATCCCGCCCGCCCCGGCGCGCTGGTGGTGATCCGCCTGGTCGGCGGCGACCTCATCGGGTTCGAGGTTGACCAGGTGTTCGATCACGAGGAACTGGTGGTGAAACCGCTCTCGCCGGTCATCATGGCCAGCGGATTTTACGTGGGCAACACGCTGATGGATGACGGCAGCCCGGTGCTGATGCTCGATGTGTCGGGCCTGACGCGCAAGGCGGGCCTCATCCGCGAAGTCGAACACCGTGTGGACCCGCAGGCCATCGACAGCAACATTGAACGCGCCGCGCGCGATCGCGTGCCCGCCCTGCTGTTCGTCGGGATGGACGGGCAGCGCCGCGTCATTCCCATGCGCGATGTGGAACGGATCGAACGGCTTCCCGCGCAGGCCGTCCGCGTGGCCGGTGCCCGCGCGCAGATTGCCATTCAGGATACCATTCTGCCGCTGGCGGGCCTCGTTCCCGGCGCGGATCTGCCTGAACGGCTCAACATCATGCTGCTGAGCGGTTCGGACCGGCAGCTTGCCTACGCCTTTGCGCAGATGATCGACACCACCGCGATCGACGCCGATCTGCGGCCGAATGGCGCGGGCGAGGACGCCTCTGCCCTTGCCCTGATAGACGATACGCCGGTGGAAGTGCTCGATTGCCCGCTCTTGTTCGCCGCCGCCTATGGGCGTGCGAGCCAGGGTCGCACGCCCCTTTGCCATCTGGTCGGGGCCGGTCAGGGCGGCTGGGCACGCGATGTGTTGCAGCCGCTGGTCGAAGCAGCCGGGTACCGCGTGGTGGCGGGCGACGATGGGCTTGCCGCGGGCGAAGCCGATATCGCCATCGTGCTTGACGATGCGCCGGCCGAACTTGCCGCGGGATCGCGGCGCGTGATCCGCCTGCGCAGCGGGCGCGAGGCGGAGCCGGACGACGCGGATACGATTTACCGCAACGATGCCGACGCCCTGCGCGCGGCGCTGCTTTCGGTGCGCATGGAGCAGGGCCGATGACGCAGCTTTGTCTTGTGGCAGCGGTCGCCGGGCGGCGCGTGGCCTTTCGCACGGCGCAGATCCATTCGGTGATCGATATGGACGCGGTGACGCCCGTGCCCGGCACACCGCCCTGTGTCGCCGGTCTTTCCGCACTGCGCAGCCGCCCGCTGACCGTGATCGATTGTGCGGTGGCGCTGGGACAGGCCGAAACGCCCATCCCGCCGGTCAAGGCGTTGGTCGTGGACCAGAACGGCTTCCTCTACGCCCTGAGCGTTGAGGAGGTGGAGGACGTGGTCTGGATCGAGAGCGAGGCCGAACCGCTGCCTGCGGGGCGGCATGGGGGCTGGGAACAGGCCGCGCTGGGCATGGTCAACGTGGGCGGGGAAATGCTGCTGCTGGCCGATCCGACGGCGGTTCTGGGCGCTGTAGAGGCTGCGACCAGCTCCAGCCCAGCCATGGGTCTGGCCGCTGCGCCTGACCATACGACCGCACACTAAGGGACTACACGAACGCGACAACACGCCGAAATAGAATGAAAGTGGGTGCCATGAAGAAGTGTCTGATTGTCGACGACTCGCGGGTCATCCGCAAGGTTTCGCGGCACATTGTCGAAACGCTCGGCCTTGAAGTGAGCGAGGCGGAGAACGGGCGCGAGGCGCTCGACCTGTGCGCCGGGCAGATGCCCGACGTGATCCTGCTCGACTGGAATATGCCGGTGATGAGCGGCATCGAATTCATCGTGCATCTGCGCCGCAGTCCCGGCGGGGACAAGCCCAAAGTGGTGTTCTGCACCACAGAGAACGATGTCGAGCATATCCGTCAGGCGATGAAGGCCGGGGCCGACGAATATGTGATGAAGCCGTTCGATCACGACACCTTGCAGATCAAGTTTCATCTGGTTGGCGCGCTGTAAGAGCCGGCAATGGATCACGCGACGGATCCCTTGACGGCGCCGGAACCGGCGGGCGGGCTCGCGACTGACGCGCGAACTGCCGCGCCTGTGCGCGTGCTGGTGGTGGACGATTCGCTGGTCGCGCGTGCGGTTTATGCCCGCCTGATCGCGGCGGAGAGCGATTTTGCACTGGCCGGGCAGGCCTCCACCGCGGAAGAAGCGCTGGAAATGCTGCGGGTCAGCGGGGTCGATGTGATCCTGCTTGATTTGCAGATGCCGGGCATGGGCGGGCTGGACGCGCTGCCGAAAATGATGGCGCTGGCGCCCAAGGCGCGCGTGCTGGTCGTCTCCTCGCTGACCGTGGAAGGGGGCGAACATACGCTGGCCGCGCTGGCGCTGGGCGCGGCGGACACTTTGCCCAAGCCCGAACCGGGCCGCTATGACAGCGAATACCGCGCGATGCTGGTCGATCGCATCCGTGCGCTGTGCCCGCGCCGAACGCAGCGCCCGGCACCGCCGCCACGCATGGCCGCGCGCGGCGCCATGCGGTCCGCGCGCGTGCTGGCAATCGGCGCCTCGACGGGAGGCATACTGGCACTGCGCCAATTCTTCGAAAGCCTGCCACCCCGCATCGGCATGCCCATCCTGGTGACGCAGCATTTGCCCGTGTCCTTCCTGCCCGCCTTCGTGGGGCAGATCGCGCGCTTTTCGGGCCGCCCTGCCCGACTGGCGGAAAATGGCGCGCTGCTGGCGGCGGACGAGGTGCTGATCGCGCCGGGCAATGCGCATCTGGAAGTGGAGGCGCGCGGCGAGGAGCTGGTGGCGCGGCTGACAAAGGCCAGCGCAGGCACCGGCTGCATGCCCTCGGTCGATCCGATGCTCGCATCGCTGGCGCAGGCGACGGGGGGCAAGGCGCTGGCCGTGGTGCTGACGGGCATGGGCCGTGACGGCACCGAAGGCGCCCAAAGCCTGGTGGCGGCGGGCGGCAGCGTGCTGGTGCAGGACGAAGCGAGCTCGGCTGTCTGGGGGATGCCCGGATCGATTGCCGGCGCAGGCCTTGCCAGCGCGATCCTTCCGCCCGCCGAACTGGCCCGGCGCATCCGACCGTATTTTGCCGAGAGCCTTGCGCCGGGGCGGACCGCCGGATGACTTTCCTCGACGACATGACCATCGGCCTGATTTCGCGCGTGCTGGAAGCGCATACCGGGCAAACCATTACCGAAGATCGCAGCTGGCGCGTCGCCACCGTGCTGATGCCGCTGTTCCGCGAATATGACATTTCCACCGGAAGCCAGCTTGTCGCCGCCATGACAGGGCCGGGAAGCGAGGCGTTTGTGGGCGCCATGGTCGACGCGCTGCTCAACAACGAAACCTATTTCTTCCGCGATATCGGCGTGTTCGACACGTTGCGCCAGAGGGTATTGCCAGATCTGGCGCGCAAGGTGGGCGACCGGCGCAAGCTGGCGATCTGGTCAGCGGGATGCTCCACCGGACAGGAAGCGCTTTCGCTGGCGATGATCTTCGCCGATCAGCCGCAGCAATGGAAAGGCTGGCGGATCGAGATCACGGCCACCGATGTGTCGGCAAAGGCCATCCGCACCGCGCGCGCCGGCATCTATTCGCAGTTCGAGGTGCAGCGCGGGTTGGCTGTGTCGCAGATGCTGCGCCATTTTGATGAAGCGCCGGGTGGATGGAAAGTGCGTCCCGACCTGTCGCGCATGGTGCGCTTTGCCACGCACAATCTTCTCGATTCGGCGCCAAAGCCGGGCCAGTTCGACCTCATCCTGTGCCGCAATGTCTTGCTCTATTTCGACGCAGCGCGCCGCACCGCCGCGTTCGAGAGGCTGTCCACCGCGCTGAAGCCGCATGGCCTGCTGCTCTTGGGAGGGGGCGAGACGGCAGGCAGTCATTGCGGCTATCTGGCGGCGCGCGACGATGCCTTCGGCCTGTATTCGCTGGTCAACCGCCCCGCGGCGGCCCATGCCCTGCGATAGGCTACGCGCCTTCGCCTTCGGGCTTGAAATCGAGGCTGGCTGAATTGATGCAATAGCGCAGGCCATCCGGCCCCGGCCCATCTGGGAACACATGGCCCAGATGCCCTTCGCAGCGCGCGCATACCACTTCGGTGCGGATCATGCCGTGGGAAACATCGCGGTGCGCCTCCACCGCATCGGGCGCGGCAGGAGCGGTAAAGCTGGGCCAGCCCGATCCGCTGTCATATTTCGCATCGCTTTCAAACAACGGCAGGCCGCAGCCCGCGCAGGCATAAAGCCCCGCCTGCTTGTTCTTCTCATACTTGCCGGTGAAGGCGCGTTCGGTGCCTTTCTGGCGCAGGATCATGTATTGTTCAGGGCTGAGGCGTTCGCGCCATTCGCTTTCGGACAGGTGCAGCTTGTCGGGCATATTTTTCTCCTCAGGCTATCCATCCATATGGGTAACCGGTCGGACAATGGAAGGGATACAAGGACCCTCTCAGCTGTTCACATCGGCATAGTCGCGCGGCGGCGGGATGCCTTCCATCTTTTCCTGCAACAGCGGGCGGAAGCTGGGGCGGCTTTTCATCACCCGGTACCAGCCATGCGCTTCCTCGTGCCCGCTCCAGTCAATTCCGCCGAGGTAATCGGCCACCGATATCTGCGCAGCAGCGGCGAAATCAGCGAGGCTGAGTTGCGCACCCGCCAGCCAGCGGCGATTGCCCACCAGCCAGTCGATATAGTCGAGATGTTCGTGCGCCAGCTTCATCGCGCTGCGCAGCGCGCCGGAATCGGGAGTGAGGCGCAGCACCAGCCGTTTCTTGAGCTTTTCGTGCAGCAGAGGATGGGTGACATCGGCAAAGAAGTTCTGGTCGAACAAGGCAACCAGCCGGCGGATTTCCGCCCGCTGCGCGGCATTGCCGAGGATCAGCGGATTGCGATCCTCCGTCTCCTCCAGATATTCGCAGATCGCCTGGCTGTCGATCAGCGGCGCACCGCGTGCCGGATCGTGCAGCACCGGCACACGGCCCGCCGGGTTCAGACGGTAGAACCCGTCATCCCCGTCCCATGGATAGACCCGTTCCAGATCGAAGGGGACGCCCTTTTCAGCCAGCGCCAGACGCGTCTTGCGGGAAAAGGGGCACAGGGCAAATTGATACAGCTTCCACATTTCGGCTGGCTTAGCGCCAAGCGCCAAGGAACTACAATGGCGAACTACAATCCCGATTGCTCCAGAATCGGCAGACACTCAGGCATCATCGCGGCAATCTGGTCATGCGTGACCAGCGATTGCGCCTCGCTTTGCAGCAATTGCCCCAGTTGTTCCGTTGTGATCCCTGCTTCGTCCAGCACCTGCGCGCTGGCCTGCACGAAGAATTCGCGCCCGCGTTCCGCCATGGCAGGGAATGCCAGCGCCCATGCCTCGCCCGCCGCCTGCCGGTTGGCGACCAGCGCAAAGGTGGCTGAGCAGCGCAGGAGAAGCCGGTGATCGAGATCGAGCGCCTGCGTGGGCATGGGGGCAGGCTGCGCCGTGGCGGCAAGCGGCAGGGCGATCAGCGTCAGACTGGCAAGAAGGGTCTTCATGCCCGCCGCCTTGGCAGCCCGATCCTTAACCCCAGCTTCACAAGCTTTCCGCCGCCTTGGCATCCATCGCCAATACCGGATTTTCCGGCCCGCTTTCGCGCCCGGCCAGAAATTCGTTGCGGATATTGCGATAGGCAAATTTCCATTCCCCCTCCACGCGCACCAGCTCGTCCTCGTAAATCCCGAAAGTGCCGAGCGTGGGGGTAAAGCGTTTGCCATCGGGCGTGCGCGGGCCGTCATTCGCACATTCGAACCAGAAACCGGTATGCCACGCCCGGTCGCCTTCCACGCGGATCACCGATTGGCACAGGACATGGCGCAGTATGGCGGGATTGCCGTCCACATCGCAGTAAATGCCTGCGACCGCTTCCTTGAAGCCCTTGGCCGCGGCGCGGATATTTTCGCGCCCCGTTACTGCACCCCGCGCAAATTCGAGCGTGCCGTCTTCGGTGAAGGTATCGGCATAGGTATCGAAATCGTTGTAATCCATCGCCATCAGGTAACGGGCCAGCAGATCCTCGATCTCGGCTCGGTCGCGGGCATAGTCAGCGGCATATTTCATGGGTGGCAAAGCTCCTCTCTCCGCCCGCACCTTAGGATTGCGAAAGGCACGCCCGCAAGGGCGTTGACTTGCACGCGGCGCCTGCGCAATCGTAAGCACAACATACGAATTGGGAGAGAGACTCGTATATGTCGGAAGATCGTATCGCCGCGCTGGAAGCCAAGCTGGCCGAGATGGAGCGCCGCCTGACCATCCGCGAGGATGAGCTGGACGTGAAGAAGCTGCAATATCTTTACGGCTATCTGATCGACAAATGCATGTATGATCAGGTGGTTGACCTGTTTGCCGACGATTGCGAAGTGCGCTTTTTCGGCGGTGTGTTCAAGGGCAAGGCCGGCGTGCGGCGCCTCTATATCGAACGCTTCCGCAAGCGGTTCACGCACAACAATAACGGCCCGGTCGACGGTTTCCTGCTCGATCACCCGCAGATCCAGACGATCATCGACATCGACCCCGATGGCAAGACCGCGCGCCTGCGCGGCCGCAGCATGATGCAGGCCGGACGGCACAAGGATTATACCCATCCCGACAAGGGCCTGGGCGTGCGCCAGTGGTGGGAAGGCGGCATTTACGAAAACGTCTACACCAAGGGCGAGGATGGCAAGTGGCGGATCAAGCTGCTCAATTATTTCCCGCACTGGCACGCCGATTTCGACAAGGGCTGGGCCTATACCGACAACCAGTACGTGCCTTTCATCACCACCCTGTATCCCGAAGATCCCGCCGGCCCGGACGAGCTGTATGATGATTTCTTCCTGTGGCCCACGCACAAGCTGCTGCCATTCCACATGAAGCATCCGATTACGGGCGAGGAAATGGTCGCCGAGCGTTGGGAAGGCGATCTGGAACGCGACCGGGTGCGCGAAGCCGAACGCGCCGCACTCAAGGCAAAGGGCTGATCCGATGACCGCTTACCCGTCGCTCCACATGATCATCAATGGCGAGAAAGTGGCGGGTGGTTCGCGCCGCACGCACACCGTGGTCAATCCCGCTACGGGCGAGAGCCTTGGCGAATTGCCGCTGGCCGATGCCGCCGATCTCGACCGCGCGCTGGAAGTTGCGGCCGAAGGCTTTGCCATCTGGCGCAAATCCACCCCGCAGGAGCGCGCCGCCGTGCTGCAAGGCGCGGCGCGGCTGATGGTGGAGCGGGCGGACGATCTGGCGCGCATCGCCACGATGGAGGAAGGCAAGCCCTTTGCCGAGGCGCGCATCGAAGTGATGATGAATGTCGGCCTGTTCAATTTCTATGCCGGCGAATGTTTCCGCCTCTATGGCCGCGAACTGGTGCGGCCCGAAGGGATGCGTTCGACCGTTCGGTGGGAGCCGGTGGGCCCGGTGGCGGCCTTTGCGCCGTGGAACTTCCCGCTGGGCAATCCCGGCCGCAAGCTGGGCGCGCCGATCGCGGCGGGGTGTTCGGTGATCCTCAAGAGCGCCGAGGAAACCCCGGCATCGGCGCTGGGCGTGCTGCAATGCCTGCTCGATGCAGGGCTTCCGCCGCAAGTGGCGCAGGCGGTGTTCGGCGTGCCGGATGAGGTGAGCCGTCATCTTCTCGCCAGCCCGATCATTCGCAAGCTGTCCTTCACCGGCTCCACCGTGGTGGGCAAGCATCTGGCAAAGCTGGCAGCGGACAACATGATCCGCACCACGATGGAGCTGGGCGGACATGGCCCGGTACTGGTGTTCAGCGATGCCGATGTGGACAAGGCGCTGGCGACCTCAGTGGGCGGCAAATACCGCAATTGCGGGCAGGTCTGCGTGTCGCCCACGCGCTTTATCGTGGAAGAGAGCGTGTTCGAACGTTTCCGCGATGGCTTTATCGAAGGGGCCAAGGCACAGGTCGTCGGCAACGGGCTTGATCCTGCCACCACGATGGGCCCGATGGCGAACGCCCGCCGCCCCGAAGCGATGGACCGGCTGATCGGCGATGCCGTGGCCAAGGGGGCAAAGCTGGGCACCGGCGGCGAACGGATTGGCAATCAGGGCTTCTTCTATGCCCCCTCGGTCCTTTCCGAAGTGCCGCTGGACGCCGCCATCATGCACGAGGAGCCGTTCGGCCCGGTCGCCATCATCAATCCCTACAAGGGCGAGGAAGCAATGATCGCGGAAGCCAACCGCCTGCCCTATGGCCTCGCCGCCTATGCCTGGACATCGGACGTCCAGCGGCAGCGGCGCCTTGCCGCGCAGCTCGAAGCCGGGATGGTGGGCATCAACAGCCACATGATCGGCGGGGCTGACGCGCCCTTTGGCGGGGTCAAATGGAGCGGCCATGGCAGCGAGGACGGGCCGGAAGGCGTGAAGGCCTGCATGGTGCTGAAAGCCGTGCACGAAGGCTGACGCAATTCAACTGGCCAGAGGGGCAAAAACCTCGCGCGCCGCAATCGGGGAGAGAACGCCATGGATCACCGGACCCTGCCACCGGGCAGCCTTGATGCCGCAATCGCCGCGATGCAGGCGGCAATCGGGACGGAGCACGTGCTGCTGGATGATGAACGGATGGCCGATCACGGTGACCCCTTCGCTCCGCCGGGCGATTGGTACCGCCCCGGCGCGGTGCTGATGCCCGGCAGCGTGGAGGAGGTGCAGGCGATCCTGCGCATCGCGACCGAACACGGCACGCCGGTGTGGACCAGCAGCCAGGGCCGCAACAAGGGCTATGGCGGCGGCGCGCCGCGCGTATCGGGCAGCTTCACCATGAGCCTGCGCCGCATGAACCGCGTGCTGGAAGTGGACGAGGCCAATTGCATGGCGCTGGTCGAACCGGGCGTGCGCTTCTTCGACCTGTACGATCACCTGCGCGCCATCGGCAGCAAATTGTGGATGAGCGTGCCCGATCTGGGTGGCGGCTCGATCATCGGCAACGCGCTGGAACACGGCGTGGGCTACACCCCGATTGGCGATCATTTCGCTAACCACTGCGGCATGGAAGTGGTGCTGGCCAATGGCGACATCGTGCGCACCGGCATGGGCGGGATGAGCAATCCGCACAACTGGCTGGTCTATCCGCACAGCGCAGGGCCAAGCTGGGACGGCATTTTCACCCAGTCCAATTTCGGCGTGGTGACCAAGATGGGCGTAGCGCTGATGCCGCCGCCGGAAGTCTATGCGCCGGGCTGGTTCATGCTCGACAACGAGGAGCATTTCGGCACTTTCCTGGAAGTGCTGCGCCCGCTGATGATCGACGGCACGATTTCCAACCAGCCGATGATCATCAACGCGGTGTGCGCGGCCTCGGCCTTCTGGGGGCGCGAGGACTGGTATAGCGGCACCGATGCCATTCCCGATGAGGTGATCGACAGGATTGCCGCCACGCCGGGCTTTGGTCGGTGGGTAATGCGCTTTGCCGTGCAGGGCGATGCGCCGGTGGTGCGCCACAACCGCGCCAAGATCGAAGCTGCCTTTGCGACAATTCCCGGCGCCTCGGTAATGTTCGAGGAGTTCGACGGACACAATCTGCCCGAATTCGACAACCCGCACCACCGCGTGCAGGCGGGCATCCCGTCAATGGCGCTCGACCGCATGACCCGCTGGTATGGCGGGGAAGACGGCGGCCATATCGGCTTTTCCTGCGCCATGCCGATCGCGGGAAAGGACGGCTGCGCGATCCGCGACCTGACCGCCGGCGTGCTGCGCGAACGCAACCTCGATTATTCCGCCGCGATCATCGTGGGCCGCCGCAGCATGATCCATGTCGCGCTGGTGGTGTTCGACACACGCAACGAGGAACAGACACGCAGCGCCTATGCCGCGACCAAGGCCATGCTCGCACCCGCGGCAAAGCTGGGTTACGGCGAATACCGCAGCCATGTGGACTTCATGGACGAAGTCGCCGCGCTGTACGATTTCAACAACAACGCACAGCGCCGCCTGGCGGAAAGGATCAAGGATTGCCTCGATCCCGCCGGCATCCTTTCCCCCGGCAAGCAGGGCATCTGGCCTGCAGCCTACCGCAATTGAGGACCACGACGTGACCCACGAACTGAAAACCGGCGGCGACCGCGGCTATCTGCGCATCGCGACCGAGGAAGCCTTTGCCACTGCCGAACAGATGGACGCGATCCTGCGGCTGGTGAAGGAGGGCCGCGCAGACAAGGGCACCGTGTCGCTGTGGGGCTTTTACGGCACCAGCCCTTCGGAACGCACCACCTTCATCCGCGAACGGCTGCTCGATCTGGGGCCGCTTCGCATTGCGGCGATGGACGATGCAGGCATCGACAAGGCGGTGCTGGCGCTGACCAGCCCCGGCGTGCAATCGCTGCATGATGTGGAGGAGGCGAAGGGCATTGCCCGCCGCGCCAACGACCAACTCAAGGCCGCCTGCGAAGCCTATCCCGACCGCTTCGTGGGGATGACCGCAATCTGCCCGCAGGACCCCGCATGGTCGGCGGAGGAACTGCGGCGCGGCAAGGAGGAGCTGGGCTTTGCCGGGGTGCAGGTGAACAGCCACACGCACGGGCATTATCTGGACGAGGAACAGTTCGACCCGATCCTGCGCGCCTGCGCAGATATGGACATCCCGCTCTACATCCACCCGCAAGGCCCGCCCGACAACATGATCGGCGGCATGGTGGAAGCAGGCCTCGAAGGCGCGGTGTTCGGCTTTGCGGTGGAAACCAGTTACCACGCCATGCGCCTGCTGACGACGGGCGTGTTCGACCGCTACCCCAGCCTGCAACTGGCGCTGGGCCATGGCTGCGAAGGGCTGCCCTTCTGGATCGACCGGCTGAATTACATGTTCAATGCAGGCGTGCGGTCGAACCGCTATCCGCGCCTGAAGCCGCTCCAGCACCCGCTGCACTATTACCTGCGCAACAATCTGTGGGGCACCACCAGTGGCCTGCCCAGCCCCGCCAGCATCCGCCTGATGATGGATGTGATGGGCGAAGACCGGGTGATGTATGCGATGGATTACCCCTATCAATATGTACCCGACGAAGTGCGCCTGCTCGACACAATGGACATGAGCGACGCGCAGAAGCGCAAGTTCTTCCAGACCAATGCGGAAACGCTGTTCAAGTTGTAAAAATTCGCGCATTTTCGTGCGCGCACACATCCTGGGGAGAGGATTGATATGACAACCTTTGGCGTAACCGGTGCCAGCGGCCAGCTGGGCAAGTTCGTGCTCGACGAGCTTTTGACCAAGGTGGACGCAGGTTCCATCGTGGCCTTTGGGCGCGATGTTTCGAAACTGGCGGATTACGCGGCCAAGGGCGTCACCGTGCGCGCGATGGATTACGACAAGCCCGAAGATCTGGCGGGCCAGCTGGCAGGGGTTGATCGGCTGCTGCTGATTTCGGGCAGCGCGCTGGGCCAGCGCCCGCGCCAGCACGCCGCCGTGATCGACGCGGCCAAGTCGGCGGGCGTGTCCTATATCCTCTACACCTCGATCTTGAATGCGCCCGATACGCCGATCCGGCTGGGCGCGGAACACAAGGCGAGTGAGGAAAGCCTGGCGGCGAGCGGCCTCACTTACGATCTGGCGCGCATGGGCTGGTATAATGAGAATTATATCGGCGCCCTGCCCGCGCAGGTGGAATTCGGCCTGATTACCGGCGCGCAGGGGGAGGGGCGCATTTCCTCCGCCAGCCGTGCCGATCTGGCCGCAGGGCTTGCGGTGATCCTGACCACGGGCAAGGGCGGCGACATCTACGATCTGGCTGGCGATGACAGCTGGACGATGGCCGAATTCGCCGCCGAAGTGAGCCGCATTGCAGGCAAGCCCGTGCGGTATGAGAACATGAGCGAGGCCGATTACGCCGCCTCGCTGCTCGCCGTGGGCATCCCGGAGGCCTATGCGCCGGTCATTGCCAATTCGGCCTTCGCCACATCTTTGGGCGCGCTGGAGAACAACAGCCGCACGCTCAGCCGCCTGACCGGCCGCCCCACCACGCCGATTGCGGCAACGATTGCCAAGGCGCTGGGCAAATAAGATGGCAAGCGAAGCCGCGCCCCCGCAAGCCCCGGCCCCTGAAAAAGCCAGCAGCAAGATCAGCCCCTATGGCTGGTATGCGCTGACGCTGGTTTCCGCTGCCCAAGCGATGAGCCTGCTCGACCGGCAGATCCTGTCGATCCTGGCCAATGACATTCGCGAGGATGTGGGCATCGGCAATGCCGAGATCGGCCTGCTCTACGGCACGGTGTTCGCGCTGTTCTATGCGCTGTTCTCGCTGCCTCTGGGGCGGCTGGTGGACGGCTGGATCCGCACTCGGCTGCTTGCGATCTGCCTCGCCGTATGGTCGTTCTTTGCCGGACTATCCGCCTTTGCCACGGGCTTTGCGCTGCTGGCGATCAGCCGCCTTGGCGTGGGGATTGGCGAAGGCGCAACGCAGCCTGCCGCCAATTCGATCATCTTTGACGCGCTGCCCAAAAGCCGCCGCGGCGTGGGCATGGCGGGCCTCGGCATCGGCCTTGCCATCGGCCTTGGCCTGTCGATGGCGGTGGGCGGCATGGTCAGCCAGTGGTGGGATATGCGTGTGGCGGCAGGTGCGCCATCCTTCGGCTTTTCCGGCTGGCAGTTCGCCTTCCTGGTCTCGGCGCTTCCCGGCTTTCCGCTGGCCTACCTCATCTACCGCCTGAGAGAACCCGTGCGCGGCGGGATGGACGGTATCATCGCGCCCAAGGATCCTGCGCCGTTCAAGGCCAGCGCCAATGTGCTGGGATCGGTGGTTCCGGGCACCAACTGGTTCTATCTCTGGCACCGCAAGGCGGGCGCGCGGCAATGGGCGATCAATCTGGCCGGCCTTGCCATCATCCTTGGCGTGGCCACACTGCTGGTGCATCTGGCGCAGGGTTTCTCGCCCCGTCCCGCCTTGCAAATCTGGGGCGCGGAGATTGACCCGCACTGGATGCAATGGGGCGTGGCCGCCTTCGGTGCCTTCGTCGTGCTGAACCTGTTCCAGAGCTTCAAGCTGACCGACAAGCCCGCCTATAACGTCATCCTGTCCCCCTCGCTCATCCTGCTGATGATTGCGGGCGGATTGCAGACCGCGATCAATTACGGCGTGATGGCCTTCACCCCCACCATGCTGATCACGCAGTTCGGACTGACCCCGGCGCAAGCGGGCGCGCAATTCGGCCTGCTGGCGGCGGCGCTGGGTATCATCGGGCCGCTGGTGGCGGGGCCGCTCGCCGATTTCCTCAACGCGCGGATGGGCGGCAAGGGCATGGTGTGGCTGATGCTGCTCAGCCTTGGCATTTCGCCCTTCTTCGGCATCTGGGCCTATAGCGCGGAGAATGTGACCGATTTTTACCTGCGCTTCAGCGTCTACAGCCTGATCCTGACATTGTGGCTGCCGCCTGCCTATGCGTTGATGCTGGGGCTGGTGCTGCCGCGGATGCGGGGGATCACCTTCTCCACCTACATGATCATCCAGACGCTGCTGGGCCTTGGCATTGGCCCCTATGCAGTGGGCATCGTGGCCGACCAGAACGGCGGGGTGCTGAGCCAGGCGATCATCTCGATCAACGCGGTGGTGCCCTTCCTCGTGCTGTCGCTGCTGATCGTGCTGGCGCGCTACAAGCGGGACGAGGCAAGCATACTCGACCGCGCCCGCGCCGGCGGGGAGGCGGTGTAGGCCATGGTGACGGTTCGGGACGCATCCTTCGCGGTGTTCGCCCATTACGGGGTGGACCGGCTGTTCGGCAATCCGGGCAGCACCGAACTGCCGATGCTGAAAGGGCTGCCCTTCCCCTATGTCATGGGCCTGAACGAGGCGGTGGTGATGGGCATGGCCGATGGCTATGCCCGCGCCAGCGGCAAGCCTGCGCTGGTGAACCTGCATTCCAGCGCGGGCACCGGGCACAGCCTTGGCAATCTGTTCACCGCTTATCGGAACAACA
Source organism: Alteraurantiacibacter lauratis (assembly GCF_037154155.1). Classification (NCBI taxonomy): domain Bacteria; kingdom Pseudomonadati; phylum Pseudomonadota; class Alphaproteobacteria; order Sphingomonadales; family Erythrobacteraceae; genus Alteraurantiacibacter; species Alteraurantiacibacter lauratis. The sequence goes on from NZ_JBANRN010000003.1 coordinate 85,127, forward strand.
CGCCCATCGTGGTAACGGCAGGCCAGCAGGCGCGCAGCATCCTGCCGCATGACCCGTTCCTGGGGGCGGAGCGGCCAAGCGAGTTTCCCCGGCCCTTCGTGAAATATTCCATCGAACCGGCACGGGCAGAGGATGTGCCGCTGGCGCTTGCCCGTGCTTTTGCCGTCGCGCTGACGCCGCCGATGGGGCCGGTCTTCGTCTCGATCCCGGTGGACGATTGGGAGCGCGAATGCGCCTTGCCGCTGCTGCCCGACCTCTCGCTTGCCACCCTGCCCGACCCCGCCGGGGTGCAGCGGATCGCCGGGATGCTGGCGGATGCAAAAAACCCCGCGCTCATCATCGGCACCGGCCTTGCAAACAACCCTGACGGCTGGGACGCCGCGATAGCGTTGGCCGAAAAGGCAGGGCTGCCGGTCTGGGCCGCGCCCTATGCCGCGCGGGAGACATTTCCCGAAGACCATCCGCAATTCGCCGGTTTTCTCGCCGCATGGCGCGACAAGATCAATTCGGCGCTTGCCCCTTATGATGCGCTGCTGGTGGTGGGCGCGCCGGTCTTCACCTATCACGTGGAAGGGCACGGCCCGCATTGGCCCGAAGGTGCCGCGCTGGCCGCGCTGTCCGAAGACCCCGCGCATCTGTCCAACCTGCCGGGAGGCACAGCGGGCAGTTTCGGCGTGCTGGGCAATCCGGCGGCAGGTCTTCGGCAATTGGCCGATCTGCTTCCCGCCCGCGCCTTTACCGGCACCAGCCACCAGCTGATCGACCCCGCGCCGGAGATGAAGGCTGCTTATGTCCTCAAACGCATTGCCGCGCTGCGCCCTGAAAATGCGGTGATCGTGGAGGAAGCCCCCACCGCGCGCGGGCCGGAGCATGACACGCTACCCATCCGGCGCAAGGGTGGGTTCTACACCTGCGCCAGCGGGGGGCTGGGCTATTCGCTGCCTGCGGCAATAGGCGTGGCGATGGCGCAGGATGACAAGGTGATCGCCATTCTGGGCGATGGCAGCGCCATGTACACCATTCAGGGGCTTTTCAGCGCCTTTCAGGAGCGTGCGAATGCCAGCTTCTGCATCCTCAACAATTCGGCCTATGCCGCGTTGACCGGCTTTTCGGGCGAATTTGGCATGAACCATGTGCCGGGCTGCGATCTGGGTGGCCTCGATTTTGCCAAGCTGGCCGAGGGGCAAGGCGTGCCCGCGCGCAGCGTTTCCCGCGTGGAGGAACTCGACGACGCGCTGGCGTGGAGCTTTGCGCAAACAGGGCCAAGCCTGCTCGACATCCGCATCGCCTGAAGGCAAACCGGCGCACGATTAGCCAAGCGGGCATTTTGCGTGTAAGGGGGATGCAACAAGGCGGCTCCGCATCATGGGATTCGGAAAGCCAGCCTCGCTTGGTTACCCCCGGAAAGTCTACCTCCCTTATGCCTTTTGACCACCTGCCCGCGCCGCTTGCCACGGCGCTTGCCGCACGCGGCTATGCCAATCTGACCGAAGTCCAGTCCGCCGTCGTGCAACCCGAAGCCGCAGGCCGCGACCTGCTCGTGTCCGCGCAGACGGGTTCGGGCAAGACGGTCGCCTTTGGCCTCGCGCTTGCCGAAAACCTGCTCGATGCCGATGCGCAAGTGCCGCGCAATTCCGGGCCGCTCGCGCTTGTCATTGCCCCCACGCGTGAACTGGCACTGCAGGTCGCGCGCGAACTGGGCTGGCTGTATCAGGGCGCGGGCGCGCGCATTGCGACCTGCGTTGGCGGGATGGACGCCAGCAAGGAACGCCGCAATCTGGCGGGCGGCGCGCAGATCGTGGTCGGCACGCCCGGACGCCTGCGCGACCATCTGGAACGCGGCGCACTGAACCTGACGGGCCTTCGTGCTGCCGTGCTCGATGAAGCGGACGAAATGCTCGACATGGGTTTCCGTGAGGAGCTGGAGGCGATCCTCGACGCCGCGCCCGAAGGCCGCCGCACGCTGCTGTTTTCCGCCACGCTGCCGCGCCCGATCGTGGCCTTGGCAACACGCTATCAGAACGATGCCTTGCGCATTTCCACCGTCGAGCAGGACCGGGGGCATGGCGACATCGCCTATCAGGCGATTACCGTGGCCCCGCCCGAAGTGGAAAACGCGGTGGTCAATCTGCTGCGCTATCACGAGGCGGAAACCGCCATTCTGTTCTGCGCCACGCGCGAAAAGGTGCGGCACCTCTCGGCCATCTTGCAGGAGCGCGGCTTTGCCGTGGTGGCGCTGTCGGGTGAACATTCGCAATCCGAACGCAACACCGCGATGCAGGCGCTGCGCGACAAGCGGGCGCGGGTGTGCGTGGCAACCGATGTCGCCGCACGCGGCATCGACCTGCCCGGCGTCAGCCTTGTGATCCATGTCGAAATCCCGCGCGATGCGGAGGCTTTGCAGCACCGTTCAGGCCGCACGGGCCGCGCAGGCAAGAAAGGCACCGCCGTGCTGATCGTGCCCTATCCGCGCCGCCGCCGGGTGGAATCGATGCTGCGCGGGGCGAAGATCAACGCCGAATGGGTGGAAGCGCCCACCGCGCAGATGATCCGCGCCGCCGACCGCCAACGCCTGCTGCTCAAACTGATGGAGCCGGTGGAACTCGACGAGGAAGACCGCAAGCTGGGCCTCGAACTCCTCGAACAGAAAAGCGCGGAGGAAATCGCCGCGCTGCTGGTTCATGCGCACCGCGCCGCCATGCCGCAGCCTGAAGAGCTGACCGCGGGCACGCCCGACGCGCAGCGCGCCGCGCAGGCCGAACGTCACCGACCGGGTTTTGAGGACACGGTCTGGTTCCGCCTCGACATCGGGCGCAGCCATGGTGCCGATCCCAAATGGATCCTGCCGGTGCTGTGCCGCCGGGGCCATGTCTCGCGCAACGAAATCGGCGCGATCCGCATTGGGGCGCAGGAGAGTTTTGTGCAGATCCCGCGCGCCATCGCCGACAAGTTCGCCGACGCCGCCCGCCGCACGGGCGAGCAGGAACGCGAGGCGGGCGAGGAATCTCTGCTTATCGAACGCAGCGCCGGAGCACCGCGCGAAATGGCACGGCAGAACCGGCGGCACGGGTCGCGCGAAGGCAATGACAATGCACCGCGCGGCGAATACCGTCCCGGCCCGCGCGTCGCAGCCAAGCCCCACCGCAAGGGGGGCAAATCCTTTCCCGGCAAGACAGCAGGTGGCCCCGCCCTGTTCAAGAAGGGCGGCAAAAAGCCCTTCTCGAAGGGGCCGCGCAGCTAGGCCAAGGCCAGTTTAACGCGACACGAAAATACCGCAGGCGATCCGGTCTCCGCTGTTCCCGGCGGGATCGGTCATCTGGTCATCCGGCCCGGCATGGACGATGAAGGCGGACCCATCCGCATCGAACAGTCCTTCGAACGTCGCGCCGCCGCCGAGCATATACGACAAACTGCCCCGCCCGTTGGCGCCCACCTCGACATTGGGCATATCGCCGGCGTGCTGGCCCGACGGGCTGTTGAGGCCGTGCGTGTGGCCTCCGGGGTTCCAATGCCCGCCCGCCGCGGCAAAGGTCGGGGTGCAAGCGCCGGTGGTATGCACATGCACCCCATGCGGTCCGGGCGTCAGGCCAACGACTTCGAGATCAAGCCGCAGGCCGTTGGTGGTGGCGGTAACGGTCGCAAGGCCGGCCGGGGTGCCATCGGCCAGGAACAAGGGCGCAGCGGCGCGCTGGGCCGTGCCGGCCTCTCCATAAGTGGCGCAGGCGGCCAGCGATCCCAGCAGCAGCGGGGTGGCGGTAAGGGCGGCGACAGTCTTTAGAAGCATGAACAAGGCTCCCGTGGTTTTCCTATCAATGCACGAGAATGGCGATGGCTCCCACGCATCGCAACCCGGCTCTAAAGCACCCGCCACACCCACAGCTTGATCGAACTGGCATAGCGCGCGCCCGAACAGATGAAGATCGAGCGATTGAGCCAATCATACGGGCCGGTGGGCGCGATGAATTCGGGCACGGTGCGGAAGTAGTATTCGGCCGGATCGACATCCTCGCCCCGGCGCAGACGATCCATAACTTCGGCCGGGCCGTGGCGCAGCCCCTTGTTGCGGATCTGGATCAGCGCGCCGTCATCGGTTTCGATGGCGTAAATGGCATCGGCGACGGTCACCCCGTCGGGCCGGGTCAATTGCCAGTCCGCGCTGTTGCCCATCAGCCGCCCCGAAATGCGCGGGCCTTTCACGTAACCGCCGGGTTTGATCGGGATGATCCGCCGCGTGCCATCGACCACGGGGCCGATTTCACGCGGCGGCTCCAGTTCACCGCTCGCTTCGTACACGAATTCAAGTTCAGGCTTGATCATGGCAATCGGGCTCAATTCTTGGCGATCGCGGCAAAGTAGGCGAGTTCGTCCGGCACCAGCCATGCGGGCTCCACCGGCGGGTGATAGCTCAGCTTCACGATCACCGTGCGGCTGGCCGGGTGGACATAGATAAACTGCCCCGCCAGCCCAACCGCGGCATAGGCGCCCGGTTCACTATCGACCTGCCATGTCTGCAAGCCGTAACCAGGCATCGCCTGGCCGGTTGGCTTCATCGCGGTCATCTGCGCCACCCAGCCTTCGGGCAGCACACGCACCGCGCCGGCCAGCCCGTTTTCGAGCATCAGTTGGCCCAACCGCGCCCAATCGCGCAGCGACGCGTTAAAGCCCATGCCGTTGAGCGCGCGGCCTTCCCCAACCGGGCCATCGGCCAGGAAATGTCCGCCAAATTCCGCGCCCAGCGGTTGCCAGATGCGCGACTCCATCAGGTCTTCCAGCTTCTCGCCTGTCGCTTCCTCCAGAACCCAGCCCAGCACGGCCGTGTCGAGCGTGGCGTAATTGAAGGCCGTGCCGGGTTCGCCGCGCGCCGGGATGCCGACCGCAAAATCGGCAAAGCGGCGCTGGTTGCGCACAATCGCCGCCTCATGAATCTGCGCGGCAAGGCTGGGATTTTCGCCGAAATCATAACGCTCCTCAATATCGGCGCCGCTGCGCATTTCGAGCAGGTTGCGGATCGTCGCTGCTCCATAGGCTCCGTCGGCCAGCGCAGGGACATAGGTGCGCACTGGATCATCGAGGCTCGCAATCTCGCCGCGTTCCAGCGCCTGCCCGACCAGCATGGCGGTGATCGTCTTGGTCATCGAAAAGCCGATGTGCGGCGTTTCCGCGCGCATCCGGTTGCGGTAATCCTCGAACACGATCCTGCCATCCTTCAGCACAAGAAAGGCGTTGGTGAAGGTGGCATCGGCCCATGTCGCATAATCGACCTGCCGCCCTTGCAGCGCGGCAGCAGGCATGGCCAGCGGATCGCCCCGCGGCAGATCGCGCGGCGTTTCAGGGGCCGCCACACTGCGATAGGCAAAGACCTGATGGGTGTTGCGGAAGGTGAAAGCATTGATCGCCGGGTTAAGCCATTCCCAGCGCATTGCCACCGTGGCGGCAGATGGCGCAAGGCTGCCGTCGATTTCGGCCTGCGAAAAAGGCGGCGCAGTTTCAGGCGCAGCAGGCGCCTGCCCCTGCGAACAGGCGGCGATGCTCATCAGCAGCGCTGCGGCCGCGGCGGACAATACGGCTTTCATGGCAGTTCTCTCCCCCGGACAAGCTTGCCCAGGGGAGAACGGAAATCAAGCCCTGACCCGCTGCCTCAGGCCGGTTCCGCCACTTTGGCATCCAGCCCGATATCCTCGGCCCTGGCAAAATTCCCGTGCAGGCCAAAACGCAGGCGGATGGGGATGTTGATCGTGGCGACTGGCCCTTTCTCGATGTCGAGCGCGTCGAACACGAGGAGGTCGGTGCGCTTCTCCTCCAGCCGGTTGCACAGCATCAAGATCCAGCCGTCGCCTTCGGGCGCGTCCTTGGATCGCGGCACGAAACAGGGTTCCTGCAGGCTGGACACCGGCCCGCACCACCAGTGCTGTTCCGCCCCGTTTTCCAGATCCTTCAGGAACAGGCAGTTCATCAGGAAACCGCCCGCGCTGCCGCCCTTCAATTCGCACGGGCGGCGCATGTCCATTTCCAGCCCCCAGGTGTAGCGGTTCTTCACACCGGTGAAGCGGTCGTCGATGCGCGGAAACTCGCTGGCGGTTTCGGTCAGCTGCACGATCTCGTCGAACTCCTCCCCGTTGCTCGCCATATCCACGGTCCAGCGCGTCAGCTTGCTCATCGCTTCGGCCCCGTTGAAAGGCGCGCCGTGCACATCGGGGAAGAAGGGGAACATGTTGTTCTTCGCTTCGGGCACGATGAAATGCACCTTGCTACCGTCCTGCCAGGCGTTGACCGTATGGCTGGCAAAGCAATTGCCGCGCTTGAACCAGCGGATGTCCTCCTGCTTCAGATCGTCGCGGCGCGGAATGATTCCCAAATAGACTGGCAGCGTGGTATCAAAACCAAAATGCGGCTTTCTCTGCTCCAGCCGTTCCCAGCTGCCGATGGAAGGCACGATATGCAGCACGAGGTAATCCTGCGTGATCGCAAAATCGTGCATCATGCAATAATAGGGCACCTTGAACCACACTTCTCGCACCAGCTTGCCTTCGGGGCTCACTTCCATCAGCGCAACATCATCGGTGCACAATCCGCTGGCGGCGTAGCCGATGGCGACCATGTTGCCGGTGACCGGATCGATCTTGGGATGGGCGGTGAAGGTCTGGCTTCTCATCGCGCCTTCCCACGTCTCGAACGCCTCGGTCTCCATGGTCACCGGATCCATGATGAGCGCGGGACTGTCCTCCTTCATCGCCCACAATTTGCCGGCATAGATCCAGGCATTGGTGTTGGCAGTGGAACGAATCATGCCTTTCACCGACGGGTCATCGGTCAGCGGGTTGCGGTACATGCCGAACAGGCTGCGCCCGGCGGCACGTTCGGCCTTCCATTTGTCGGTCTTGGCCCAGCGCTGGCGGAAATCGCATTGCCCGTCGTGGAAATGGAAGCGGGTGATCATCCCGTCGCCGTTGAAGCTGATGTCGTCCCCCAGCATGGGCGGGAATTGCGGATCGGGCTGCACGCGGAAGAATGCCCCGTTCAATTCGCGCGGAATTTCGCCCTGATGCTCCAGATCGGTAATGTCCGCCTCGATCCGGCTGGGGGTGTTAAATCCGGTGAAATTGGGGGTATCGGGAAAATGCACCATGGGTTTCGTCCTCTCCTTGCGCCAGATTGTATGCTTTACTAACGAATAGGCAAGATAATCCCCCGTGGCCGGATACCGGCTTTGGGGTGGGGTTTTCGCACTTTTCGGGATGGGGACACCGGCTTGGATCAGCCTGCATTGACGGCGGACAAAAACAACGATGCAGCAGGCAATGCCGCCGGGGCCGAACTGGGGGCGCTGGAAGGCATTGTGGGCTTCCACATCCGCCTGGCGCACGGCGCGGTCTACCGCCATTTCACCGAAACCTTCTCGCATCTGGGGCTGACGCAGAAGCAAGTCAGCCTGCTGTGGCTGGTCGGTGATCATCCCGGCATTGCGCAGATCGAAGTCGGCAACCGCCTGCGGATGGACCGCGCCACCACCATGACCATCGTTAACCGGATGCAGGAACGCGGCTATCTGCGGCGCGAGCGGTCCGACCGCGACGGCCGGATGCAGGCGCTGCACCTGACAGCGGCGGGAGACGCCGCGCTGGTGGAGGCAAAGGCGTGCATTGAAAGCCACGAAACATGGCTGAAAAGCCGCTTCACGCCGGACGAAGTCAAGAAATTGGTGGAAATGCTGTCGCGAATCCACGAATGAAGGCGGCAAGAGCTTGGAGAGAGGATCTTAACAATGGCCGGAGCATCGGGCGGTGGAAATCCCGTCGCCGTCATGAACGATACCCCCATGGGCATGCGGCAGATCATTGTCGTGGCCCTGATGGTGCTGCTGAACGCACTGGACGGGTTCGACGTCCTGTCGAGCGCCTTTGCCGCGCCCGGCATTGCCGCAGACTGGGGCGTGGAACGCGATGCGCTGGGCATCATGCTGTCGGCCGAACTGGTGGGCATGGGCTTCGGATCGGTCATTCTGGGCGGCATGGCGGACAATTTCGGCCGCAAGAGCACCATGCTGATCTGCCTTGTCGTCATGGCGATCGGCATGTGGTTTGCCCATGATTCCAACACGATCGTGGAAATCACCATCTGGCGCTTCATCACCGGCCTGGGGATTGGCGGGATGCTGGCGGCCACCAACGCGGTGGTGGCGGAAACGACCAGCAAGTCGGGCCGCTCCATTTCGATGGCGCTCTACGTGATCGGCTACCCGCTGGGCGGCGTGATCGGGGGCTTTGCCGCGCAGGGCTGGCTGCTTGTGGAATATGACTGGCGCGCGGTGTTCCTGTTCGGCGCGGTGGTGACCGCGGCGATGATCCCGCTGGTGCTGCTGCTGGTGCCCGAAACGCCGGCCTTCTATGCCTCGCGCCGGCCCGCTGGCGCGCTGGAAAAGCTCAACAAGTCCTTGCGTGCCTATGGCAAGGACGCGATCGATGCTCTGCCGGTAATCGAGAATACCGGCCCCAAGCCCAAGGTCACGGACATTCTGTCCAAGCCCAAGCTGCGCAAGATCACCCTGCTGCTGGCCTTTGGCTACATGTTCCACACGCTGACCTTCTATTACATCCTGAAGTTCGCCCCCACCATCGTGGCGGGCGCCGGCTTCAGCCAGCCGGACGCGGCGAGCAGCCTGACCTATGCCAATATTGGCGGCGCGCTTGGCGGTTTCCTGTTCGGCTTTGCAATGAAGCAATTCGGCATCAAGGGCCCGACGATCGGTGCCGCGCTGCTGGGCGTGGCAGCGGTGGCGTGGTTTGGCCTGGGCCATGATACCTTGTGGACCTGGCGCATCGCGGCCTTCTTCACCATGTTCTTCCTGAACGCGGCGATCGTAGGCTATTATGCGGCATTCGCGCGCGGCTTCCCGGCCTATGCACGGGCCACCGGCACCGGCTTTGTGCTGGGCGTGGGTCGTCTGGGTGCGGCAGGTTCACCCATCATCGCGGGCTTCCTGTTCACCTGGCTGGGCGATTCGGAACTGCTGGCGGTATCGCTCATCATGTGTTCGGGTTCGGTGCTCGGCGCGCTGATGCTGTGGTTCCTGCCCGATGACGAAGGCGATGCGCTGATGGCCGAAGAGGAAGCGGCCGCCCGCGCGCTGAAGGCTGCCTGATGCCTGCTGCTTGAAATGATGCGCACGGGGCCGGAGCCAATCCGGCCCGGCCCCGCCGCCTGATGATTGCCCATTTTCGGAGAGAACACCCATGAAGACCCGCGCCGCCGTCGCTTTCGAAGCCAAGAAGCCGCTGGAAATCGTCGAGCTTGATCTGGAAGGCCCGAAGGCGGGCGAAGTGCTGGTGGAAATCATGGCCACCGGCATCTGCCACACTGATGCCTACACGCTGGACGGATTTGACAGCGAAGGCATCTTCCCCAGCGTGCTGGGCCATGAAGGCGCAGGCATCGTGCGCGAGGTTGGGCCGGGCGTAACCAGCGTGAAGCCCGGTGACCATGTGATCCCGCTCTACACGCCGGAATGCCGCCAGTGCAAATCCTGCCTTTCGGGCAAGACCAATCTGTGCACCGCAATCCGCGCCACGCAGGGCAAGGGCCTGATGCCCGATGGCACCACGCGGTTTAGCTACAAGGGCCAGCCGATCTTCCATTACATGGGATGCTCGACCTTCTCGAATTTCACCGTGCTGCCCGAAATCGCGGTTGCCAAGATCCGCGAAGACGCGCCGTTCAAGACCAGCTGTTATATCGGCTGTGGCGTCACCACGGGCGTGGGCGCGGTGATCAATACCGCCAAGGTGCAGGTAGGCGACAATGTGGTGGTGTTCGGCCTCGGCGGGATCGGCCTCAATGTCATTCAGGGCGCGCGGCTGGCGGGCGCGAACAAGATCATCGGCGTCGATATCAACCCGGACCGCGAGGAATGGGGCAAGCGTTTCGGCATGACCGAATTCCTGATGTCCAAGGGCATGAGCCGCGAGGAAGTGGTCGCCAAGGTGGTCGAGATGACCGATGGCGGCGCCGACTACACCTTCGATGCCACCGGCAATACCGAAGTGATGCGCATGGCTCTCGAAGCCTGCCACCGCGGCTGGGGTACCAGCATCATCATTGGCGTTGCCGAAGCGGGCAAGGAAATTGCCACCCGCCCCTTCCAGCTCGTCACGGGTCGCAACTGGCGCGGCACCGCGTTCGGCGGCGCCAAGGGGCGCACCGATGTGCCCAAGATTGTCGACATGTACATGGCCGGCAAGATCGAGATCGACCCGATGATCACGCATGTGATGGGGCTGGAGGAGATCAACACCGCCTTCGACCTGATGCATGCGGGCAAGTCGATCCGCAGCGTGGTGGTGTTCTAAGGTCCAGCTGTTTCCGGCCGCTGCACGGGTATAGCCGCTGCCCACCGGGGCGCGGCGAAGGCAGGCTGCGGCCCGCATTTCAACATTTCACAAGACCGAAGTTTTCGGCTATGTGATAACCTAAGGTGAGCGAAGCCCGTTGCGGGATTCGCCTCAGGAGAGAGGCCAAGCGCATGTTCAATCACATTTTCGTGGGCACCAACGATATCGACGCGGCGCGCAAGTTCTATGACGCGACCATGGGCGTACTGGGCTATGGCGGCCATCCGCTGCCGCACGGCACCGTCTATCCCAGCGAAAGCGGCAGCTTCATCGTGGCCAAGCCCGCCAATGGCGAAGCGGCCACGTGCATGAACGGCTTCACGCTGGGCTTCAAGGCGAAGTCTTATGCCGAGGTCGATGCCTGGCACGCGGCCGGCCTCGCCAATGGCGGCACCGATGCGGGCGAACCCGGCTTCCGCGCGCAAAGCCCCGGCAATATGTACGGCGCTTATCTGCGCGATCCCGACGGCCACAAGATCTGCGCCTTCACCGCCAATGTCGGACCGAAGGAATAACAGGTGGGACTGTACTTCACGCATGTGATGGTGGGGGCGGATGATCCCGCCGCCTCCATCGCCTTTTACGATGCCATCTTTGCCACGCTGGATGTGCCGTCGCAGAAGATGGAAGACCGTGCCTTTTACGGCGAACCGGGCACGGGCATGTTTGCCGTGGGCCGCCCGCGCAACGGCGAGGCGGCAACGCCCGCCAATGGCGGCACGATCGGTTTCGGCGCTCCTGATATCGCCACGGTCAATGCCTGGCACGCGGCGGGCCTTGCCAATGGCGGAACTTGCGAAGGTGCCCCCGGCCGGCGCGATTACGGCCAGCCGATGTACGGCGCATACCTGCGCGATCCGGTGGGCAACAAGCTGTGCTGCTTCACCATGAATGTGGAAGGTTGAACCGATGTATTCGCACAACATGGTGGGCACCAACGATCTCGCCGCATCCAAGGCGTTCTATGACGCCGTGTTCACCGCGGTGGGCGGCAAGCCGGGAATGCTGGACGAAGCCAAGGGCCGCGTAACCTACATCCACAAGGATGGGATCTTCGTCGTGACCAAGCCCATCAACGGCGAGCCTGCAACCGTCGCCAATGGCAACACGATCGGCTTCCTGATGGAAAACCCGGCTGAGTGCGATGCGTGGCACGCAGCAGGGGCGGCGGCTGGCGGCACGCCGTGCGAAGACCCGCCCGGCCCGCGCCCCTTTGGCGACCGCACGCTGTATCTCGCCTATCTGCGCGATCCGACCGGCCACAAGCTGTGCGCGCTGCACTGGATGGCCTGAGGACGGGTTGATGACACTCGAAAGGGTCAGCACACATCGCAGCCATGGCGGCACGCAGGGCGTCTACACGCACACCAGTGCCGCCACCGGCACGCCGATGACCTTTGCGGTCTTCGTGCCCGATCATGAACCGGGCGCAAAGCTGCCGGTGCTGACCTATCTTTCGGGCCTCACCTGCACCCATGCCAATGTCATGGAGAAAGGCGAATACCGCGCTGCCTGCGCCAAGCATGGCGTGATCTTCGTCTGCCCGGATACCTCTCCGCGCGGCGACGATGTGCCCGATGACGAAGGCTATGATTTCGGCAAGGGCGCCGGCTTCTATGTCAATGCGACGCAGGAACCGTGGGCGGCGAATTTCCGGATGCGCGCCTATGTCGAAGAGGAATTGCCCACGCTGATCGCGGCCAATTTCCCCATGGCGGATACGGAGCGGCAGGGGATCACCGGCCATTCAATGGGCGGCCACGGCGCGCTGACCATTGCTTTGCGCAATCCGCCAGCCTTCCGCTCGGTCTCGGCCTTTGCGCCGATTGTTTCGCCCCTGAACTGCCCGTGGGGCGAAAAGGCACTGACGGGCTATATCGGCGCGGACAAGGCGGCATGGCGCGAATACGATGCCTGCGCGCTGATCGCGGACGGTGCGCGCCTGCCCGATCTGCTGGTCGATCAGGGAACAGCGGACAATTTCCTTGCCGAACAGCTGAAAACGCACCTGCTGCAAGAGGCGGTTGCCGCCGCCGGGATGCAAGCCACCATCCGGATGCAGGACGGTTACGACCATTCCTATTTCTTCATCTCGACCTTCATGGCCGAGCATATCGCCTGGCACGCCCAGCGGCTGAAAGCCTGAGAAAGACCATGCCCAGCAAGGAACAGAAAATCGGCGAAATCATCGCCAGCCACGCCGCCAAGGAAGGGCCGCTGCTGCCCATCCTGCACGATGTTCAGCACGAATTCGGCTGCGTCGATGTCGAAGCGGAAGCGGTAATCGCCAAGGCGCTGAACCTGACGCGCGCCGAAGTGCACGGTGTGGTGAGCTTCTATCACGATTTTACGCCCACCGCCGATCCGCGCCCCGTGGTGCAGATCTGCCGTGCCGAAGCGTGCAAGGCGCGCGGCGTCGAAGCGATTATTGATGCGGCCAAGCAGGCGGCGGGCGAGCGGGTGGCGATCCACACCGTCTATTGCCTGGGCCTGTGCAGCGCCGGGCCTGCCGCGCGGGTCAAGGATGACCTGCATATCCGGCTGGATGCGGCGGCCGTGGCCGAACTGGTGGAAAACGCATGACGATTGTTCGTATCTCTGACGATGCGCTGGCCCGCGCGGGCGGGGCGGACAAGCTGGCCGCGGCTTTTGCCGCCAAGGGCTGTGAGGTGCAGCGCACCTCCAGCTGGGGGATGCACTGGCTCGAACCGCTGGTGGAGATTGACGGGAAAGGCTTCGGACCGGCGACCTTGGCCGATGTCGATGCCATTCTCGCAGGCACCAGCGACAAGGCGATCGGCGTGATCGAACAGCATCCCTTCATCGCCGCGCAAACGCGGCTGACCTTTGCGCGCGCGGGAAAGACGCGCCCCTTGAGCCTTGAGGACTATGCGGCCAGCGGCGGCTGGAGCGGGCTGGCACGCGCCCGACAAATCGGCAGCGAGCAGATCCTTGCCGAAGTGCTCGAATCCGGTCTGCGCGGCCGTGGCGGCGCGGGTTTCCCCACCGGCATCAAGTGGAAGACCGTGGCTGCTGCACCCGGCCCGCAAAAATACATCGTGTGCAACGCCGACGAAGGCGACAGCGGCACCTTTGCCGACCGCATGGCGATGGAAGGTGATCCCTTCGCGTTGATCGAAGGCATGGCGATTGCCGGCGACGCCGTGGGCGCGCGGCAGGGTTATATTTACGTGCGCAGCGAATATCCCGACGCCATCCGCAAGCTGAATGCCGCGCTCGCCCTGTGCAAGGACATCATCGCCCCGTTCCAATGCGAAGTGCGCGTGGGAGCAGGCGCCTATGTCTGCGGCGAGGAAACCTCGCTACTCAACAGCCTGGAAGGCAAGCGCGGCGAAGTGCGCGCCAAGCCCCCGCTGCCCGCGCTGGAAGGCTTCATGGGCCGCCCCACGGTGGTCAACAATGTGCTCTCGCTCGCCGCCGTGCCGCATATCCTGATGGAAGGCGGCGCTGCGGAATATGCCGCTCGCGGACATGGCCGGTCGAAGGGCACGATGCCGGTGCAGCTGGCGGGCAATATCAAGCATGGCGGCCTGTTCGAAGTGCCGTTTGGCGTGACGCTCGATTACCTCGTCAACGAGATCGGCGGCGGCACCGCGTCGGGCCGTCCGGTCAAGGCGGTGCAGGTAGGCGGGCCGCTGGGCGCCTATATCCACCCGGACCAGTTCGATATTCCCTTTGATTATGAAGCCTATACCGCAGCCGATGCGCTGATCGGCCATGCCGGTGTGACCGTGTTCGACGACACGGCGGACATGGGCGCGATGGCGCGCTTTGCGATGGAATTCTGCGCCGCAGAAAGCTGCGGCAAGTGTACGCCCTGCCGCATCGGTTCGACGCGCGGGGTGGAGCTGATCGACCGCATCCGCGATGGCGGAAGGCAGCGCGATGTGCTGGAGCTGGCCCCGCAAATGCACAATGCGAAAAAGACCGTGGGCCGCAGCGTGGCCGACGAAGTCGAGCTGCTGACCGATCTGTGCGAGACGATGAAGTTCGGCTCGCTCTGTGCGCTGGGCGGCTTCACGCCCTATCCGGTGATGAGCGCGCTGAAGCACTGGCCCGCCGATTTCGCGCCCGATCTGGCCGACAGCCTGCCGGACGCTGCCGAATGAGTGTGATGGGCCTTGTTCTGGCAGGCGGGCAAAGCACCCGCTTTGGCAGCGACAAGGCGCTTGCCGTGCTGGGCGGCGACACGCTGCTGGCGCGCGCGGTGGCCACGCTGTCGCAATGGTGCGACAAGGTGGTGATCGCGGGCCGCGATGACGAAGCGGCGCAGACGCTTGCGCCGTGCATCCCCGACTGGCCGCAACCCGGCCTCGGCCCGTTGGGCGGGATGGCCGCAGGGCTTGCCCATGCCCGCAAGCATGGCTTTGCCAGCGTGCTGAGCTGCGGCGTGGACAATGCCGGATTGCCGCAGGACACGCTGGACGCGCTCACACCGCCTTCGGCCTATCTTGCATCGCAGCCGGTTATAGGTCATTGGTTGGTTGAAGCTGAAGCAGCTGCCGCGGCTATCCTCCAGAGTGAAGGACGCCGCTCGATGCTCGCCTTTGCCGCCCGCGCACAAGCGCGCCCGGTGAACGCAGCATCCCCCCCTGCAAATATCAATACACCGGCTGACCTGGCCGCAATTCAGGCAGCCGAGCTGGAGCACAAGTGATGGGTTACGAACGCCAGAAGGATTTCGGCACGCCGGCCAGCAAGTCGGCCGAAATGGTCACGCTGACGATAGACGGACGCGAAGTCACCGTGCCCGCAGGCACATCGGTGATGCGTGCCGCTGCGGAAATCGGCGGCGACATTCCCAAGCTGTGCGCCACCGACAATGTGAAGGCCTTCGGCTCGTGCCGTTTGTGCCTGGTCGAGATTGAAGGCGCGCGCGGCACGCCTGCCAGCTGCACCACGCCGGTTGCGCCCGGCATGAAGGTGCAGACGCAGACCCCGCGCCTCGCCAAGCTGCGCAAGGGCGTGATGGAGCTCTATATCTCCGATCATCCGCTCGATTGCCTAACCTGCAGCGCCAACAACGATTGCGAATTGCAGGATCAGGCCGCGAATGTCGGCCTGCGCGATGTGCGTTACGGCTATTCGGGTGCAAACCATCTCGGCCTCGCCACAGATACCTCGAACCCCTATTTCGATTTCGATGCCTCCAAGTGCATCGTCTGCAGCCGCTGCGTGCGCGCCTGCGCCGAGGTGCAGGGCACATTCGCGCTGACGGTGGACGGGCGCGGCTTTGCCAGCATGATCTCCGCCGGGCAGACGGTGGACGATTTCCTCTCGTCCGAATGTGTCAGCTGCGGCGCTTGCGTGCAGGCCTGCCCCACCGCGACGCTGCAGGAAAAGAGCGTCAAGGAAATCGGCAAGCCCGAACGCGCCGTGGTCACCACCTGCGCCTATTGCGGCGTTGGCTGTTCGTTCCGTGCCGAAATGCGTGGGCAGCAATTGGTGCGCATGGTGCCGTGGAAGGATGGCAAGGCAAACCACGGCCATTCCTGCGTGAAAGGCCGCTTCGCCTGGGGCTATGCCAACCACAAGGATCGCATCACCAGGCCGATGATCCGCGAGAGCATCGACCAGCCCTGGCGCGAAGTCAGCTGGGAAGAGGCAATCGGCTTTGCCGCTGCCAAGATCACCAAGATCAAGGCCGAGCACGGCCCCCGCGCACTGGGCGGCATCACCTCCAGCCGCTGCACCAACGAAGAAACCTTCCTGGTGCAGAAGCTGATCCGCGCCGGTTTTGGCGCGAACAATGTCGATACCTGCGCACGCGTGTGCCATTCGCCCACCGGCTATGGCCTGTCGCAGACCTTCGGCACCAGCGCGGGCACGCAGGATTTCGATTCGGTGGAAGATGCCGACGTGATCGTCGTAATTGGCGCCAACCCGACCGACGGCCATCCCGTCTTCGCCAGCCGCATGAAGAAGCGCCTGCGCGAAGGGGCAAAGCTGATCGTGATCGACCCGCGCCGGATCGATCTGGTGCGGTCGCCGCATGTGGAGGCTGCCTATCACCTGCCGCTGCAGCCCGGCACCAATGTCGCCGTGCTGACCGCGATGGCGCATGTGATCGTGACCGAAGGCCTCGTCAACGAAGCCTTTGTGCGTGAACGCTGCGACTGGGACGAGTTTCAGGATTGGGCGCGTTTCGTTGCCGACGAAAAGCACAGCCCCGAATTCCTGGAAGCCGTGACCAAGGTGCCCGCCGCCGATCTGCGCGCCGCCGCGCGGCTTTATGCCACCGGCGGCAATGGCGCGATCTATTACGGTCTTGGCGTAACCGAGCACAGCCAGGGGTCGAGCACGGTGATGGCGATTGCCAACCTTGCGATGGCCACCGGCAATATCGGCCGCCGCGGCGTGGGCGTGAACCCCTTGCGCGGCCAGAACAATGTGCAAGGCGCCTGCGACATGGGCAGCTTCCCGCACGAATTGTCGGGCTACCGCCACATTTCCAACGCCGATGCCCGCGCGCTGTTCGAAGCGGATTGGGGCGTGAAGCTCGATCCCGAACCCGGCCTGCGCATCCCCAACATGCTCGATGCCGCGATCGATGGCAGCTTTAAGGCGATCTACATCCAGGGCGAGGACATTCTGCAATCCGACCCCGATACGCACCATGTCGCCAGCGGCCTGGCGGCGATGGAGTGCGTGATCGTCCACGACCTGTTCCTGAACGAAACCGCGAATTACGCGCATGTCTTCCTGCCGGGCTCAACCTTCCTGGAGAAGGATGGCACCTTCACCAATGCCGAACGCCGCATCCAGCCGGTGCGCAAGGTGATGGAACCCGCCAACGGCTATGAAGACTGGCAGGTGACGCAGCTGCTCGCCAATGCCATCGGCTGCGGCTGGAATTACACCCATGCAAGCCAGATCCTGGCCGAGATCGCCCGCCTCACACCCACCTTTTCCGGCGTGAGCTGGGAACGCGTGACCAGTGGCGAACCGCTGCAATGGCCGGTGAACGAAAAGGCGCCCAAGGGCAGCCCGATCATGCACGTCGATGGCTTTGTGCGCGGCAAGGGCAAATTCGTGGTGACCGAATATGTCCCCACCGACGAACGCACCGGCCCGCGCTTCCCGCTGCTGCTGACCACGGGCCGCATCCTTTCGCAATACAATGTCGGCGCGCAGACCCGCCGCACCGCGAACAGCGTGTGGCATCAGGAAGACGTGCTGGAAATCCACCCGACCGATGCCGAAAATCGCGGCCTCAAGACCGGCGATTTCGCGCGGCTCGCCAGCCGTGCGGGCGAAACCACCCTGCGCGTGCTGGTGACTGACCGCGTGGCGCCCGGCGTGGTCTACACCACTTTCCACCACCCTGCGACGCAGGCCAATGTCGTTACTACCGACAATTCGGACTGGGCGACCAATTGCCCCGAATACAAGGTGACCGCGGTGCAGGTAACGCCCAGCAACGGGCCGAGCGAATGGCAGGAGGAATATGCCGACCTCTCGGCCCTCGCCCGCCGCATCGAAGCGATGGAGCCTGCGGAATAATGGACGATACCAAGCTCATCCGCATGGCCAACCAGATCGCCACCAACCTCGCCGCCAAGGGCGAGGCGGTGGCGGTTGCGGAAACCGCCGAGCATATCGGCAAATTTTGGGATCCGCGCATGAAGGCGGCGATCTTTGCCGATGACCTCTCGCGCTTGACCCCGATTGCGCGTGCCGCCATCGAAAAGCTGAAGGCGCAAATGACTGCCGCCTGACGCGAAGGCGCGAGATAATGACCGAATTGATGCAATATGGCAGGGACGGGGCGATAACCCCCGTCTCGCGCCAATTCGTGCCCGAAGTGCCTGTGGCGCTGGAATTCAACGGGCTTGCCTATGCCGTGATGATGGCAACGCCTGCCGATCTGGATGATTTCGCGCGCGGCTTTGCGCTTACCGAAGGGCTGGCGGCGACGCCTGCCGACATCACCGACATTGCCGTGGCTGAGGTGGACAAGGGCTGGATTGTGCGCGCCACGCTATCCGGCCTCGGTATCGACAAGCTGACCGACCGGGTGCGCGCCCGCGTGGCCGAATCGAGCTGCGGGCTGTGCGGGATCGAAAATCTCGAAGCGGTTGCGCGCCCCCTTCCCGCCGTTGCCGCGCATGAGGCGATCAATGCGGCGGCGATCTTCTCGGCTCTTGGCCAGTTGCGCGATCATCAGCCGCTCACCCGCGCCACCAATGCCGCGCATGCCGCCGCCTATGCCGACAGCGGCGGGCGCATTGTCTGCGTGCGCGAGGATGTGGGCCGCCACAATGCGATGGACAAACTGGTGGGCGCGATGGCGGCAAAGGCGCTGCCCATGCAGGGCGGCTTCATCCTGTCGACCGCGCGCTGTTCCTACGAGATTGTCGAAAAGGCGGTGCGGGCAGGAGCAACAACGCTCGCCACTATATCGCTGCCCACCAGCATGGCGGTGGAGCGGGCGCGGGCGGCGGGCCTTTCGCTGTGGTGCCTGGCGCGGGAGGACAGCGTGATCTGCGTGAACGGTTAGCGGCGCGGCCCTACCGGCTCAACCGGAACACCGCGTGCTCCGCGCGCCAATTGGCGTTGAAACTGCCGATTTCGCGTCCATCCGCAAAGAACCAGCAGCCTTCCACCTTCACGCCCTTTTCGGCCAGCAGATCGCGGAAATCCTCCACCGTCAGATGGTGGATATTGGCGGTGGCATACCAGCTGACCGGCAAGTGCCGCGTTACCGGCATCCGTCCGCCCAGAAGCAGCGCCATGCGCATTTTCCAATAGGCAAAGTTGGGGAAGCTGACAAAGGCGGTGCGCCCGATACGCAGCAATTGATCGAGCAGCCAATCGGGTCGCTGCGCGGTCTGCAAGGTCTGGCTGAGGATGGCAACATCGAACGCGCCATCGGGGTAATCGGCCAGATCGCGGTTGGCATCGCCCTGAATCACCGAAAGCCCGCGCGCCACCGCACGTTCGACTTCTTCCGGATCAATCTCCAGCCCGCGCGCATCCACGTGCTTTTCGCGGGTGAGCACATCCATCAATTCGCCATCGCCGCAGCCCACATCGAGCACGCGGACGCCCTGCGGCACAAGGCTGGCGATCTTGGCGAGATCGGGGCGCAGGCTCATCCCACGAAACCCTTCACCACCCGGTCAAGCGCTGGGACATCGAGCAGGAAACTGTCATGCCCGAACGGCGCGGACAGTTCGACAAAGCTGACAGGGGCGGCCACCGCATTCAGCGCGTGGACGATGTTGCGGCTTTCCGCCGTGGGATAAAGCCAGTCGGTATCGAAACTGATGACGCAAAACCGCGTGCCGCTGGCCCCGGCAAAGGCATCGGCGAGGCGCCCCCCTGCTTCCTCCGCCAGATCGAAATAATCCATCGCGCGGGTGATATAGAGGTAGGAATTGGCGTCGAAGCGGTTGGTGAAGGCAATGCCCTGATGCCTGAGATAGCTTTCGACCTGAAAATCGGCATCAAAGCCGAAACTCTTGGCATCGCGATCCTGCAAGCGGCGCCCGAATTTCTCGGTCAGCCCCGCTTCGGAAAGATAGGTGATGTGCGCCGCCATGCGCGCCACGCTCAGCCCCTTTTCCGGGCCTTTCCTGCCGCCCCCGTAATAATCGCCGCCGCGCCAATCCGGATCGGCCATGATCGCCTGCCGCCCCACTTCGTGAAAGGCGATGTTCTGCGCCGAATGCCGCGCCGTGGTGGCAATCGCCAGCACGCAGTCAGCCCGGCCGGGCCAGTTGGCTGCGAACGACAGCGCCAGCATTCCGCCCATCGATCCGCCCACCACCGCGTGCAGCCGGTCAATCCCCAACTGGTCGAGCAGCGCCACCTGCGCGCGCACCATGTCGCGGATGGTGATGACGGGAAAGCGCATCCCGTAAGCCTGCCCGTCTTCGGCCAGATCGGCAGGCCCGGTGGAGCCCATGCAGCCGCCGATGATATTGGCGCAAATGACATGATAGCGGCTGGTGTCGATCGGCAGGCCCGGCCCCACCATCCGTTGCCACCAGCCGGGCTTGCCGGTGATGGGGTGGGTGCGCGCGACGAACTGATCGCCCGTCAGCGCATGGAAAATCAGGATCACATTGCCCCGGTCCGCCGCCAGATCGCCATAGGTTTCGTAGGCCAGGCGCACGTTTGGCAGCACCTTGCCGCTGTCGAGCGGGAGCGGCTGGGCGAGGTCAAGCGTGTTGAGTTGAGAAGCGAGCGCGGTTGCCATTGCGAGAGCGGACTTGGGGCTTTGCGTGCATACTGTCAATTGTGCGCGGTCCGCGCTAAGGGCAGCGGCGTGACAAACGCGAACGACACCACCCTTTCCGCCCCTGTTCCCACTGGCGTGTCCACCGGGCCGCAGGTCAAGCCGTGGATCGCCGCGATCCATGCCTATGTTCCGGGCAAGTCGAAAAGTGCCGATGGCAAGCCGCTGGTGAAGCTGTCGGCCAATGAAAACCCGCTCGGCACCAGCGCGGCGGCGATGGCGGCGCGGGCGAGCATTGCCGACGCCGCCGCCTATCCCGATCCCGATTCCACCGCCCTGCGCGAAGCCTTGGGCAATCTGCACGGGATTGATCCGGCGCGCATTGTCTGCGGCACGGGATCGGACGAATTGCTGAACCTTGCCGCGCAAGCCTTTGCCGGGCCGGGGGACGAGGTGGCCTATGTCCGTTATGGCTTTTCGGTCTATGACATTGCTGCGCGCCGTTGCGGCGCGGTACCGGTTGTTGCGCCCGACAGGGATTTTGGCACCGATGTCGATGCGCTGCTAGCCTGTATCACGGACAGGACGCGCGTGGTTTTCCTCGCCAATCCGAACAACCCCACCGGCACCTATCTGCCGCGTGCCGAACTCGCCCGCCTGCACGCCGGGATTCCGGCCGATGTGCTGCTGGTGGTCGATCGCGCCTATGCCGAATATGTCGATCCGGCTGATGATGACGGCGCGCTCGCACTGGCTGCGGCGGCAGGCAATGTGCTGGTGACGCACACCTTCAGCAAGATTTACGGACTTGCCGGCGAACGCATTGGCTGGGGCACTGGCGCGCCGGGCATTGTCGATGCGCTCAACCGCATCCGCGGGCCGTTCAATGTTACCAGCACCGGGCAAGCCGCCGCGATAGCCGCGGTGAAGGACCAGGCCTTTGTCGAGGCGAGCCGCGCGCACAACCGGGCCGAGCGCGAACGATTCGTTGCCGCAATCGAGGCCTTGGGCAATCACGGCCTGCGCGCGGTGCCGAGCGAGGCCAATTTCGTGCTGGTGCTGTTCGAAGGTGCGCTCACCGCCGCCGCCGCAATGGAAGGCATTGCGCGGGCAGGTTACGCGGTCCGCCACCTGCCGGGGCAGGGCTTGCCGCAGGCCTTGCGCATCACCATCGGCACGGCCGCGCAAATGGACGATATTGCCCGCGCGCTGCGCAGCATGGCAGAAGCTGCCAAATGAGCTTTCGGCGCGTTGCCATTATCGGCCTTGGCCTGATCGGCGGTTCCATCGGCCTTGCCTTGCGCGATGATGGCCTTGGCACCGTGACCACCGGTTACGATGCCGATCCGGCGGTGCGGGTCCGGGCACGGGCGCGCGGCCTGGTCGATCATGTATGCGACGATCCGGGCGAGGCGGTGCGCGGCGCCGATCTCGTCATCCTGTGCGTGCCGGTGGGCGCGATGCGCGATGCCGCCGCCGCCATCGCGGCAGACCTGTCGCCGCACTGCGTGATCAGCGATGTCGGGTCCTCCAAGCGCACCATCACCGATGCGCTGACCGATGCCTTGCCGGGGTTCGAGATCATCCCAGCGCACCCCGTGGCGGGCACCGAACATTCCGGACCCGATGCCGGCTTTGCCACGCTGTTCAACCAGCGCTGGTGCATCATTACCCCGCCCCCCGGCGCCAATCCGGCCAAGGTCGCCGCTCTGGTGGATTTCTGGGAAAGCCTGGGCGCAATGGTCGAAACCATGGATGCCGACCATCACGACCGCGTGCTGGCGGTGACCAGCCACATCCCGCACCTCATCGCCTATACAATCGTCGGCACCGCCAGCGACATGGAGACGGTGACCCGCAGCGAGGTTATCAAATATTCCGCCGGCGGCTTTCGCGATTTCACCCGCATTGCCGCCAGCGACCCGACCATGTGGCGCGATGTGTTTTTGCATAACCGGGACGCGGTGCTGGAAATGCTCGACACCTTCCTCACCGATCTGGCGCTGATGCGCGAGGCGATCCGCGCAGGCGACGGGCAGATGATGTTCGATACCTTCAGCCGCACCCGCGCCATCCGGCGCAGCATCGTGGCGCTGGGGCAAGACGATCCGCGCCCCGATTTCGGGCGCAGCGATCACAAGTAAGCGCGCTCAGGCCACTCGGTACACGCTCAGGCGCACGGTGGAGCCAATCTTGCCTCCGCTGGCGAGAAACAGGCTGGAATTGACCCAGGTGTAATCGGGATGCCCGCTGTCCAGCCGGATCGCGGTGCGCATATAGTATTCGCTGGTGGGCACATTCTCGCCCGCGGCAATGCGCGCTGCCACCTCGGCGCTGGCATGGCGGATACCGCGGCTGATCACTTCGATCACCGCGCCTTCGGCCGTTTCGATGGCATAACGTGCGTCGAGTTCGGCCACGCCATTTACGCTTACCGTCTGCCAGTCCGCCCCCACATGCAGGATGCGGCCCGATATGCGCGGGCCGCTGGCGCTGCCGCCGATGATCGGGATGATGCGGCGGGTGCCGCTGGCGCAGGCGCCCATCTCGTGCGGACGGGACAGCTCCACCACTAGATCGCAGGCATGTTCCAGCGCGATGGTCACGCCGCCACCCGCGCCACCTTTGCGCCTGCGGGGATGGTGCGCGGTGCGTTGTTCAGTTCTTCGCGGGCAAAGCCCGCCGCCTTTTGATAGGCAAGCATGAAGGCAGCGCGTTCCGCCGCCGGGATCACATCGTCGATATGGTCGAACACGCCGCCGCAGCGTTCCTCCACCATGCCCAGCAGGCCGAACGGCCCGGCGCCCCGGTTGCGCAGCGCGAGGCTGCCGACCTTTTCGCACAATTCGGCATCATATTGCGCCAGCGCCGCCGGCGTGACGCCCACCTCCAGCATGATGCGGCCGATCACGCGCCCGTCGATGATCGCCTGCGATGCGCCGTTGGATCCGGTGGGATACATCGGATGCGCCGCATCGCCCAGCAGCGCCACCGGCCCATCGACCCATGTGGGCAGCGGATCGCGGTCGATCATCGGGTTTTCAAACGCCACTTCGGATTTGGCAAGCAGCGCGGGCACGTCGAGCCAATCATAGACAAAGCCGTCAAATTGGTGCGCAAACTCGCTCAGCTCCACCGCGCGGAACCAGCCCGATTTGCTCCAGTCGTGGTCGGCATCGAAGGTCTGTTCGGCAATCCAGTTGATGTCCGCCCGCCCGTCGTCACCCGGATGCGAGATCGGGTAGAACACGATGCGGTGGCGGCTGGTGCCAAGGCCGACAAAGGACGATCCGCTGCGGATGGGCACATCGCGCGCGGTGCCGCGCCACATGATCGTGCCGCCCCAACGGATCGGCGGCTGGCCGGGGTGCATCTGTGCGCGCACCGTCGAATGGATGCCTTCCGCCCCGAACAGCAACGCGCCCCGGTGTTCGGAACGGCTGCCGTCGCGCGCGGTGACGAGTGCGGTAACGCCGCCATCGGCTTCCTTGCGGTATCCAGTCACCTGCTGGCCCAGATTCACCGCATCGGGTCCCAGCCGTTCGAGCACCTTGCGGTAGAGCAGCAAATGGAACTTGCCCCGGTGCACGGCATATTGGTGCCAGTTATATCCCGCCAGCTTGCCGCGCGGTTCGGAGTAGATATCGCGCCCGTTGAGGCCCACCAGCGCCCATTCGCGCGCGGGGATGCCGACGTCGTCCAGCTCCGCCTCGCCAATGCCCAGATCCTCCAGCTCGCGCACGGCGTTGGGCTGGATGTTGATCCCCACGCCCAGCGGGCGCAGTTCGGCTACGCTTTCGAAGACGGTGCAGGGCACGCCGATCTGGTGCAGGGTAAGCGCAAGGGACAAGCCGGCAATTCCGCCGCCGGCAATCAACACGGTGTCGTGCTGCATCTGGACCGTCTCTCCGGATGGTGGAACCAGCGCCAGAGGCGCGCTCAACCGTAAAAAGCGACGCCTAGCCGCCTCTATCGGGTGAGACAATCACCTTCTGCCCGGTAAGGCGAAAGCCCGTAGCGCCTATTGCGCCGCCTCTGCCTGCTTTGCCGCGTGGTCGCGCGCCGCCAGGAAGCGTTCGGCATCGAGCGCCGCCATGCAGCCGGTGCCCGCCGCCGTCACCGCCTGGCGATAGGTGTGATCCATCACGTCGCCGCAGGCAAACACGCCGGGGATCGCGGTTTTCGGCGTGCCCGGCTCGACCACGATATAGCCGCCCTCGTCCAGTTCCAGCTTGCCCTTGAACAGCTCGGTCGCGGGCGCATGGCCGATGGCGACGAATGCGCCGTCCACTTCCAGCGTGGACTTTTCGCCTGTCACGGTATCGACGAGTTCCAGATGGCCCAGCGTGCCGTTTTCGCCTGCGACAAAGCGTTCCACCGCCTTGTTCCACAGCACAGTAATCCGCTCGTTTGCGAACAGGCGGTCCTGCAGGATCTTTTCCGACCGCAGCGAATCGCGCCGGTGGATCAGCGTCACATCGGGCGAATGGTTGGTGAGGTAGAGCGCCTCCTCCACGGCGGTATTGCCGCCACCGATCACCGCCACCTTCTTGCCGCGATAGAAGAACCCGTCGCAGGTGGCGCAGGCCGATACGCCCTTGCCGCCCAGTTCCTGTTCGCCCGGCACGCCCAGCCATTTCGCCTGCGCGCCGGTGGCGATCACCAGCACATCGCCCACATATTCATCGCCCGAATCGCCAATGGCGCGGAACGGGCTGCCATTTGCCAGATCGACCGAGACAATCGTGTCCCACATCATCCGCGTGCCGACATGTTCGGCCTGCTTCTGCATCTGTTCCATCAGCCACGGCCCTTGGATCACATCGGCAAAACCGGGATAGTTTTCGACATCGGTGGTGATCGTCAGCTGCCCGCCGGGTTGCAGCCCCTGCACCACGATCGGCTCCATCCCCGCACGCGCGCCATAGATCGCGGCGGAATAGCCGGCCGGGCCAGAGCCGATGATAAGCATACGGGTGGTGTGAACAGCCATGGAATCGTGTCTTTCGCCTGAATCGTTCGCCTGAATCTTTCGCCGTGGAGTTAGGCCGCAGCGCCCGGCAATTCAACCGCCCGCCCTGTGGACAGCGGGCAGGCTTTACTTGGGGGGACGATGGGTTAGGTTTGCGGGGAAAACATAAAGCATCAACGGGGAGAGAGATGGTGCGCGTATGGAGCGGCCTTGCCATGGCGGGCTTGCTGGCGCTTGGTGTGCCGGCAGTGGCGCAAACGATTGAGGACGAAGTGGGCCGCCCGCCTGCCCCGCCCGCCGGATGGCAGGCGCCGGTCACCCCGTGGGGCGATCCCGATATGCGCGGCACCTATCCGCTCGAAAGCATGGGCTCCACCCCGATGCAGCGCCCCGCGCATTTCGGCACGAGGCGGCTGATGACCGAGGAGGAATACCGCAATGCCTTCCTGTCGGCAGAGGAGCTGGCCGAGCTGGCCGATGTGGAGGACGAGGCGGGCGTTCTGGGCAGCGGCAACTGGTTCGAACGCGGCGCACCGCTGCGCCAGACATCGCTGATCGTGGAACCGGCCAATGGCCGCGTGCCCCCGCTGACCCCGGCGGGCGAGGAATTGCGCGCAGCGATGCGCGACAGCTGGAACATCGCGGTGTTCGAAGGGCCGCAGGATTTCAACAGTCTTGATCGCTGCCTTTCGCGTGGCCTCCCCGCCAGCATGATTCCCTTTCCCTACAATAACGGCCTGCGCGTGTTTCAGGCGCCGGGTCTGGTCGTCATCAATCTGGAGATGATCCACGAAACCCGCGTGATCCATCTGGGCAATGCGCCGCCGCTGCCCGATGCGTTGCGCAGCTATCTCGGCCATTCGCGCGGGCGCTGGGAAGGCAACACGCTGGTGGTGGAAACGACACATCTCAACGGCCTGTCGCCGATGGTGATCGTGGGCCCCACCAACCGCCCCATCCCCACCAGCGACCAATTGCGCATGGTCGAACATTTCACGCTGACGGGGCCGGGGCAGGTCTATTACGAGGCGTGGGTGCACGATCCCGTCGTGCTGACCGAGCCGTTCAAGATGGGCTTTCCCTGGACGCGCGACGACGATTACCAGCCTTTCGAATATGCCTGCCACGAAGGCAACACGATCCTGCCCGCCTATATCCGCGCCACCTCGCCCCGCTTTGCCGATTGGCGCGAGGCCAATGGCGGAACGCGCGATCCCGCGCCGGTGGTGCGGCAAGGGAATTGATCCGGGAAAGTGATGGCCCCCACACTGTAACGCGCGTTAGCAATTTGCGCTTGTCAAACGCAGCGGTGCGCGGGACTATACGGACAGGAAGCGCGGGGGAACATCCGCGCCGGGGAGAGGGTGATGACGGATAACGGCAAAGGGCCGCGGCTGGACCGGCGCGGCTTTATCGGTGGCGCGGCGTTAGGGAGTGCCGCGCTGATCGGGATGAGCGGACAGGCACTGGCGCAAACGGGCGGTGCGGCCCATCCCTCTGGCCCGCGCCCTTCCGGTTCGCCGCAAGTCGATTTCCCGGACGATCCGCGCGCCTTTGGCGGCGGCCCGGCCTCGGCCCGCAACCGCACCGAAATGGACCAGCGCGATTGCGAGGTGGAAGGCGACTGGCCCACCGACCTCGACGGTGCGTTCTACCGCGTGGGGCCGGACCCGCAATATCCCAAGCCCGAAGCCTATATCGGCGACATTCCCTTTGACGGGGAAGGCCATGTCTCGATGTTCCGCATCCAGAACGGCCATGTCGATTACCGCACCCGCTATGCCCGCAACGCCCGCTTTGTGGCGCAGGCAGAGGCGCGGCGCAGCCTGTTCGGCATGTATCGCAACCCGTTTACCGACGATCCATCCGTGGCCGGCCTCAACCGCGGCACCGCCAACACGCAATTGTTCCTGCATCACGGCAAGCTGCTGGTGTTCAAGGAAGACAGCCCGCCGGTGGTGATGGACCCGCTGACGCTGGACACGCTCGACCCCGAATACACATTCGGCGGCAAGCTGGAGAGCCAGACGCACACCGCGCACCCCAAGATCGACCCGGCGACCGGCGGGCTGATCGGCTTTGGTTACGAGGCGACCGGCTTCCTGTCGAAGGACATCAATGTCTACGAGGCAGACCGGGACGGGAACATCGTCTGGTCGGTCACCGTGGCCGCGCCCTATGCGGGCATGATGCACGATTTCTGCGTCACGCAGGATTACATCGTGCTCTATCTCGTCAACATGGTGGCCGATGAAAACCGCATCCGTGCAGGCGGCGTGCACTTTTCCTATGACAGCCGCACGCCCTGCTACATGGGCGTGATGCGGCGTGGGGGTGACGGGCGCGACCTGAAATGGCTGGTCGGGCCAAACCTGTTCTGCACCCATGTGATGGGCGGCTGGAACGAGGGCACAAAAATCACCGTCGATATGGACGGGGGCGAAGGCAATCAGTTCCCCTTCTTCCCCAGTCTGCACGAACCCTATGATCCGGTGAAAGGCACCGGCTACATCCGCCGCTTCACCGTGGACATGGCCAGCCGAAGCAATGACCGGTTCCAGGCCGAAACGATCTTCCCCGAAGTGCAGGGCGTGCTCAGCAGGCAGGACGACCGTTTCCACACGCTGCCCTACCGCTGGGGCTTCTTGCAGGTGACCGGCCCCAATGGCGGCTGGGCCGTGCTGGATCACCGGCTGGGCACATCCAAGGTGCTGTCGGTGCCGGGATACCAATTGTCCGAAATGACCTTCGTGCCCCGCCGCCACGATGCGGAGGAAGGCGACGGCTATCTGATTGGCCTCGGTTCCAGCATGGCGGAAGCCGGGCGCAGCGACCTGATCCTGTTCGATCTGGCCGATACCGATGGCGGCCCGCGCGCGCGGGTGAAAATGCCCTATCGCTGCGTCGGGCAGGTGCACGGCTTCTGGGCGGACGCGCGCGACATACCGGGGGCAAGCGCCGCGTGATGCGGGTGTGGCTTGCTGCGCTGGCGGCCTTCCTCGCTCCGCTCGCCTATGGCGCCGCGCTGGCGCAAAGCGGCCATGCCGAATGGATCAACACCGGACGCACGACGGATGAGCAGCGCTTTTCCCCGCTTGCCCAGATCAACGATGGCAATGTGGGGCAACTGGGCCTTGCCTGGTATGCGGACCTCGCCAGCGACCGCGGGCAGGAGGCGACCCCCATCGTGGTGGGCCGCACACTGTATAATGTGGAGCCGTGGAATGTCGTCACCGCGCATGATGCGACCACTGGCCGCGTGCTGTGGCGGTTCGACCCGCAGGTTCCCTTGCGCTTTGGCCGCCTTGCCTGCTGCGATATTGTCAGCCGCGGACTGGCGAGCGATGGGACACGCATATTCGTCGCCACGCTTGACGGGCGGCTGATCGCGCTCGATCCGGATAGCGGGGAGCCGCTGTGGTCCACGCTGACGGTCGACAACGCGCAAAGCTACACGATTACCGGCGCCCCGCGCGTGGCGGGCGATCTGGTGTTGATCGGCAATGGCGGCGCGGAAATGGGCGTGCGCGGCTATGTCTCGGCCTATGACCGGGCGACCGGCGAACTGCGCTGGCGCTGGCACACCGTGCCGGGCAATCCGGCCGACGGGTTCGAGAACGAGGCGATGCGCAGGGCCGCCGCGACCTGGAGCGGCCAGTGGTGGCTTTCGGGCGGCGGCGGCACGGTATGGGATTCGATCAGCTACGATCCCGATCTCGGCCTCATCTATATCGGCACCGGCAACGGATCGCCATGGACGCGCCGCTTTCGCAGCCCTGATGGCGGGGACAATCTGTTCCTCGCTTCCATCGTCGCGCTGGATGCACAAACGGGAGAATACCGCTGGCATTACCAGACCGTGCCGGGGGAGGAGTGGGATTACACCGCCACGCAGCAGATGATCCTGGCCGACCTCGAAATTGGCGGGCGCATGCGGCAGGTCATCATGCAGGCGCCCAAGAACGGCTTTTTCTATGTGCTCGACCGCGCGACCGGCGAACTCATCAGCGCCGAGGCGATTGCGCCGGTCAGCTGGGCGAGCGCGGTGGACACCGCCACGGGCCGGCCGGTTGAGAACCCGGCGGCGCGTTACGGCACCATTCCCGTCATGGTCAGCCCCGGCGCGGGCGGCGCGCATAACTGGAACCCGATGGCGTTCAGCCCGCTGACGGGGCTGGTCTATATCCCCGTGACCGAAACCTACATGGCCTATGCCGCGGCCGAAACTTACGAGCCGGAGCGCGGCGGGCTGGGCACGGCCTTCAGCGGGCATGACGATATCCGCCGCCAGATTGCCGAATATGCCGATGCGAACTCCAAGGGCTGGCTGGCTGCCTGGGACCCGGTGACGCAGACCGAACGCTGGCGCGTGCCCTACCCGCAGAAAGGATCGGGCGGCGTGCTCGCCACGGCGGGCAATCTTGTGTTTCAGGGCACGATCGGCACCACCTTTGCCGCCTACCGCGCCGATACGGGGGAGAAGCTGTGGGAGATGCCGGTGCAGAACGTGCCGATTGCCGCGCCCATCACCTATATGATCGACGGCGTGCAGTATATCGCGGTCAATGCCGGATGGGGCGGCGGGCTTGCCCATGTCGAGCGGGCGCAGTTTTCGCAATTGTTCCTCGGCCGCCCGCGCTTGCTGGTGTTTCGGCTTGGCGGCACCGCGCAATTGCCTCCGCTGCCGCCTGAAAGCATGGCGCTGCCCGAATTGGCGCCCCCGCCGCCGCTCACCGCATCGCCGCAGATCGTGGCACGGGGCGAGGCGCTGTATGGCGCGAACTGCGCGCTGTGCCACGGCAATGCCGCGCGCGGCGGGGTGAAGGATCTGCGCCACATGACGCCCGCCACCCACGCCGCCTTTGCCGACATCGTGCTGCGCGGATCGCGGGCGCGAAACGGCATGGCCAGCTTTGCCGATGTGCTTTCGGCAGAGGAGACCGAAGCCATCCACCATTACCTGATCGCCCGCGCCAACGAGGATTGGGGCGGCTGAACATCTGCCGGGAGGGGACACATGATGAGACACTGGAAAACCGCGCTTATGGCCGCGCTGCTGGGTGCGGCGGTGCCCGCTGCCCCGCTGGTGGCGCAAGCGCCAAACTACGCTCCGACCTATGCACAAGACCGGGCAGAGATCGAGGACCTGATGGCGCGGTATCTGTTCGCCATCGATTACTTCGACTGGGATGCCTATATGGCCACCTTCGCGCCCGATGCAGAGCTGGAATTTGCCAGCGGCACCTATCGCGGCCAGGCCCAAATCCGCGAGGCGGTGACGCGCTTTTCCGAAAATATCGGCCGCTTCTACCATACCGAGGACGGCCAACCCGCGAAGCTGCGCCACGTCGTGCTGCAATCCGCCGTGCGGGTCGAAGGCGACCGGGCATGGGGCACGACCTTGTGGGTGGAAATGGCCAATAACGGCCCCGGCGACGAGATGAAGATGGGCACTTACGGCATTTACGAGGACCAGTTCAGCCGCCTTGACGGGCGCTGGCTGATCCAGCGCCGCCGGGTGCTCAACGAATTCCTGCCCGGCCGCGAATCCGGCCCGGACAATCCGGTGCGCGGCATGGACGCGGCGGCCGACGCCGCGCGCGGAAGCGGCGGCTAGGCAATCCGGTCACAGCTTGGCCGCGGCAGACCGGAACTGCGGCTGATCCCTCAAGGCTCGCGCCGGACTTCCGCGTGGCGGCTTGCCGCTTTCAGCGCGCGCTCCGCTGCCTTCACCAGTTGCCGCCGGTCGTGCGCTCTTTGCTCCAGAATATTCTGAAGCTGGGCGGCGAAGCGTGCCCTGGTAATCGGATCAAGCCCGGCAAAGCTGGGCCCGGCAACCGCGCGCGCCACGGCCAGATCGTTCAGTTCGCCAAGGCAGTCCTGCAGCCTGCCCAGCGCCCTGGCGAGCGCCGCCTGCCGCGCCGAACCCGCCTTAGACGATCGCAGCGACGCGAAAAAGCCAAGGCCATAGCGCAGCTTCTTGACCTTGATCCGCAGTCGGTGCCGCTCCGCATCCGACATTTTCGCCAGATGTCCCCCATGGCGCAGAACCTTGTGCAGGCGGTGCGCGATGGCGTGGCGGGCAAAGGCGGTGATCGGCGCGTCACCGCCTTTCAGCTCTGGCGATGCCCTGCCATCGGCATCCTCAAGCCATGCCGCAAAGTCCTGCAGCAAGCGTTGAAAGGCCGCGCCGGCCAGCATGTGACGGGCCTCGCCTAGCGCGGCGTCGCGGTGAGCGATGAGATGGGCGAGCAGGTCCGCGCAATCCGGCTCGCCTGCAAGCGCATTGGCAGACACCAGGTCGCACAGCACTTGCAGATCGCGCGCCGGGCCCAGCCGGCCCGCAACCGCCTTCCATTCAGCCCGCAGCACGGCTGCCTGCGGATCCACCGTCAGCCGCCGAAACAGCGTGAAGGCCGCGCGCAGACGACGGATCGCTATGCGCGTCTGATGAAGAGCTTCCGCATCCCCGCTTGCCACGACCAGCGGATAATTGGCGAGAAGATGGGCGAGGCAATTGCGGGCAATCGCGCCGAAGCCCTCCCGCACATCCATCTGCGGGTTGAGCAGCACCGGCGGGGCGGTGCTTGCAACGGGGCCGGCCTGGGGTTTGACGGGACGGATCACATGCGCTCCCCCGGTTCGAAGCCTGCCCTCCCGATTCCTCGCGTGATGGGCGGGCCTCTCGCATCCTCTCACAAGTGGATCTTTCTTGCCCCTGCCGCCTGCCAATGCAAGGCATCCCGCTTGGCGCGCGGACTGGCTTTCCCGGTAACTTGCCCTCTGCTTGTATCCTGTGCCCGCCAATCAAGGTAGAGGAGGGCATGTTCAACGCCGCCGAATGGGCCATTCAAGTGCATCTTGCCTTGCAACTGCTGGGCGCTCTGGCGGCAGGCTTGCTGGTGGGGATCGAACGAGGCTGGCGGCAACGTGCCGAGGCCGAAGGCACGCGCGTGGCGGGCGTGCGCACTTTCACGCTGATCGGCGGAACAGGCGGGCTGGTTTCGATCACGGCAACGCATATCTCCCCATGGCTTGGCGCGATTCTGCTTGCCGCTCTGGTGGTCGTGGTGGCGGGAGCTTTCCTGCGCACGCGTCCGCAAGGCAGCAACCGCGATGCAACAACCATAGTCGCGGCCATGGCGACACTTGGGCTGGGCCTTCTGGCAGGAGCGGGCCTTGCCGCATTGGCGCTGGCGGGTGCGGCGCTGATCACGCTGGTGCTGGCCTTACGCAGGCCAATGCACGGCGTGCTGCGCGCGCTTTCCGAGGAGGAGGTGCGCGCCATTGCGCGTTATGCGGTGATTGCGGCCGCCGTGCTGCCCTTCCTGCCCGATGCGGCCTATGGCCCATACGGGGCGTGGAATCCCTTCCGCCTGTGGCTGGTCGTTGTGCTGGTGACCGGTTTTTCGGTCGCCGGCTATATCGCCAACCGGATCATCGGGCAGAACAGGGGGACGATTGCCACCGCGCTGATCGGCGGGGCCTATTCCTCCACGGCGGTGACCGCAGCCTTGTCCACCCGCCTGAAGGCAAAGGAACCCGGCCCCTTTGCGACCGGCATCGCGCTGGCCAGTGCCGTAATGTATGTCCGTGTGCTGGTCCTCGCCGCGATCCTTGCGCCGCGCGTCCTGTGGCCGCTGGCGCTCTTGCTGGGTCCTGCCATGCTTGCCGCATTCGTGCTGGTCGGCATCTTGTGGAAGCGGGAAACCGCCTCCACCGGGGCGGCCTCCACGCTCAAGGCCAAGCCTTTCGAACTGCTTCCGGCCTTGGGTTTTCTGCTCGCTGTGGCGCTGTCGTCAATGCTGGTCCACTGGGCAGAGGCCGAATTCGGCCAGAGCGGCGCGGCCATTTCCCTGTTCATCGCGGGCAGCTTTGATGTTGATGCGGCGATGGTCGCCTATGCGGTTCTTCCCGCCGAAGCGGTGCCGGTCAGCGTCGCGGCGCTGGCGCTGGCTGGGACGGTCGTGGTCAACATGGCGTTCAAGACCGCCATCGTGTTTGCCAATGCCGGGCCAGCCGCAGGTCGGCGCGCCGGATTTGCCTTGCTGGCGAGCTGCGCGATATTGGCTGTGACCTGCCTTGCCAATGCGGCAATCCTGTTCGGCTGACCCTGCAGCGCCAGCCGTCCTGCGCTGGACGGGATGCGCGGCCTGATCCATATCTGGCCGAGAGGGGATTGGGTGCAGGCGACCTCGCACCCATCGCCTGCAGGGGTCCCGCGTGCATGATCTACATTCTTCAGAATAGTGTGCCCATCGCACTGGCAACGCTTGCCGGGCTGGCGATCGGCGCGATCTGGCTGCACTATGCCGGATTGACGCCGCAGCGATGGCCGCTGATCGCGCTGGCCGTGCTGGCCGAGTTCTGGCTTGCCGCCATTCTTGCCGGCGCGCTGATCCTTGCCCCTTCGCAAGCCGGCGCATGGACGATGGCGCTGGGCAGTGCCTTCATCATCTGGCTGGGCTTTGTTCTGCCCGCGCTGGCAGTGACGCTATCCGCACTGGGCAGGCGCGCGCGGACAATCCTTGTGGCCAGCGGACACTGGCTGGCGGTGATGCTGGCGCAGGCCGTGATCCTGCACGCGATCGGGCTTGTCGCGCCGGAGGCCGCCTGACCGCACGGGATGTGACAGACGATCACAATCCGGCCATTTTCCGGTGCCGAAAGCTTCGCTGACCGGTCACCAATTGTGCATTGCAGCGTAACACTGCGCGCCTAGCGCACCCCTCGACCGCAGCGGCGAAAACGCCAGCGCGCGGGCATCACATGAGGGATAAAACCATGCACAGTTTGAGGACAATCGCCCTGGCTTCGGTCGCGCCGCTGGCGCTGTTCGCGCAGCCGGCTTTCGCCAATGAAGACACTGCCGAAAACGCCGATACCAGCACAACCACCACCGACGTTATCATCGTCTATGGTCAGGGTCAGACCCGCCAGGTGCAGGAAATCCAGGCGCAGGACATTTCCAGCCTGCTGCCCGGCACCAGCGTGATCCGCGCCATTGAAAAGTTGCCCAGCGTCAATATCCAGGCCGCCGATCCTTTCGGCAATTACGAATGGTCCACCCGCGTCACCATCCGCAGCTTCAACCAGAACCAGCTTGGCTTCACCTTCGACGGCGTGCCGCTGGGCGATATGAGCTATGGCAATCATAACGGCCTGCATATCAGCCGCGCGGTCAGCAGCGAGAATGTGGGTTCGGTTCTGGTCAGCCAGGGCGCTGGCTCGCTCGGCACCAATTCCACCGGCAATCTGGGCGGCACGGTCGAAACCTTCAGCATCGCGCCCGAAGGCCGCATGGGCATTGATGCCGCAGCCACCTATGGCAGCAACGACACGATGCGCGGCTTTGTCCGCGTGAATGCCGGCAGCGCCAACGGCGTGCGCGGTTACCTGTCCTATGGCTACGGTTCATCCGACAAGTTCAAGGGCGAAGGCAAGCAGGACCAGCACATGATCAACGCCAAGATCGTGGTGCCGATTGGCGAGGACGCCGCTCTCGACGCGTGGGCCAGCTATTCCGACCGGCGCGAGCAGGATTATCAGGACATGTCGCTCGACATGCTCAGCCGTCTGGGCAGCCGCTGGGACAATTTCTTCCCCGATTACGCGCTGGCGATCCGCGTGGCCGATATTGCCAATAATCGCGGCGATACCGGCGCGCCGGTTTCCAACGCGGCTGCCGGCACTGTATATCCGGGCGCAATCACCAGCGCGGATGACGCCTATTATGATGCGGCCGGCCTGCGGAAGGACTTCCTCGCCCATATCGGCCTGACGCTGCCCGTAGGGGATGAAGGCAGCTTTGCCATCCGCGGTTACTACCACGACAATTCCGGCCGTGGCCTGTGGGGCACGCCTTATGTGGCCAGCCCCAATGGCGTGCCGCTGTCGATGCGCACCACCGAATACGAAATGAACCGCGTGGGCGCGTTCACCTCGCTCGATTTCGCAGCCGGCATCCAGAACTTCACCGTTACTGCGTGGATCGAGCAGAACGAATTCAATCAGGCGCGCCGTTTCTACGCCTTTGAAAGCCGTACCAATCCGGGCCTGTCGTTCCGCGAATGGCCGAAGAACCCCTTCTTCACCCAGTGGGAGTTCGATTTCACCACCGACACGATGCAGTACAGCGTGGCCGATCGCATCGATCTGGGCATGTTGACGCTGAATCTTGGCTGGAAGGGCTTCAAGGTCAGCAACGAGGCGACGCCGATCGTGGCGGCGAGCTTCCCGTCGGGCAAGATCTCGGTCGAGGATTGGTTCCAGCCGCACGCAGGCTTCAACGTGGAACTCAGCGATACGGCCGAATTGTTCGGCGGCTTCACGCAGGCGACCCGTGCCTTTGCCTCGGCCACCACGACCGGCCCGTTCAGCACCAACCAGACCGGCTTCAACGCGATTCGCGACACGCTGAAACCCGAACAGTCCGACACTTACGAGCTGGGCCTGCGCTTCAACGATCCGGTCTTCAACGGCGTGGTCGGGGCGTATCTGGTCAACTTCCGCAACCGCCTGCTTTCCGCAGCGGCCGGGGCCAGTATCGTGGGCAACCCCAACGTCCTGCAGAATGTGGGCAATGTCCGCGCGCTGGGTTTTGAAGCGGTGGGCGATCTGCGCCTTGGTGGCGGGTTCAACCTGTTCGCTTCCTACAGCTACACCGATGCGACCTATCGCGACGATGTGTTCAACGTGTCGGGCACGCTGCTGGCCGCGATCAAGGGCAAGACCGTGGTCGATGCGCCCAAGCACCTGCTGCGCGGGGAACTGGGCTATGACGATGGTGCGCTGTTCGGCCGGATTGGCGCAAATTACATGTCGCGCCGCTTCTTCACCTACACCAACGACCAATCGGTGCCGGGCCGGGCGATTGTCGATGCAACGCTCGGCTACCGCTTCAACGACTTCATCGAAGCGCAGCTGAACGCCACCAATCTGTTCGACAAGGATTACGTCTCGACCATCGGGTCGGGCGGCTTCGGCAACAGCGGCGACCGGCAGACCCTGCTGGTCGGTGCGCCGCAGCAGTTCTTTGTCAGCCTGCGCACCAGCTTCTGAGCCACATCGGGCGGGCCGGCAGGAGAAATCCTGCCGGCCCGCCCTGCCCCTTCCTTACTCATTTCGACAGAGGGACGCCCCGCCATGGTCCGCACCACCCCGCCCTTGCTGCGCGTCAACCGCCGCACCGCCCTGTCGGGTCTTGCCCTTGGTGCGGCTGCCAGCGCTTTGCCCGTGCCTGTTGCCGCGCGCCCGAAAGGGCCGTTCCAGCACGGCGTCGCCAGCGGCGATCCCGACGCAACCAGCGTGGTCCTGTGGACGCGCGCCACCACCAGCGGGCCGGTGACGCTGACCTGCGAAGTGGCAGAGGATCTGGCCTTTTCGCGCATCATCGCCAGCCAGCAGATCACCACCGGTCCGGATCAGGATCACACAGCCAAATGGCTCGCCACCGGCCTCACGCCGGGCGCGTCCTGTTACTACCGCTTCCATTTTGACGGCCATGTCAGCCCGGTTGGCCGCGCGCGCACCCTGCCCGCCGGCCATGTCGAGCGACTGGGCATTGCGCTCGCCTCCTGCTCCAATTACGCTTTCGGCCATTTCCACGCCTATACCGCGATGGCGCACGATCCCGCGGTCGATTTCGTGCTGCACACCGGCGACTACATCTACGAATACGGGCATGATGGCTGGGGGGACGAGGTGGCGCAGGCGCTGGGCCGCCGCCACGATCCCGCGCACGAGATTGTCACCCTGTCGGACTATCGCCGTCGCCACGCGCAATACAAGACCGATCCGGGCGCGCAGGCGATGCACGCCGCCCATACCTTCATGGCCTGCTGGGACGACCATGAAAGCACCAACAATCCGTGGATAGGCGGCGCGCAGAATCACCAGAGCGCGACCGAAGGCGATTGGGAAACGCGCCGCGCTGCCTCGATCCGCGCCTATTACGAATGGATGCCGGTGCGCGAACCCGGCTGGCCGGGAACGCCGGGTCCCGATGGGCGCGAATTCTGGCGCAATTACGTGCTGGGCAATCTCGCCAGCCTGTTCACGCTGGAAACGCGCCACACCGCGCGCGCCGAGCAGGCCGATTATGCCGCTTTGGTGGACGTGGCGGGCGATGCGGAGGCAATAGCCCGCTTTCGCCGCGAGGTGATTGATGCGCCGGGCCGCCGGATGATTTCAGAGAGGTGCGAGGCGGATCTTGCCCAAGCCCTGCGCGCCTCTGTCGCGGCAGGCCAGAAGTGGCGGCTGATCGGCAACGCCATCCCGATTGCGCGCACCGATGTGCCCGATCTGGTCGCGCTGGGCGTGCTGCCCGATCCCTTTGCGCCCGACGCGCCCTATTCCGACAATGCCCTGCCCAATGCGCGCATTCTGGCGCTCAAAGGGCGCGCGGGCCTGCCCTTCTACCCCGACACCTGGGACGGTTACGGCTGGGCGCGCGAACGGCTTTATGATCTGGCGCGCGGTGCTGGCGCGGCTGACCTCATC
The DNA here is from genome assembly GCF_037154155.1 of Alteraurantiacibacter lauratis. Classification (NCBI taxonomy): domain Bacteria; kingdom Pseudomonadati; phylum Pseudomonadota; class Alphaproteobacteria; order Sphingomonadales; family Erythrobacteraceae; genus Alteraurantiacibacter; species Alteraurantiacibacter lauratis. Next base: position 123,189 of record NZ_JBANRN010000003.1, read on the forward strand.
TTCCTCACCGGCGACAGCCACAGCTTCTGGGCCAATTCGCTCAAGGATGCACGCGGCCGCCCGGCAGGTCTTGAACTGGGCACGGCGGGCATCACTTCGCCTGGCGATTTTGTCGAGAGCGGCTTCGGCGACGAACTGTCCCGCCGGCTCGACACAGCATTTGCCCAACATATTCCCGAAGTCGAGTGGACCGACAATATGCACCAGGGCTATGTCCGGCTGGATATGAGCCATGACGGCGCAACCGCCAACTTCATCGCGGTGGACACGGTGCGCGAGGCCCTGTTCCGCCCCTTCATCCTCAACCGCATGGAGATTGGCCGCGATGGCGATGCCATCCGCTTTGCCTGATCCGCCAAAGGGGAAACGTGGTGCCGGAGGTCAGGATTGAACTGACGACCTACCGCTTACAAGGCGGTTGCTCTACCACTGAGCTACACCGGCACGCCGCGCTTCCATAGGTAAGTCAACGGCAGGCGGCAAGATGCTCCCGCGTCAGGATGGCGATGCGGGAGGCAAGGTCGGCGGACGGCTTTCCACCGGCCAGCTCGCCTCCTCCATCCCCTTGGTCTTCCATAGCGAATACGCCACGCCCCCGCCAATCAGCGCAAAGGTCACGCCAAGGCTCATCCACGCCGGAATCTTCCCGCCATCGAGCACGAAATCGGATACGAAGATCTTCGACCCGATGAACACCAGCACCGCCGCCAACGCAAATTTCAGGTAATGGAATCGGTGCACCATCGCGGCCAGCGCAAAATACAGTGCGCGCAGGCCCAGAATGGCGAAGATGTTGCTGGTGTAGACGATGAAGGTGTCGGTGGTGATCGCAAAGATCGCCGGCACGCTGTCCACCGCGAATACCAGATCGGCCAGATTGATGACCACCAGCGCCAGGAACAGCGGCGTCGCCGCGCGCACCATCTTGCCGGTCTTTTCGTCCGCCACCTTCACGAAGAAGCGCTGGCCGTGCAGATCGGGCGTCACGCGCATATGCCGGCTGATCCACCGGATGGCGGGGTTGCTGCCGACATCCAGCGGCTCGTCGCCGGCGAAGAACATCTTGATGCCGGTGAAAATCAGGAAGGCGGCAAACAGGTAGAGCACCCAGTATGCTTCCGCCAGCAGCGCCGCCCCGCCCGCGATCATCAGGCCGCGCAGCACGATCACCGCCATGATGCCCCACAACAGCGCGCGGTACTGGTATCTGGCGGGAATGGCGAAATAGGTGAAGATCAGGCTGATGACGAAGACATTGTCGATCGACAACGCCTTTTCGATGAAGAAGCCGGTGTAATATTCGGACGCCGATGTCGCCCCGCGTTCAATCCACACCCACACGCCGAACAGCATCGCCACGGTGATGTAGAACACGCTGAGCTTGAGGCTTTCGGCAATGCCCAGTTCGCGGTCTTCCTTATGCAGCACGCCCAGATCGAACGCGGTGAGCAGGATGACAATCGCGAGGAACGCCGCCCAGAACCAGACCGGTGTGCCCAGCCAGTCGGTGGTGAGAAATGCGATCATGCAGCCTCAAATCTTGCACTAACGAAAAAGTCCCGGTGCCACCTTGGGAAAGGATTTGCCGGGACCAATTGGGGATCAGAGTTAGCGCGGGGAAAGCCCGTCCGGGCTGGAGGGGGGGGTGGGGAACGCCCGTGAGCGATGCCTCCCCCGCGCTGGCCGTGGCCGCTCTCAGGCGAGAGCGGACCGCAGCGAAACCTTGAACAGAAGCGCCTTCACGCGTGCCTTGGCCGTCGCCAGCCGAGTTGCAGCAAGCGGATCGGCCGAGCGGCTTTCACGCGCCATGCGCAGGGCATGGTCGATGCGCTGATGCATCTCGTTCAATCGGTACAAACGGGCCGTCATCCTTGTTCTCCCAATGGGCAGACAAAAGAGTGATCGGGCGGCTTTTGCGCTGGTCTGGTCGGGGGAGGATGGGGAACCCCGCCAGGAACGCATCGGCTGTCCGATGCGGTCCGACATCACGAGTGCCTGATAGACATTCGCCAGAGGGGCCCGGTCCGCACCCTCAATTTTGGAAAGGTGCCCGCGCCTTTCAAGAGGGGCCGGCCAAAAATTTTTCATCCCCCGTTGCGAAAGCCGCAAACGCGGAGCAGCAAGGCAGGCATGACGACGCTGATCCTCCTTACTCTCTCAAACATCTTCATGACCACGGCCTGGTATTGGCATCTGAAAGGCGGGCCGGAAATCGCCAATGCCCGCCCTCTGGCGATGGTGATCCTGATCAGCTGGCTAATCGCCGGGATCGAATACAGCCTGGCCGTGCCCGCCAACCGCATCGGATATATGAACGGATGGAGCGCAGGCCAGCTCAAGATCGCGCAGGAAGCCATCGCGCTCACCGTGTTCGGCATCTTCATGGTGGTGGTGCTGGGTGAGGCGCTGAGCTGGCGCCATCTTGCCGCCTTTGCCTGCATCATGGCGGCGGTCGGCTTTCTGTTCGTGGGGAAATAGGCGGCGATGGCGGCGCGCATCGCCCGTCTCGCGCTGCTGTACTGGGCCGCGATCTTTGCGCTGGGCTTTGCGCTGGGCGCTTTGCGGACGCTGTGGCTGGCCCCGGCAATCGGCGCGGTGGCGGCGGTGACGGCCGAACTGCCGGTCATGCTGGGGGCAAGCTGGCTTGTGGCGGCACGTTTGCTGGCGCGCCGGCCGCTGGAGCGCGCAGGGTCAGCGCTGGCGATGGGCCTGCTGGCATTTTCCCTGCTTCTGGCAGCAGAAGCGGCTTTGGCAGCGCTGCTGGCGGGCCAGGGCGTCAACGCATGGCTCGCCGGTCTGGCGCAGCCGGCGGGGGCGCTGGGGCTGGCAGGGCAGATCGTGTTCGCGCTTGTCCCGCTGGCCGTGTGGCGCAGATCCAGGCCGCGCGGATAGGGGGCAGCGCGAAAGCCGCCCCCTTGGCCCCGGATTACTGCGCGGGCGTTTCCTCTGCCGCAGGCGTCGCGGCGGCATCGGCGGGCACATTGGTCATCGGGGTTTGCGGCAAATCCACCGGCACGGCATTGGGATCGACCGGCGTGGTGATGATTTCGCCGCCGCTCTGGTCTTCCACATCGGCCACGGTTTCCACCGGTTCGTTCTGGCAGGCCGCCAGCAACATAACAGGCATCAGCAGGGCTGCGGCAGGGGCAATTGCAAAAGCGCGCATTGGATATTCCTTCCTCATGTGATCCATGATCCTCTGCCGCGCAGATTGCCCGCGCCCGCGCGGCGACACAAGGGGCATGGTGGCAAAATTGGGGCATTGGACTTAAAGCGGCGCCATGAAGCGGCGCAGTTCCAACGTTATCCCCTTTCGGCGGCCCCGCCCGCCGCGCCGCCGCACACCTGCCAAAAGCTGGCGTCAAGCCTTTCGCGAAATGCGTTTTATCTTTCTGCTGATCGCGATGGCCACAGCTTTCACCATCTATCAGACGCCGGGTTACATGGAGCCGCCGCGCTTTCTGGAAAGCGGGGCGGAAGTGGTGAATGCGCGCTTTGGCCGCTGCGGCAGCCCGCTTTGGCCTGCCTGCGTATCGGATGGCGACACCTTCCGTCTGGGCGAGCGGCGCATCCGCATTGTCGGCATCGACACCGCCGAGATGGACGCAGCCTGCGAAGCCGAAGCCGCCATGGCGGAGGCTTCGACAGTGGCGCTGCGCGAATGGCTCAACCGCGGCCCCTTCACCATGACCGCGCGGGCTGACGCGCCGACCGACCGCTACGGCCGCGAACTGCGCACCATCCGCCGCACTCTGCCCGATGGGAGCGAAGAAAACCTTGCCGACTGGATGCGGCAAAACGGCGGCGCACGCGGCTATTGGGGCGAGGGGCGCGGGGGCTGGTGCTGAGGCGCCGCGAACTTGTCGAAGTTGACAGTCTGTTGGATCGGGTTTTGCCGCGCAGGTTGTTGTTTTGGCGCGTGTTTTGCCGCGTTTGCGAAGTTGACAGATGTGCGCGGCGGTTTGTGCGAAGGGCATGGGGTGAGTCCGGGGTGTGGGGTGCCCGGACTTTGGCTGGCGGGGTGGGGTGTAGGGAAGGGCACGCCCCCTTCCACAAGCGGGAGGGGGATTGCAGCGCCACTAAAATGCCCTTCAGCCTGCGGGGAGCCGAAGGTGTGGCGTAGTCACAGCGGTTGGGGATGGGCTCGTGCGCTTACTCCGCCGCCTGCACCCCGGTGCCGCCGAACATATCCGGCTCGTTCGCTTCCACCGCACTGGCGTCCACCTCGTTCGCGGCCTTGGCCTTTTGGCGCGCGTCGAAGCTTGCCCACACATCCTGCCAGTTGCCGCGCGTTGCGCCCTTCGAATATTCGGTCGCGCGCGTTTCGAAGAAGTTGGCGTGTTCCACCCCGTTGAGCAGCGGGGTCAGCCAGGGCAGCGGGTGGTCTTCGACCATGTAGATCGCGGGCAGGTTCAGCTGGCTCAGGCGCCAGTCCGCGATGTAGCGGATGTAGCGCTTGATTTCCTTCGCCGTCATGCCGGGCACCGGGCCCATTTCAAAGGCGAGGTCGATGAAGGCATCTTCCAGGCGCACCGTCTTCTGGCACATGTCGATGATGTCTTCCTTGACCGATTTGGTCAGGCACTGCCGCTCGGCCACGAAAGCGTGGAACAGGCGCGTGATCCCTTCGCAGTGCAGCGATTCGTCGCGCACCGACCAGCTGACGATCTGCCCCATGCCCTTCATCTTGTTGAAGCGCGGGAAGTTCATCAGCATGGCAAAGCTGGCAAACAGCTGCAGCCCTTCGGTAAAGCCGCCGAACATGGCGAGCGTGCGGGCAATATCCTCGTCATTGTCGACGCCGAACTGCTGCAGATAGTCGTGCTTGTCCTTCATCTCGGCATATTCGAGGAACATGCCGTATTCGCTTTCGGGCATGCCGATCGTGTCGAGCAGGTGCGAATAGGCCGCGATATGGACGGTTTCCATATTGCTGAACGCGGCCAGCATCATCTTCACCTCGGTCGGCTTGAACACGCGGCCATATTTGTCGTGGTAGCAATCCTGCACCTCGACATCGGCCTGCGTGAAAAAGCGGAAGATCTGGGTGAGCAGATTGCGCTCATGCTCGGACAGGTTCTGCGCCCAGTCGCGGCAATCCTCGCCCAGCGGCACTTCTTCCGGCATCCAGTGGATCTGCTGCTGCCGTTTCCAGAACTCGTAAGCCCAGGGATATTCAAAGGGCTTGTAGGTCTTGCGGGCTTCGAGCAACGACATCTGGTATCTCCGGCATGAATCGCGAAATGCCAGCATAGGGAATCATGGCCGCGAAACGAAGGCAACATGGCCTTTTTGCATGGGGATAAAATGGGGACGAACCGTGGCTTTTGCGAGTCCGGCCGTTGGCGGGCGAAGCGGGGCTTACCGCACCCCCTTGTTCAGCCGGCGCGATATCTCCAGCGCCACCAGCATGGGCGTCGACCAGAGCCAGGAAAACAGGCTCGCTTCTTCCCAATTGCCGCTTTCGGGCAATTGCAGCGAGCATTTATAGGCTTCGAGCAAATTGTCGGGCGTGCAGGCCGACGGCCAGAGCGCGTGGTGATACAGGAACCAGCCGAGCAGCAGCCAGCCGATCTGCGTCGCATACAGCGCGAAATAGCGCGACACGCGCACATCGCCCAGCCCGTAATAGGTGCGTGACCGTCTGAAAATCCGGCTTCCCATGGCGGCGGATTTTACGTGCCATTGGTTAACAAAGCGCACCCTTGCCAAGGTTAAACTCTGCTTAACACCCCTTCCTTTTCAGTCAGTTATCCAGAATCACGAAGGGCGCCCACACCGCCGGATGCGCGGCATCCGGCACATCGGCCCGCGCCATCAGCGCCAGTTGCGCCTGCCGCAGCGCCTCGGCGCGCCCCTCGCCTTCGGCCGCGCGGCGCAAGGTCTCCACGCTGAGGATGGCGGCGGCATCGTCGCGCACGCGCCAGTGGCTCAGCATCAGGCTGCGCGCACCCGCCTGCGCAAAGGCGCGCGCCAGGCCCGAATAGCCCGGCGCCGAGGCGCTTTCGCCCGCCGCCGTCTCGCATGCGGAAAGGATCACCCAGTCCGCCGCCAGCCGCATCGCGGCAATCTCGCTGGCGGTCAGCAGGCCGTCGGCATCGCTGCGCGCCGGATCGGTGGCGGTGAGCAGCAGCGCCGGCTCGTCCAGCCCCGGCACATCGCCGCCGACCAGGCCGTGCGTGGCAAAGGCGATCACGCCGAATGCGGACAGGTCAAGCGCGGCGAGCCGTTCCTCCGTCGCCTCCGCCCCTGCGAGCACCAGCGCGGGTGCGCTGCCGTGTGCCGTGCCCGCGCCGCCACTCACCGCCGCGGCAAGCGCCGCCAGTTCCTCCCGCGCGCGGGGCAGCGGCGGCAATTCCAGCGTGCCGCCGCGCAGAACGGCTCTATCGGCCGCACCGGGGAGCATTTCGGGCGCACCCACACCCAGAAAACCGCGCGCCGTTTCAGCAGCCGCCTGTGCAGGCCGCGGCGCGCCGGGTTCGGCCAGAACACGCAGCGCATGGCTTTTGACCAGCCAGGGCGCATCGGCCAGATGGGCAGGATCGGCCGCACCGGCAAGCAGCACGGCGGGCGAAAGCCGCGCCAGATAGCCGCTGGCGGGGAAAATCAGCGTGTCCGCCCTGTCGAGCGCGGGGCGAAGGGCGTCGGGAAACACAATCTCGAACAGCGCTTGTGCCGCGTCCACATCGAACGCGCCATGCAACGGCGATTGCGCCGCATCGCGCAGGCGCGTCGCCAGCGCCTCCACCGCGCCCGGAGTGATCGCGGTGTCGGCCCAATGCACATCCGTGCGCGATACCGCAATCGTCACCGCGCGGGCCGGCAGGGCGAGCGGCAGCATCAGCAATTCGCCCTGCTCAAGTTCGCGCTGCATGTCGTCAAGCGAAGGGATGCGCGGGCGGGCCAGCGCGGCAAATCCGGGAAAGGCGGCCTCCAGCGCGGCCTGTGCCGCCGCCGCATGATCCTGTGCGGTGGACAGGCGCACGGCGAGATCGCCCGCCTCGCCCGTCCCGTCGGCCTGCGCGCGGCGCAGCGCGGCGGACAAGTCCTCCATTTGCGCCTGTGCTGCTTCCAGATCGGCCACCAGGGCGCCAAGCCCCGCATCGCGCGCCTGCGATGCCGCCGCGATGCGCGCATTGGGCACCGCCAGATCGGACAGGAGCGCCAGTTGCGCGGCGCGCACCGCGTCCTCGCTGGCGCCTGCCGCCAGCGCCACTTCGAGATGATCGGCAAAGGCGGCAGGCAGAATCCGCGACAGGGCGATGCGCTCCTCCTGCCGCGCGGCGAGGTCGAACATCTGCTCTTCAAACCGGGCCGTTGCGGCGCGCGCTTCGTCCAGCGCCTCGGCATGGCGGCCCAGCCCCGCCAGAATACGCGCACGCACCAGCCGCGCGGTGAGCACTTCGCTGTGATCGGCACGCAGAGCGGCACTCAGCGCGGCCAGCGCAGCATCGGCCAGCGCCAGCGCCTCGGCGCGCTGCCCCAGCCGTTCCAGATGATCGGCCAATTGCACCTGCCCGGCCGCCAGATGCCAGTCGCCCGGCTCCAGATCCTCGGCCAGCCGTGCCACGCCGCCGCGCGCGACCTCGACCGCCTCGTCCAGCCGCCCCTGCGCGGCAATGCTGCGCGCCAGATTGATATGCGCCTGCCCCCGCGTATAGGGCTGGCTCTGGTTGCGCAGCCGGTCGGCCATGGCGGCAGCGGCGGCAAAAATGCCTTCCGCATCGCGGTGGTTGCCGCGCAATTGCAGCGCGCGGCCCAGCATCGACAGCGGATCGTAGATGTCGTCCACCTCTTCGGCGTGAAGCCTGCGCTCCAGTTCCAGATGGCGGCGGATCAGCGGCTCCGCCTCGCCATAGCGGCCATAGCGCAGCAGCACGCCGTAGGCCGAATTGAGCACATTGCCCATTTTCGGGTGATCGGGCGGCAGATGCGCCAGCGCGTGCTGTTCGGCCAGCCGCATCGCGCCAAGCGTATCGGGGCGTTCGAGGAAATATTTCACCACCCCGCAGGACGAAGCATCGTTCACGATCATCGCATGATCGGGCCGGGGGGCGGCAAGCCCCAGATCGCGCGCGGTGCAGAAGGCCGCTTCGGCGGCAACCAAATCGCTTTGCGCAAAGGCGAGCGAGCCACGGGCATTATGCGCCAGCGCCTGCCGCGTCAGCCCCGCCTCGCCCTGCGCACGGGCCAGCGCCAGCGCCGCATCGGCGCGCGCCGCCGCCTCGTCCAGCCGCCCCAGCTCGGTCAGGATCACCGCTTCGTAAGCGAGCAATTCGGGCGCGAAATCCGGGCTTTCCGGCAAACTGTCCACCAGCGCGCGCGCCGCGCCGATCTCCTCCCACGCCGACGGGTAATCCTTGGCGTAATAGAGCGCGATGGCAAGGCCAAGCCGCGTCTGCGCGCGGGTGGCGGGATCAGCGGCAGGATCGGCGGCAATGCGCGCGGCGAAATCCTGCCACGCCGCCAATTCGCCTGCGGGAGCGGCCAACCGGTCGCGCGCCAGCATATCCTGTAACGTGGTGGCAGCAGCAGGGTGCGCGAAAGCGAGGAAGGCCGCGCCCCACGCCACTATCTTGCGCGTCTGCACTGCCCCGCCAACCAAACCGCCTGCCTGCCCCATTAACCAAGTCTGGCAAATGGGCGGATGGGAGGGAAGGGAAAACCGGCGCGAAAGCCGCGAAAAACCGCCGCTCTACTCCGCCTTGCGCCGCGATCCGAAGAAACTGCCCCCGCCAAGGACAGTTACACCAAGAAAGAAGCCGAAATCATACCATCCGCCGCGATTGGGCACGGCATAGACCGCGATGTCGCTTGAAAACAGCGATCCGATCCACGCCCAGGGGAAGATGAAACCGTGCCACAGCCCCCACCAGAAACCGGGCGCACCCGGCGCGGCGCTGACCGTATCGGGCGCCTGCGTGGCACAGGCCGCGAGGAGGAGGGTGAGGGCGAGACTGGCGGCACATCTTGCACGGTCAGTCGGTCGCATCTTGTCCTCCCTTGGCAGCACTTGCCTCCCGCTCGGCACGCCGCCTTGCGCGCCGGTGCCTGTCGCGCGCGCGGCGGATCACAGCCTTTCTCTCCCATTCACGCTGTTCGCGCAACCAGCGCGGCAAGCGCGGCAGCCACGCCAAAAGTGCAACCCAAGGGAGAATCACCAGACCGAACAGCAGAAATTGCCGCCAGCCGCCGCCGAGCAAATGGTAGCTGAGCGGGAGGGCCGCCAAAATCTTGTTCCGGCCTACAGTTGGCATGTGCGGCGAAACCAGCGGATCGATCGCCACCAGGAACAGCACGCCGCAGTAAACAACCATGAAAGCATAGATGGGCCATCCCGCGCGCAGATCGCGCCCGAAACGACGAAGCCGCTCCCGGAAAGGAAGCGGCCTCTTGTTTTTGCGGTTCGTGGCCACCCTCACTGGCAGGCGAGGCACTCGTCATAATCGGTGGTGGGCAGTTCGTACTTGGCGGGTTCGGCGGTGTTGTCCGCTTCCACCCCGCCGGCAAAGCCTGCGCGCTGCACCGATTTTGACCGCAGGTAATACAGGCTCTTGATGCCCTTCTCCCATGCCTGGAAATGCAGCATCATCAGGTCCCACTTGTCCACGTCTGCGGGAATGAACAGGTTCAGGCTCTGCGCCTGATCGATGAACGGCGTGCGGTCGGCGGCGAATTCGAGCAGCCAGCGCTGGTCGATCTCGAAGCTGGTCTTGAAGACCGCCTTTTCTTCGGGCGTAAGGAAATCGAGGTGCTGCACCGAGCCGCCCTTCTCCAGGATCGAGTTCCAGACATTGGTGGAGTTCTTGCTCTTGGTGTCGAGCAGCCGCTCCAGATAGGGGTTCTTCACCACGAAACTGCCCGACAGCGTCTTGTGCGTGTAGATATTGGCCGGGATCGGTTCGATGCACGCGCTGGTGCCGCCGCAGATGATGCTGATCGACGCAGTGGGCGCGATCGCCATCTTGCACGAAAAGCGCTGCATCACGCCCATTTCCTCGGCATCGGGGCAAGGGCCACGCTCCTGCGCCAGCACCATGCTCGCCTCGTCCGCCTTGGCGGCGATGTGCTTGAACATCTTGAGGTTCCACACCTTCGCCATCGGGCTTTCAAAGCCGATGCCCTTCATCTGCAGGAAGGAGTGGAAGCCCATCACGCCCATGCCCACGCTGCGTTCGCGCATGGCGGAATATTTGGCCCGCGCCATTTCGGCGGGCGCGCGGTCGATATAGTCCTGCAGCACGTTGTCGAGGAAGCGCATCACGTCCTCGATGAACTGCCTGTCGCTGTTCCACTCGTCCCACTTTTCCAAATTGAGCGAGGACAGGCAGCACACCGCCGTGCGATCATTGCCGAGGTGATCGACACCGGTGGGCAGGGTGATTTCGCTGCACAGGTTGGAGGTCGACACCTTCAGCCCCAGATCGCGGTGATGCTTGGGCATCAGGCGGTTCACCGTGTCCGAAAACACGATATAGGGCTCACCGGTGGCCAGGCGGGTTTCGACCAGCTTCTGGAACAGGCTGCGCGCATCCAGTTCGCCGCGCACGCTGCCGTCCTTGGGGCTGCGCAGTTGGAACTTGGAGCCGCTGCGCACCGCTTCCATGAACTCGTCGGTCACCAGCACGCCGTGATGCAGGTTGAGCGCCTTGCGGTTGAAATCGCCGCTGGGCTTGCGGATTTCGAGGAACTCCTCGATCTCCGGGTGGTGGATGTCGATATAGCAGGCGGCCGATCCGCGCCGCAGCGAGCCTTGGCTGATCGCCAGCGTCAGGCTGTCCATCACACGGACGAAGGGGATGATCCCGCTGGTCTTGCCGTTGAGGCCCACCGGCTCGCCAATGCCGCGCACATTGCCCCAATAGGTGCCGATGCCGCCGCCCTTGCTGGCGAGCCACACATTCTCGTTCCAGGTGTTGACGATGCCTTCGAGGCTGTCGGACACCGAATTGAGATAGCACGAAATCGGCAGGCCGCGATTGGTGCCGCCGTTCGACAGCACCGGCGTTGCCGGCATGAACCACAGCTTGGAGATATAGTCATACAGCCGCTGCGCGTGTTCGGCATCGTCGGCATAGGAATCGGCCACGCGGGCGAACAGATCCTGATAGCTTTCGCCGGGCAGCAGATAACGGTCGGTTAGCGTGGCCTTGCCGAATTCGGTGAGGTTCGCATCGCGCGCATTGTCGGTGACAACGGTGAAACGCCGCGCGTTCACACTCTTGGAATCGGGCTTGGCCGCGCTCTTCACCGCCTGCGCCAGCGCGCCTGCGGCCGCCTGTGCGACCAATTCGTCGGTTCCTGCATCGCTGCCGGTCATTGCCACTGCCTTTCCGGCTGCCTTGGGCGCAGCGCTGCCGGCCGGTTTGGCCGCTGCATCTGCCAGCATATTGTCGTCCATACCCATTGCCGCCTCACTCGTGTTCCGAAATTCCATAGCCGCGCCCGTCCCCGTTCTGCCGTGCAAGGGCAAGGCTTCGTGCCGATCCGCCCCTGCGCCAATTGCCATGCAGTTGCCTGCCCGCTTGTTCGGCATATGTTCGAATCAGGTGCCGATGCCGCACCCTATCGCTTTCCATGCCGGGGCAGGGAAAAACTTATCCCCCTAAATGCCCACAGGCCTGCTTGACGCGGCACCATGCCAGATCGGGAATCGCTGCGCGGGACATGCCGCTGCGCGCTGCTCCCTGAATCTAGGTCTTGTGGGTGCCCCCTTCAACCAGACCACAACCCATAGTGAATCGGACCGATTCCGCGCGCAAGAGGGTTAAGGCCGATTTACGAGCCGAGCAGGCCCGAAAGCGGGGGTGTATTGGCCCATCGATACAGCGCGACGCGCGGGAAAGGCTCCACTTGCGCAGCGCGCAAGCCCCAAAATCGATCTGCGGAAAAAAATCCGGCAAAGGCGCGCGCGGCGAATCTTTCGAATCCCCACGCGCAAGGATGCTGCGCGGGCGCGCAATTCGGCGTGGTCACGCCCCGCATCCGCCGACAAAAGGCTGTGGCCTCGCGGCGCGGCAGGTGCGGAAAAAACCGCTGCGGCAGGTGCAAAAATGTAACCAATTGTCGCCAAAATCGCCTATGAGCGACGCAGCGAAGGAAAAAGGGCAAGGACCGCAAAATGGGCGCGCTTTTCAAGGCCATTCCGCTCGGCGGGCTGCTGACCTGGCTCGTCTGCCTGTTCATCGGCTCCTCCGGATCGACCGGGGGATTCCTGTCGATTCGACGGATGGATGTGGACATCGCCATGCTCGGCTTGTCGACCGACATCTACTGGTCCTGGACCATGTTCGCGATCGGCACCGGCCTTAGCTGGGCAATACTTTACATGATGGAATGAGGCACGCCATGAACGGGCGCGCGGCGCTGACGCTTTCGCTTGCGCTGGTTACAGGCTGCGCGCCGCCGCCGACGCCCCCGGTTGGGACGAGCGCGGAACCGCAGTTGTGCCGCAACGGCACCGGGCAGCACGGCGGCTATTTCTACACCTTCTGGCACGATACGGGCGATACCTGCATCCGCCTTGGCGAGGGCGGTTCCTATGCGCTCGACTGGGATCTGGTGGCCACGCGCGGCAATATGGTGTCGGGCAAAGGCTGGCGCACCGGCACGCTTGACCGGGTGGTGGGATACCATGCGCAACGCTTTGATCCGGGGACCAACGGTTACCTTACGCTCTATGGCTGGTCGCGCGGGCCGCTGGTCGAATATTATGTGGTCGACAATTGGGGCAGCGACTTCACTCCGCCGGGGCCGGGGGCAGAGGTGCTGGGCACGGTGGAAAGCGACGGTGGCACCTACCGCATCTACCGCACCCTGCGCGTCCAGCAGCCCAGCATCGAAGGCACGCAGACCTTCGCGCAGTTCTGGTCGGTACGCACTCAGCGGCGACCGATCAGACAGGACGCGCGCATCACCTTTGCCAACCACGTCGCCGCCTGGCGCGCGGCCGGGCTGGAACTGGGCCGGATGGATTATCAGGTGATGGCGGCCGAAGGCTTCGGCAGCCGGGGCTCTGCCAGCATCCGCATGTGGGAGGAATAACGGGCGGAAAGCCGAGGAGATCAGGCCGACGCGTCAGCCGGTTTGGGCGCCATTTCGCGGCCCGCAGGCTGAGCCGCTTTCCTGCGGCGGTGCCAGAGCCACAGCGCGCAGATCACCAGCAGCAGCCCCGCTGCACCGCCAGGCGTCTGCAACAGGGCAATCGCCGGGTAATGCAGCGCATACAGCGGGAACGACAGCGCCCCCAGCCACGCCGCCAGATTACGCCGCCACCCTTCGGGCCGTGCCGCCATTCCCCCGAACATCATCAGCGGGGCAAGCACCAGGATGAACAACAGCGGCCCCCATGCCACCGGCCAAAAATAGGTGGCCAGAACATAGGCGGGCAGAACCGCCAGCGCGAGCAGCGGCGAAACCCGGATTGGCGGAACATCGCCCCACAGCCGGAAGATCAGCACGCCCAGAACATAGGCAAGGCCCACACGCCACAGCACCAGCCAGTGATACATGGGAAAGCCGCCACGCGGGAAACCGTGCCGCTCGATCGCCCAGGCCAGCCCCACGGCGCACACCAACGCCAGCGCCAGCAGCCCCTTTCGCCCCATCCGCGCCAGACCAAAGGCATGCGCGACATTGGCGAGAAGTTCGTAGAAGATCGACCAGAGCGGCTGGTTGAGCAGATAGGGCGTTGTCGCCGCCATGTTCAGCGCCGGCAGCATGGCCAGCATCAATCCCCATGCCAGCAGCAGATCGCCCGAAAAATCGCCCCGCGCCAGCGCCGCGACAAGGCCGATACTGGTGCCGAGTGCCATCCAGCCCCATAACCGCCGGTAGCGCGCCACGACAAAACGCCACGGGGAAAGCGCGCCGCTTGTCAGCCGCGCCTCATACGTGCGTGCCATGACAAAGCCGGACAGCATGAAGAAGAAATCGACAGCCAGATGGGCACCGCCAATCGGAAACCCCAGATGCAACAGCACGACCACAAACGCGGCAAGACCGCGCAAGGCATCCAGTCCGTAAAGCCGTTCCTGCATCCATGCGAGTTAGGCGTAGCGTGGTGAAGGAAGGCTTAAACCGCCCCGCACTACGCCGCCACATCGGTGTGTGGCACAGCCCGCGTGAAAGGCAGCCCCTAATCCCGCGCCGGTTTCCACAAGGGGCCAACCGCCAGCAGCAGCACGATCAGGTTGAACCCGGCATTGATCGCATTGCCCGACGCCACCGACCCTGCGCTGTCGAGCACGAACCACGCAAGGCAGCCGCCTACCACCGCCCGGCGCACGCCATCGGGCGCCGCATCATAGACATAGGCGCGCAGCAGCGCGATCGTCACGCCCCAGCCCAGCAGGAACCCGCCGGTCAGCGCCGAAAGGAAACGTGTGGTGGGCGCGGCGTAGTCCATATTTCCATCAAGCGGCCAGCTGAGCAGGTCGAGCGTCCATGCCGCCGGGCCGGATGTTGCCAGCACGCTGCCAAGCGCAAAGACCGGGCCGAACGAGGCAATGACCAGCGCGGTCACCCACAACCATTGCTTGTGAAAGGCCTGTGACATCGGGCGATCCCCCAATTGGCAAAAACCGGCGGTGCCTTAACACACGCGGCGGTTGCGGCGCCAGCGGGCCGTCAATGCGTTACGGCACCAGCACCGTGTCCACCGCCTCGGCATTGGTTTGCGGGTAATCCAGTGTGTAATGCAGGCCGCGGCTTTCGTGGCGGCGCAGCGCGCTTTCGACGATCAGTTCGGCGCATTGGTGCAGGTTGCGCAGCTCGATCAGGTCCGTCGTCACGCGGAACTGGCCGTAATAATCCTCGATCTCGTTGCCGAGCAGGCGGATGCGGTTGGCCGCGCGTTCCAGCCGCTTGGTGGTGCGGACAATGCCGACATAGTTCCACATGAAGCGACGGATTTCGGTCCAGTTCTGCTTGATGATCACTTCCTCGTCCGAATCGGTCACCCGGCTTTCATCCCATTCGCGGATCGCGGGCACGGGCAGCAATTCGTCCCAGCGGGCAAGGATGTCCTGCGCCGCGGCTTCGCCAAACACGAAACATTCGAGCAAGGAGTTTGACGCCAGACGGTTCGCGCCGTGCAGCCCGCTTTCGGTGCATTCGCCCGCCGCCCACAGGCCCGGCAGATCGGTGCGCGCATCCAGCCCGATGACCACCCCGCCGCAGGTGTAATGCTGCGCGGGCACCACGGGGATGGGCTGCGTGGTCATGTCGATACCAAGGCCCAGCAATTTTTCGTGGATGGTGGGGAAGTGCCCGCGCACGAAATCGGCCGGCATATGGCTGATGTCGAGATGGACATAGTCGAGGCCATAGCGCTTGATCTGGTCGTCGATGGCGCGCGCCACCACGTCGCGCGGGGCCAGTTCCATCCGTTCCGGGTCGTAATCGGCCATGAAGCGGTGGCCGGTCTGCGGATGCAGCAATTGCCCGCCCTCGCCGCGCACCGCCTCGGTAATCAGGAAGTTCTTGACCTCCAGATTATACAGGCAGGTGGGGTGGAACTGCATCATTTCCATGTTGGACACGCGCGCGCCCGCGCGCCAGGCCATCGCAATGCCATCGCCCGTGGCCCCGCGCGGCGCAGTGGAGAACTGGTAGACGCGCCCCGCTCCGCCGCTGGCCAGCACGGTGGCGCGCGCGGTGTGCGCCTCCACCCGGCCGGTCTGCTCGTTCAGGGCATAGGCACCCCAGACGCGGCCTGACCCGGAATAGCGCGCCTCGTGCCTGCCGGTGATGAGGTCGATGCAGCTCATATGCGGCAGCAGGGTGATGTTGGGGTTTTCCTCCGCCGCTTTCAGAAGCGCGGCCTGCACCGCCCAGCCGGTCGCGTCATCGACATGCACGATGCGGCGGTGCGAATGGCCGCCTTCGCGCGTCAGGTGCAGCGCGTTGCTTTCGCGGTTGAAGGGCACGCCCAGATCGCAGAGGCGATCAATCGCGGCGGGCGCGCGTTCGATCACGAATTCCACCGCCTCAAGGTCGTTCAGGCCCGCGCCTGCCACCATGGTGTCGCGGATATGATCCTCGAACGTGTCGCCTGTGTCGAGCACGGCGGCGATCCCGCCCTGCGCCCAGGCGGTCGATCCGCTGT
This sequence comes from Alteraurantiacibacter lauratis, assembly GCF_037154155.1. Taxonomy (NCBI): domain Bacteria; kingdom Pseudomonadati; phylum Pseudomonadota; class Alphaproteobacteria; order Sphingomonadales; family Erythrobacteraceae; genus Alteraurantiacibacter; species Alteraurantiacibacter lauratis. Next base: position 139,297 of record NZ_JBANRN010000003.1, read on the forward strand.
TGAGCTGCCCCTTGGCCAGCACCAGCACTTTCAGCCGGGTGGCAAGGCTGAGCGCGGCGGTCAGCCCCGCTGCGCCAGAGCCGATTACCAGGACGTCGTAAGGCGGATTTTGCGTAGCCATGACCCCCTCATGCCCGCCGCATGGCAAGGCTGCAAGCACGGGCAAACGGGCAGGTGGCGCTCAGGCCGCCTCTGCGCTGGTCAACTGCACGAAGACATCCTCCAGATCCGCCTCGCGGGTGGACACATCCTCTACGGCAAAGCCCTGATCCTGCAGCAGGCCCAGCACTTCGCCCGCGGTCATCTCGGCCTTGTCATAGGTGACTTCGATCACCCGGTCGCCCGCCTTCACGCATTTGCGGAAACGCGGATCGGCGGGCAACGCCTCCACCTCGCGGTCAACCGTTACCGCCACGATCTTCTCGCCCATCATGCCCACCAGTTCGCGGGTGGGCTTGTTGGCGATCAAGCGGCCATGGTTGATGATGGCAATCCGGTCGCAAAGCTGCTCGGCCTCTTCCAGATAGTGCGTGGTCAGCACCACCGTCACGCCTTCGGCGTTGAGTTCCTGCACCAGGTCCCACAATTGCCGGCGCAGTTCGACATCGACGCCTGCGGTCGGTTCGTCCAGCACGAGGATCGGCGGGGAATGCACCATCGCCTTGGCGATCAGCAGGCGGCGCTTCATCCCGCCCGACAGGCTGCGGGCATAGGCGTTGCGCTTGTCCTCCAGCCGCACCGCGCGCAGCAATTCGTCCGACCGCCTGAGCGCCTTGGCAATGCCATACATCCCGCCCTGATTTTCCAGCACCTCGTAGGGCGTGAAGAAGGGATCGAAGATGATTTCCTGCGGCACAATGCCGATTGCCAGCTTGGCGTTGCGGTGATCGCGGTCGATATCGTGGCCCCAGATGCGGATTGTCCCGCTGGTCTTGGTCACCGTGCCGGCCATGATGTTGATAAGCGTGCTCTTGCCCGCCCCGTTCGGCCCCAGCAGGCCGAACACCTGCCCCTGCGGCACATCGAAGGAAAGCCCATCCAGCGCCAGCTTGGGCGGCGCCTTCTTGGTGGCGGCATAGCGCTTCACCACATCGCGGATCTCAATGGCGTTTTCGGTTGCGGTTTCGCTTTCGGACATGGCCCGCCTGATGGCGGTTTCGTGCGGCCGCGTAAAGGGGGCGACGATGCGCGGAGATATTGCCTGAATCGCGCCCGCGCGATAGGAGGCCGCCCATGACCCATGCGCACAATCTTTCGCCCGTTGCAGGCAACGACATGGTTGCCGAAACCACGCTGGTGGACAGCGAGAGGGTGTGGTGCGACGGATCGGGCGGCATCCGCGGCTGCGCATCGGTCAAGCCCGCCGCGCTGGGCCATCCGCGCGTGTGGTTGCAGATTGACGAGCGCGGCTTCGCCGATTGTCCCTATTGCGACCGGCGCTTCATCCTGAAGGGCGGCCCGGCCGACCAGTAAAGCGGGCGATGCTTGCCTCATTTTCCGGTCAGGCTGTGTTAAGGGCCTGCGCGCCATGTTCACCCCCAGAAATGGGAGTCGCTCAACATGACGAAATTCACCGCATTTGCCGCCGCGCTGCTGGCCGCCGGATCGCTGGCCATTCCCGCCGCCGCGCAAACCGAAACCGCTCCTTCGGCTGAAAGGGAGGTTTCCCCGGCGCACACCTCGACCCGCGTCCAGCGCGGCGAGGCGCAGCTTGCGCGTATTCTTGAAGGCTTTGCCGCCACGGGCGAAACGCAGCGCTGCGTCAACGCCTTCCGCACGAACGACATCACGGTGATCCCCTATGTCGGCGTGGTCTACGAGGACGGGGACAAGGTCTATGTCGCCCGTGCGCGCCGCCCGGAAATGCTGCGCGACAGCGACGTGCCGGTGTTCGAACGCTTTTCCAGCCAGATCTGCACCACCGATGTGATGCGCACGATCGACCGCTTCGCCCCCAATATGCAGGGGTCGCTTTTCCTGGAGGATTTCCAAGTCTATACGCGCATCCCGGCCGCGAACAGGAACTGATCGACCCGCAATTGTCATCAAAGCCCGGCAGGGGAAGCGGATTGCAAGGAGATCTTCTCATGTCCGTTTCCGCCCGCCGGGCTTTTGCTTTTTCCGCCGCGCTTTGCGCCGTGGCGCTCGCTCCGCTGCCCGCCAGCGCCCAACCCGCCGATAGCGCCGCCTATCGCGCGCAAGCGCAGGCCGAACTTGAACGGCTGCGTGCCGTGCAGCCGATCGACGGGCCGGCGCGCAATATCATCATATTCATCGGCGACGGGTTTGGCGTCACCACGCTGACGGCCGCGCGCATCCATCAGGGCCAGCAGCGGGGCGTGGACGGCGAAAGCTTTGTTACCGCGATGGACACGCTGCCCCATTCCGCGCTGGTGCGCACCTATTCGCATGATGCGCAGGTGTCCGATTCGGCCCCCACCGCCACCGCCATCCTGTCCGGGGTGAAGGCGCGCGCCGCGGTGATCGGCTATGGCCCCGAAGCGCTGATCGGCGATTGCGCCAGCGCGCTGGGCAATGAAGCGCCCTCGCTGATCGCTGAGGCGCAGGGCATGGGGCTGGCAACCGGCGTTGTCACGACCACGCGCATCACCCACGCCACCCCGGCGGCCGCCTATGCCCATACGCCGCACCGCAATTGGGAAGCGCGGCTTCCGGCGGATCAGGCAGCCGCAGGCTGCACCGATATCGCCACGCAGCTGGTGGAGGGCGATGTCGGCATGCGGCTCGATGTCGTGATGGGCGGCGGGCGGCGTTATTTCGTGCCTGCCGATGTGGCCGATCCCGAATATCCCGCCGTCACTGGCCTGCGCAATGATGGGCGCAATTTGCTGGCCGAATGGCGCGCACGGCATCCGCAGGGGCATTATGTGACTGCAGCCGCCGAGCTTGCCGCACTCGACCCAGCCGCGCCCGGCCCGCTGCTCGCCCTGTTTGAGCCGGATCACATGCGCTACACGATCGACCGCGCCGCAGACCCGGCGGGCGAGCCTTCCTTGGCCGAAATGACCGCGGCGGCGATTGCCCGCCTGTCGCAAAATCCGGGCGGATTCGTCCTGCTGGTCGAGGCGGGCCGGATCGACCACGCGCACCACGCCGGCAACGCCGCGCGCGCGTTGGCCGATGCCGTCGCCATGGACGAGGCGGTGGCCGCCGCCATGGCGTTGACCAACCCCGCCGACACGCTGATCGTGACCACGGCCGATCACAGCCATGTCATCGGCATGGCGGGCTATCCTTCGCGCGGCAATCCCATCCTGGGGCTGGTGCGCGAGGATGGCGAAGTGACGCTGGCCGATGACGGCATGGCCTATACCACGCTCGGCTATCTCAACGGACCCGGAGCGGTAAGCGGCCCCCGCCCCGATCCCGCCGATCACGACACGCATGAACACGATTACCTGCAGCAGGCGCTGGTGCCGCTCGGCAGCGAAACGCATGGCGGCGAGGATGTGGCGGTGCGCGCCAGCGGCCCGATGGCCTATCTGTTTCGCGGCACGATCGAACAGCACACGATCCACGCCATCATGCAGGCCGCGCTGCTGGCAGGGCAGTAGGGGACGTGTTGTAACGCTGCCGCTTCGGCCCTAGTCTTTTCCCCGTCACGGAGCAGCCAGCAGAGCTGGACGGACAAATCGGGGGGAGAGGACCGATGCACTATCTGGTGTGGACGCTGCGGCTGGGCTTTGCCGCATGGCTGATCCCGGCGGGGCTCAACCATTTCTATCCGCTGTTTTTCCAGCCGCTGGGCAACCAGCCGGAAAGCACCGCGCTGATCGTGGCGCTGATCGATACGGGGCTGTTTTCCATTGTGAAGGCGGTGGAGCTGCTTGCCGGCTTGTGCCTGCTTTTCGGCTGGCGGGTGCCGCTGGCGCTGGTGCTGGAACTGCCGGTGTCGTTCAATGTCTGGTACTGGGACGTGCCCTTGCAAGGGTGGGATTCGGTTTCGGCCTGGTATGGCTGGGCGGTGCTGGGCGCGAATGTCCTGCTGATGCTGGCCTATTGGCCCAGTTACCGCGCGCTGTTGCACCCGCGCGCGAACCTGCTCTGGCCTCCGGCCTTGCGGGAGGAGGCACCATGATCGCCCGCCTGCTCACGCCTGCCCGGCTGCTGCTGGGCGCAATGCTGCTGGCGGGCGGGCTCAATCACTTCGCCGGCCGCTTCATGCCTGCTCCTGAAGGGAGCACGCCGCTCGCCATACAGTTGATGGAGGCGCTGCACTTCAGTGCGCTCATCGATGTGGCGATGGGAATGCAGATGGCTACCGGAGTGGCCATCCTCGTCAACCGCTTTGCCCCGCTCGCGCTGGCGGCAGTGATGCCGGTGAATATCTGCGGGCTCTATTGGGCACTGGTGCTCGAACGCTCGCCGGTGTGGAGCCTGTTTGCCGGGCTGGCTGTGGCGCTCACCGCGCTGCTCATGTTCGCGCTGCTGCACCGTTATGCCGCGATGCTGGCGCCGCGCGCACTGGCTTTTGGGGAAAGCGAGGGGCAGCGCTTCGAAACGCTCTACGCCCGGCCTTGCGGACAGACAGGCGGGCGCGATTTCGCGCTGGCCTTGCTGCCGCTGGCGGGGGCGGCGGCATTCTATCACTTTATCGTGCCCAGCGTGCTGGGCTTCTGGTGCCTGATGGTGCTGCTGGTGCCGCTGGCGGTGCTGGTGCTGCGGGGCTTGCAGGCGATGCTGGTGAACCCGGAGCGGGAGAGGTAAAGGCCGGGGCATGGCCCCTTCCCCTATCCTCGTCCTCACCACCGGCGGCACGATCGACAAGAATTATTTCGACGCGCTGAGCGAATACCAGATCACTGACAGCGGCATCCCGGCGCTGCTGGCCGAGGCGCGGGTGACGCTGCCGTATCGCGTGGTGGAACTGATGCGCAAGGACAGCCTGGACCTGACCGATGCCGACCGCGCACTGATCGCCGCCGCCGCACGCGAAGCGCCCGAAAACCGCATCGTCATCACCCACGGCACTGACACGATGACCGATACGGCGCGCGTGCTGGCCGCCGAAGTGCCGGGCAAGGTGATCGTGCTGACAGGCGCGCTTTCGCCCGCCCGCTTTGCCGAAACCGACGCGCCCTTCAACCTCGGCATGGCCTTCGCCGCCGCGCAAACCGCCGCACCCGGCGTATGGATCGCGATGAGCGGGCAGGTGTTTGACGCGCTGCGGGTGAAGAAGGATCGGGAGGCTGGGCGGTTTGTGGCCTTGCCCTGATTGCGGTCAGCCCTCGCTCGACACATCGCGGGCAAATCGCAGGCTCGTGCGCTGGTAGCCGAGCCGCTCGTAAATCCGATGCGCATCCGCCCGCTTCGCGTTGCTCGTCACCTCGACAAAGCCGCAGCCAGCCTCTGCCAGAACCCGCTCGGCTTCGCGCACCAATGCCGCACCGATGCGATGCCCGCGAAGATGCTGCGCCACCACCATCATCGAAATGCGTCCCACCGGGCGCGGACGGTGCAACACGTGCATGATCGACGTCGAAAGGCACCCGATCACTTCGCCCGCAAGTTCGGCCACAATGACATTCTGGCGAGTCAGATCGAGCGCAGCGAGCTGGGCCGCTATATCCTCCGCGGTTCGCTCGTAGCCGAGTTGGCGGATCAGTTCCTGAAGGGCCGGGGCATCGGTCTCCTGCGCACGGCGCAAATGCACCGCAACAGCGGGCGCGCCCGGCGAGGTCACTCCCACTCAATCGTGCCTGGCGGCTTGCTGGTGTAATCATACACCACGCGGTTCACGCCCTGCACTTCATTGACGATGCGCGTGGCGACGCTGGTCAGGAAATGGGCGTCGAACGGATAGACATCGGCCGTCATCCCATCGGTGCTGGTCACGGCGCGTAAGGCACAGACGCTGTCATAGGTGCGGTAATCGCCCATCACGCCCACGGTCTTCACCGGCAACAGCACGGCAAAGGCCTGCCAGATCGCGTCATATAGCCCCGCCTTGCGAATCTCGTCGAGATAGATCGCGTCGGCCTTGCGCAGGATGTCACAGCGTTCCTTGGTCACTTCGCCGGGGATGCGGATGGCAAGGCCGGGGCCGGGGAAGGGGTGGCGGCCCACGAAAATGTCGGGCAGGCCCAGTTCGCGGCCCAACGCGCGCACCTCGTCCTTGAACAGTTCGCGCAAGGGTTCGACCAGCTTCATGTTCATGCGTTCGGGCAGGCCGCCGACATTGTGGTGGCTCTTGATCGTCACGCTCGGCCCGCCGGTGAAGGATACGCTCTCGATCACATCGGGATAGAGCGTGCCTTGGGCAAGGAAATCGGCACCGCCGATCTTCCTGGCCTCCTCCTCGAACACGGCGATGAATTCCGCGCCGATGAACTTGCGCTTGGCTTCGGGGTCGGTCACGCCGGCAAGGCCCGCCATGAAGCGTTCCTCGGCATCCACCACCACCAGCGGGATGTTGTAATGGTCGCGGAACATGGTTTCGACCTGCTCGCGCTCGTTCATGCGCAGCAGGCCGTGATCGACGAAGACGCAGGTGAGCTGGTCGCCGATCGCCTCGTGAATCAGGATTGCCGCAACGGAGGAATCGACCCCGCCCGACAGGCCGCAGATCACCCGGCCATCGCCCACCTGCTCGCGGATTTCGGCCACCTTGGTCTCGCGGTAGGCGGCCATCGTCCAATCGCCTTTCAGCCCGCAGACGCGGTGCACGAAATTGGCGAGCAGCTTGGCCCCGTCGGGCGTGTGCACCACTTCGGGGTGGAACTGCGTGCCGTAGAACCGGCGCTTCTCGTCCGCGATCACGGCAAAGGGTGCACCATCGGACACCGCCACGATTTCAAAGCCGGGCGCGAACTGCGTCACCTTGTCGCCGTGGCTCATCCACACCTGATGGCGTTCGCCGACATTCCACAGCCCGTCGAACAGCGCGCAAGGCTTGGTGACGGTGAGGTAAGCGCGGCCGAATTCGCCGCCCTCCCCCGTCTCGTGCCCCGGCTTCACTTCGCCGCCCAGCTGGTGGCTCATCACCTGCTGCCCGTAACAGATGCCGAGGATCGGGACGCCTGCCTCAAACAGAAGGTCTGGTGCGCGCGGGCTGCCTTCATCGGGCACGCTGGCGGGGGAGCCGGACAGGATGATGCCCTTGGGCCGCATCCGGTGAAATGCCGCCTCGGCCATGCTGAATGGGGCAATCTCGCAATAGACGCCCGCTTCGCGCACGCGGCGCGCGATCAGCTGGGTCACCTGGCTGCCGAAATCGACGATGAGGATGGATTCGGGGTGTTCGCTCATGGCCCACGCGCTTGCCTTGAAGCGGGCGCGCTGTCCAGCCGTGCCGCCCCTCCGGACCGCAAGAGAGGGTGCCTGTGTGACAATACGGCGAAACTTCCTTTGAAAAATGCGCAACAGGCGTGGCATTTTTCGCATTTGCACCATTTCATGCTGCAATGCACAAATATCTAAGAGAGATGTCCGAACGGCTCCCCCCCAGTTTGATTGCCCAACCGATCAATGGAGCACCGATGATGAAGACTGTTCTTTTCGCCGCCGCCCCCGCACTGGCCCTTGCTTCCGCGCTCTGCGCCCCTGCCGCTGCGCAAACCGTGACGATCATCAAGATGGGCTATGATCGCGCCCCGCGCGCCGAAGCCGCCCTTACCGCCGATGCCGTCGTGGCCGAAGCGGCTGAACGTGCCTGTCCGCGCCCCTTCCTCCGCAATCTGCGCGCGCAGGAACTCTACCGCCTGTGCCTGGCCGAAGCGCGCGCGGAAGCCGAAGCCAAGCTGGCCGCACGCGAAACCCCGGCAGACCTCGCACGCCGCTGATCTGGGCGCAAGACCTTGTCAGATATTGGAAACATTCAAGTTGCAAAACTTGCAACACATGTCGAATTCTTCGCAATTGCACAAAATGCGTATTGACCTATCTGCACCTCGCAAGCGGGCCGCCCCCATCTCTCCCTCCCTCTCCCATCCGGAGGCGGCCCGCAAAACAGGAGCAAGATACCATGCGCAATTTCGCCACCACTCTGCTGGCCTCGATCGCTTCGCTGGCCGTCAGCGCCACGATGTTCAACGCCATCCTCGTCTGAAGCCACACGGCCCGGACGACACAGGAATCAGGTTATGACAACTTTTGCCAAGCGCGTGCTCAACGCCTATTTCGATAGCATTGCCCGCCTGCCCTATCCGGCGATCTGGATGGCCTGATCGCCAGCCGATCCGGCCGCCCGATCCGGGCTTTAACGGCCGCCCCGTCACAGGGCGGCCGTTTGCATTTGACCGCCGGAATACTTCCCCTTGAACAAGTTGTGGAACACCCCGCCCAAAGGCGGTGCTTTTGCTTCCTAAAGCCCGCGCGGATTCCTATATGATGGGCATGACCGATACCGCTGCCACTCCGCCCGCAAAAGACGTCCGCACTGCCGAATACGGCGCCGAAAGCATCAAGGTGCTGAAAGGTCTGGATGCCGTGCGCAAGCGGCCAGGCATGTATATCGGCGATACCGATGACGGATCGGGCCTGCACCACATGGTGTTCGAAGTGTCCGACAACGCGATTGACGAGGCGCTGGCCGGACATTGTGACCTGGTGCTGATCGAACTGAACCCCGATGGCAGCGTGTCGGTGGAAGATAACGGCCGCGGCATTCCGGTGGACATCCACAAGGAAGAAGGCGTGTCCGCCGCCGAAGTCATCATGACGCAGCTTCACGCGGGCGGTAAGTTCGAGAACACCAGCGACGACAACGCCTACAAGGTTTCGGGCGGTCTGCACGGCGTGGGCGTTTCGGTGGTGAACGCGCTGTCCGAATGGCTGGAACTGACCATCTGGCGCGATGGGCAGGAGCACTGGATGCGCTTCGAACACGGCGATGCGGTAGCCCCGCTCAAAGTGGTGGGCGATGCGCCGAAGGTTTCGGGCAATGCCGACGCGAACGGCTTCAAGAAGGGCACCCGCGTTACCTTCAAGGCCAGCGAGGAAACCTTCAAGAACGTCACCGAGTTCGATTTCGAGAAGCTGGAGCACCGCTACCGCGAGCTGGCCTTCCTCAATTCGGGCGTGCGCATCCTGCTGCGCGACAAGCGGCACGAGGAAGTGCGCGAGCACGACCTCTATTACGAAGGCGGCATTGCGGCTTTCGTCAAATATCTCGACCGCAACAAGCAGGCGCTGGTGCCTGAACCCATTTCCGTGTCCGCCGAAAAGGACGGCATCGGCATCGATGTCGCGCTGGAATGGAACGATTCCTATTACGAAAACGTGTTGTGCTTCACCAACAACATCCCGCAGCGCGATGGCGGCACGCATCTCGCCGCCTTCCGCGCCGCGCTGACGCGCACACTCAACAATTATGCCGAGCGTTCGGGCCTGCTCAAGAAGGAGAAGGTCAGCCTGTCGGGCGAGGATATGCGCGAGGGCCTGACCGCGATCGTTTCGGTCAAACTGCCTGACCCCAAGTTCTCCAGCCAAACCAAGGACAAGCTGGTCTCCTCCGAAGTGCGTCAGCCGCTCGAAAGCTTGATGAGCGACAAGATGAATCAGTGGCTGGAAGAGAACCCGGCCGACGCCAAGCAGATCATCCAGAAAGTGATCGACGCCGCCGCCGCGCGCGAGGCCGCACGCCGTGCCCGCGAAATGAGCCGCAAGGGCGCGATGAGCGTCGCCAGCCTGCCCGGCAAGCTGGCCGATTGCCAGGAACGCGACCCGGCCAAGTCCGAACTGTTCCTGGTCGAAGGCGATTCGGCAGGCGGCAGCGCCAAACAGGGCCGCGACCGCAAGACGCAGGCCATCCTGCCCTTGCGCGGCAAGATCCTGAATGTGGAGCGCGCCCGGTTCGACCGGATCATTTCGTCCAAGGAAGTCGGCACGCTGATCCAGGCGATGGGCACGGGCCTGCGCGACGAATTCAATCTGGAAAAGCTGCGCTACCACAAGATCGTCATCATGACCGACGCCGATGTGGACGGCGCGCATATCCGCACGCTGCTGCTCACCTTCTTCCACCGGCAGATGCCCGAAATCGTCAAGGCGGGGCATCTGTTCATTGCCCAGCCGCCGCTGTTCAAGGTGGCAAAGGGGCGCAGCGAGGTTTACCTGAAGGATCAGGCCGCGCTCGACCGCTATCTGGTGGAAGCGGGCTTGCAGGGGCGCGTTCTGGAAACATCCGGCGGGGCGCGCGGGGGGGAGGAACTGGCCGATATCGTCGCCCGCGCGCTGCGCCTCAAAAACACGCTGGCCTTCGTGCCGCGCAAGTATGAGCCGCAGGTGATCGAGGCGATGGCGCTGAAGGGCGCGCTGGCACCCGGCCTTTCGCCTGAAGACCGCGCCGCGCGCCTCCGCGATGCCGCCGCGCATTTGCAGGCCGGCGATGCCGATGCGACATGGGCGGCCAGCCTCACCGATGACGGCACCGTGCGGTTCGAACGCAAATGGCGCGGGGTGGCCGATGTGCATCTGATCGAAGCCAAGTTCCTCGACAGTGCCGAGGCACGCAAGGTGCACGCCCGCGCCGCCGAACAGGGCGATGTGTTCATCACCCCGGTGCGGCTGGTGCGTTCGGGCAGCGAAGCCGCGGAAGCCGAAACCGAACTGACTGATGCCAGCGATGAGGCTGCAACGCCTTCGCTGCTCCCCGTCTCGCCCGATGCCATCATGCTGCCCACGCAATTGGTGGAGGCGGTGATGGCCGCAGGGCGCAAGGGCCTCTCGATCCAGCGCTACAAGGGCCTTGGCGAAATGAATGCCGAACAGCTCTGGGAAACCACGCTCGACCCGGAAAACCGCGCGCTTTTGCAGGTGAAGGTCGAGGATGCAGATGTGACCGACGAGATTTTCACCCGCCTGATGGGCGATGTGGTCGAACCGCGCCGCGAATTCATTCAGGACAACGCGCTGAACGTCGCCAATCTCGACATCTAGGGCCCCCGCGCTCTCTCGCCGTCAATCGACACCATCCCGCTTTCTTCACGCCGCTGACGAAAGCGGGCGCACGGCTGTGCGCATAGGCCATCAGGGCGCTTGACGCATTCATGCAAATATGAGAGCGCTACCAAACGCTTGGGGGAATCGCCAAAAGGCGCCGGGCGGATATCAAAAAAACGAGAGGGGGTAAGAGGATATGTTGAAGGACACAAAAATGGTAGCGTTATCACGCGCTGCCAAAAACGTGGCTTTGGGTGTCGCTGCCAGCCTAATGGTAAGCGTTACCGCGCAGGCGCAGACAATCTGCAGCAACAGCACGGGCAATCAGGGCGGCTATTTCTGGACATTCTTCCGCGACAGCGGGTCGGGCTGCATGACGCTGGGCGCAAACGGCAATTTCAGCGTCAACTGGCAATTGGGCAGCAGCGGCAATCTGGTGGTCGGCAAGGGCTGGGCCACCGGATCGACCAGCCGCGTGATCAATTACAATGCCGGCGTCTTCAATCCGGGCAATAACGGCTATCTCACGCTCTATGGCTGGACGACCAACCCGCTGGTTGAATATTACGTCGTCGACAATTGGGGCAATTACACCCCGCCGGGCGCGCAATCGATGGGCACGGTGACCAGCGATGGCGGCACCTACAACATCTACCGCACACAGCGCGTCAACGCGCCGTCGATCATCGGCACCGCCACGTTCTACCAATATTGGAGCGTGCGCACGCAGAAGCGCCCCATCGGGCAGAACCACCGCATCACTTTCCAGAACCATGTCAATGCGTGGCGCAGCCGCGGCTGGAACCTGGGCCAGATGAATTACCAGGTGATGGCCGCCGAAGGGTTCGGCAGCAATGGCAGCGCCAATCTGACGGTCTGGTAAACAATCTCCCCCGCGCAATGCGGACACTGTGGGGCTGGCTTTCGGGCCAGCCCCTATTTTTGTCCGGAAAAGGCGGGCCTTACTCCGTCCCCATATCCAACCGCTCGGCCAGCCAGGGCAGCACGACATCCTGAAAGCGCGGGCCGATCCTGTCGGTATGCGTGCCGTCATACACTTCCCAGAAATGGTCGAGCCCGAATTTGGCGAATTCCTGATGGATCAGCGTGTCGTCGGTCACCAGCCCGTCGCGGTTGCCCACATCAAGGCCGATCCCGTCGAAACTGCGCAGCGCCGCCACGCGCGATGATACCATCGCCAGCGGCGAATTGGCCGCCCAGCGCGCCAGCACCAGCTCGTCCAGGGCGCCCTCTTCGTTCACCGCCCAATCGACATAGAAAGGCGGCTTTTGCGGGTTGGGTGACCAGGCAACCGCGCTGGCCAAACCGGCGCGCATCCCGAAGCCCGCCTGATCCACGCCTTCACGCGGCACGGCGGCCATCGCGGCGGCGCTTTCGGGCGTTTCGCGGCGAGCGGACACGCAGCAGGGGCTTTGCGCCCAGATGCTGTCGAACACCTCCGGATGCGTCATCCCCACCACCAGTGTGCCATATCCGCCCATCGAATGGCCGACCAGCGCGCGGCCTTCGCGGCTGGGAATCGTGCGGTATTGCGCGTCGATCGCAGCGACCAGATCGGTGGCGATGAAATCGCGGAAATTGCCGGTAGTGACGCTGTTCGAATACATCGACCCGCCCATCGCGGTCAGCGTATCGGGCACCACCACGATAAACTCGCGCCCCGCCGCCGCATTGGTGGCAACGGCGGTGGGCACCTGCATGTAATCATAGAAATCGCGGCCCGAAATGGCAAAGCCGTGCAGGTAATAGACCACGGGGAAGCGGCGTTCGGGATCGGTGGCATAGCTGGGTGGCAACACCACCATCACCTCGCGCAGCGGCGAATTGCCTTCGAGATTGCCTTCCAGCGAAGCGCCGTGAACCGTGATCGCCTCCACCGTGATCCCGGCGGGCACAACGGCATCGGGCGCGGTGATATTCTGCGCAGCGGCAGGAACGGCCAGCAGCAGCGCGGCGCTGGCGGCAAGCAGGTTGCGGATCATGTCATTCTCTCCTGCGAAAAGGTGGTCAGCGGTCCAGATGCTGCGCAAAGAACGGCAGCACATGGGTGCGGATGCGTTCGGCAATGCGGTTGCCGTGGTCGCCCTCATACAGCTCGAACTGGTAGGACACGCCGAAACGGTCGAGCTCACGCATGAAAGCGTAATTACCTTCCAGCAGGAAATCGGCATCGCCAATGTCGATGGCAAAGCCTTCGAGTGCGTTCAGCGCAGGCAGATATTGCGGCAGCAGCACCAGCGGCGAATTGGCAGCCAGCCGCTGGTTCGCCAGCGGGTCGAGCGTGCCGTCTTCGCGAAGGCCGGTATAGATCTTCAGAAAGCCCTCGTCCGTCGGGTCAGGCGTCCATGTGGCGGCGGTGGAAACGGCGGCCAGCTCGCCAAATCCGGCGGCCTCGGCCTGTTCGGGCGTCATGGCGGCGATGGCGCGCGCCTGATCGGCGGTCAGCTCCATCGGCGGCAAGCAGCACGCGCTCATCATGTAGATGCTGGAAAAGACGCCGGGATTTTTCATCGCCACGCGGATCGTGCCGTATCCGCCCATCGAATGGCCGGCGAGGCCGCGGCTTTCGGGCGAAGGGATCGTGCGCAGATTGGCATCGGCCCAGGCCACCAGATCGCGCGCCACCATGCTTTCGTAATCGCCCACGGTCGGCCCGCTCGAATAGAACCCGCCGCGCAGCCGCGAATAGCCATCGGGCATCACCATGATGAAATCGTGGCCCGCTTCGGACGCGGCCTGCACCGCTTCGTGCAGGCGGAAACCGGCCTGCTGCGCATCGAGCGGCCCCCAGTATCCGTGCAGGTAATAGACCACCGGATAGCGTTTATCCGGGTTCTCGTCATATCCGGGCGGGGTTGCCACCACCACGCGGCGCTGCGGCGAATTGCCTTCCAGATTGCCTTCGAGCGAGGGGGAGTGGAACGTCATGAACGTGGCCCGCGCCTGTTCCTGAGCGCCGGCAGGCATGGCCATCGCCGCAAGGCCGCAGGCGGCAGCAAACGCGGCAATGCGCCCTTTCAGTTTCAGCATATCTCTCCCCCACATATCCTTGGCGGGCTGGCACGCCCGGTTCTGGAGGACAAATTGCGGCGAGTGGCCCGCGCTTGTCCAGCGCCTTTTCGGTAAGAGATTGTCGCAGGGTTCAGCGCTGCGGCGGAAAGCCCGCGCCATCGGGCCATTCGGGAGCGGCCAGACCCATCACCTTGAACAATTCGCCCATTTGCGCCGGGTCCACCAGCCGGTCGCGCGCGGCCATCAGCGCGGCGCGGTGTTGCGGAGCGAAGGCGGCGAGCGCTTCGGCCCGCTGATCGATCCCCAGCGCGGTCAGCCATTCGCCTTGCGTGGTGGTGCCCAGCCAGCGCGCCCCGCCCGCCAGCGCCACCTGCCGCGCCTGGTCGAAATCGACATGTGCGGTGAGATCGGCCTCTCCCGGATGAGCAAAGGGATCGACCTTGCGGTGCTGGCGCAGCGCCTGCAGCGTGGAGCCGGTGCGTGGGGATGCGTGGCCGTAATCGATGAACAGCGCCGCCCCGCCCTGCGCCGTCAGCCGTCCGGTCACCTCGAACAGTGTGGCCGCCGCGCCGGGACAGGTCTCGATAATCGTGCCAACCTGGGCCTTGCGCCGGTTTTCCGGCACGGCGGCATCCATCGGCTGGCGCCCGGCGACGGGAAAGAAGCGGCCATCGCCGTCCACATCCACCATCACTTCGCGCCAACCCTGATCGGTCATCACCAATTGCCGAACGGGAAGCGCATCGAGAAACTCGTTCGCCACCAGCAGTATCGGCCCGGTGCGCGGCACGCTGGCAAGATCGTGATGGTGGATCGCGTCCGGCACCTGTTCGAGCTGCACATCGCGCAGCCGCACCGACCCTTCGACCAGATGCGCGCGCGGTTCGAGGCCGTAGCGCTTCATTGCGCGCAAGGCGTCGCGCGCCAGAAAGCCGCGCCCCGGCCCCAGTTCGACGAAATGCACCGGCTCGGTGCGCCCGCCCTTGATCCACATATCGGCCAGCCACAGGCCGATCAGTTCGCCGAACATCTGGCTGATATCGGGCGCGGTGACGAAATCGCCCCCCTCGCCGAACACCTCCTCGCGCGAGTAATAGCGGGCGTTGCTCTCGCCCATGAACTGCATCAGGCTGATTGGCCCGGTGGCCGCAATCAGGCGGCGGAAAATCTCCGCCTGGCTGGCCTCGTTCATTTGCTGTCCGCGCCTGCGGTGGGCACATAGCCGCTCGCAACCGCAGGCCGCATCAGCGACCACGCCACCAGCGCAAGCCCCGCCGCGATCAGCGGCAGGGTGAGCCACTGGCCCATATTCAGCCCGCTTTGCGCCGCGAAATCGGCCAGATGCGCATCAGGCTCGCGGAAGAATTCGGCGATGAAGCGGCCCAGCGAAATCGTGACGGTAAACACGCCCACCAGCAGGCCCGTGCGATACCGCGCCCGCGTCAGCCAGAAGAGCGACAGCATCACCACGATCACCAGCAGGCCTTCCAGCCCTGCCTGATAGAGCTGGCTGGGGTGGCGCGGTTCGGGCCCGGCGCCGGGAAATACCATCGCCCAGGGCACCAGCGATTCGACCGGGCGGCCCCACAATTCGCCGTTGATGAAATTGGCGAGCCGGCCAAACAGCATCCCAAACCCCACATTGACCGCGATATAGTCGCACACCCGGATGAAGTTCAGCCCGTTGCGCCAGGCGACAAAGGCAATGGCGAGCACCACGCCGATCAACCCGCCGTGGAAGCTCATCCCCCCGCCCAGCGTGTTGAACATCTCCCACGTGCCGAGGAAATCGGGCCGGTAGAAGATCACATAGCCAAGCCGCCCGCCAGCAATGATGCCGATCATGCAATAGAAGAACAGATCGTCGGCATGGCGCTTGGCCAGCGGAGCACCGGGCGCATCGATCATGCGGCGCAGGTGCCAGTATCCCAGCACCAGCCCCGCCAGATAGGCGAGCGAGTAGTAGCGCAAGGTGAAGAAGCCGAGGTCGATCCCCTGCTTCAACCCCAGATCGGCCCAGTTGATTGCGTTGCCCGCAGCAACCGCCAGATATTCGAGCATCGTTGTCGGCGCCCTTCCTTGCCCGCTCATTCACACGAGGCGCAGGCAATGGCACAGCAGGCGGGCAGACGAAAGCCAGCTTTTGCACATTTGCGCGCAGGGCCTTATGGGCATGATCTGTGTCTTTCGACGATCTCACCCGCCAGCGCGCCATTATTGACCGGCGCGCACTTGTCGCCGCCATCGCCCAGGCTGTCGAGGCCGAGGGGGCTGCGTCTTCGCGCAAGACGATAACCGGCCTGCTGCGCGCAGCGCTCGATGCGGGACGCGCCGAACTGGCGCAGCGGCTGCTGGCGAAGCCCGCCGCCGGACACGAAATCACGCACGGCCATGCCTTCCTGATCGACCAGATCATCCGCGTGGTGCACGATCATGTGACGGGCGACCTGTATCCGGTGGCCAACCGCAGCAGCGGCGAACGGCTCGCGCTGATGGCGGTGGGCGGATATGGGCGCGGCGAGATGGCGCCGCATTCGGATGTCGATATCGCCTTCCTCACCCCAGGTAAGCCCACCGCGTGGTGCGAACAGGTCGTCGAATCGATCCTCTATTTCCTGTGGGATCTGGGCCTGACCGTGGGCCATTCCACCCGCAGCCTTGATGAAATGGTGCGCCAGGCGCGCGGCGATCTGACGATCCGGACCGCCATTCTCGAAGGGCGCTATCTGTGGGGCGACAAGGACATCCACCGGCAGGCCGAAACCCGTTTCTGGGGCGAGGTGGTGCCCGGTTCCGAAGCGCAGTTCGTTACCGAAAAGCTGGCCGAACGCGATGCCCGGCACAAGCGGATGGGCGATTCGCGCTATGTCGTCGAACCCAATGTGAAAGACGGCAAAGGCGGCCTGCGCGATCTGCAGACGCTCTACTGGATCGGCAAATATGTCTACCGCGTGCGCAGCGCCGCCGAACTGGTGGACAAGGGGCTGTTCACGGCTGAGGAATACAGCAGCTTCCGCCGCGCCGAAGGCTTCCTGCTGGCGGTGCGCTGCCACCTCCATACGCTCGCCAAGCGCGGCGAGGACCGGCTGACTTTCGACCTGCAACGCGAAGTCGCGCGGCGGATGCGTTATTCCGACAGGCCGGGCAAAAGCGCGGTCGAACGCTTCATGCAGTTCTATTTCCTGCAGGCCAAGCATGTCGGCAACCTGACTGGCGTGTTCCTGGCGCAGATGCGCGAACAGGCGGCCGAGCGCAAACAGCGCGAGGGGCTGCTCCAGCGCTTTCGCCGCCCGCGCGAGGTCGAGGGCTACCTCCTGCGCGGCGGCAAATTGAGCGCGCCGGGTGACAACTGGTTCCGCGAAGATCCCGTGCGGCTGGTCGAAATCTTTGCCCTGGCCGAGCGCGAGGGGCTGGAAATCCACCCCGAAACCTTCCGCATCATCCGCCGCGACGCGCCGCTGATCCACGCCGAGACGCGCAAGTCCGAACGCGCCAATGCGGCATTCCTTGATCTGCTGACGGGGCGGCGTGACCCCGAAACCGTGCTGCGCTGGATGAACGAGGCAGGTGTGTTCGGCCGTTTCGTGCCCGATTTCGGCAAGGTCGGCGGGCAGATGCAGTTCGACATGTACCACCACTATACGGTGGACGAGCACACGATCCGCGCCATCGGCCTGCTCAGCCAGATCGAACGCGGCGACCTGGCGGATGATCACCCGCTGGCAACGCGCATCCTGCCCGGCCTCAAATACCGCCGCGTTCTCTATGTCGCGGTGCTGCTGCACGATATCGCCAAGGGGCGCGGCGGCGACCATTCGGTGCTGGGCGCGGAAGTGGCGATGAAGCTGTGCCCGCGTTTCGGCATGACCGCGCAGGAAACGCGCCTGGTCGCCTGGCTGGTGCGCTATCACCTGTGGATGAGTGCGACCGCCTTCAAGCGCGACCTGTCCGATCCCAAGACCATCGCCAGCTTCACCGAAGAAGTGGACGATCTCGAAAAGCTGGCGCAGCTCACCGTGCTGACCATCGTCGATATCCGCGCGGTCGGCCCCGGCATCTGGAACAGCTGGAAGCGGCAATTGCTTTCCGAGCTTTACAATTACGCCGAGGAATATCTGCGCGGCGGCGGCGATGTGCAATTGCAGGAGAAGCGGCTGGCCGCCAAGCGCGCCGAAGTGCGCGACCTCCTGGGCAAGCAGGCGCATCTTCTCGACGAGCTCGATGCGCGGTTTGACCGCGATTACTGGTTGCAGGAACCGGCCGACATTATCGCCATCAACCTGCCGCATTATGCCGAAGCAATGCGGCAGAAGCAGTCGCTCGCCATTCACACCGCCTATTACCCGGCGCGCGGGGCGACGCTGATCACCGTTATGGGCGATGACCATCCGGGCCTGTTTTCGCGCATTGCCGGCGCAATCAGCCTGGCGGGCGCAAACATCATCGACGCGCGCATCCACACCACGCGCGTGGGCAAGGCGGTGGACAATTTCCTGGTGCAGGACCCGCTGGGCAAGCCGTTCCGCGAGGAGGACCAGCTCGCCCGCCTGAAAAAGAGCATCGAGGATGCGCTGGCTGGCAAGATCGACATCGTGCCCAAGCTCGCCGCGCGTCCGCTGGCGCGCAGCCGCGCCGAAACCTTCCGCGTTGAACCGCGCGTTCTGTTCGACAACGAGGCGTCCGACCGCTTCACCGTGATCGAAGTGACCGCGACCGACCGGCCTGCCCTGCTCAACCGCCTGACCCGCGCCATGTTCGAGGCAAGCCTGATCATCAATTCGGCGCACATCACCCAATATGGCGAACGCGCGGTGGACACCTTCTATGTGACCGACCTGCTCGGCCACAAGATCTTCAACAAGGATCGCCTCGCCAAGGTGGAAGCCGCCCTGCTTGCCGCGATTGCCGCAGGCGAACCGCAGGGGATCGCGGCGGAGTAGGGTTTATCCCGCCGCTCTCAGCCCCGCCCGCCGAACAGCGCGGTGCCCACGCGGATATGCGTGGCGCCCAGCATTATCGCGGTTTCGAAATCGCCGCTCATCCCCATGCTGCGCCCTTCCAGCCCGTGATCGCGTGCCAACTTGTCGAGCAGCGCGAAAAAGGGCGCGGCCTCGATATCGGCAGGCGGCACACACATCAGGCCCGCCAGCGGGATCTCCGCCCCTCGCGCCTGTTCCAGCAAGGCGGGCAGATCGGCCAGCGCGCAGCCGCCCTTCTGCTCCTCCGCGCCAATATTGACCTGCACGAAACAGGGCACGCGCCGCCCTGCCTTGTCCATCGCCTTGGCAAGTGCGGCGACCAGCGAAGGCCGGTCGAGCGAGTGGATCGCATCGAACAGCACGACCGCGTCCTCCGCCTTGTTCGATTGCAATTGGCCGACGAGGTGCAGTTGCACATCGGGGAACTGGTCCTTCAGCGCCGGCCATTTGGCCGCGGCTTCCTGCACCCGGTTTTCGCCAAACACGCGTTGGCCTGCCTTCAGCAAGGGCAGGATCGCATCGGCGCCGTGCGTCTTGCTCACCGCAATCAGCGTGACGTCGGCGGGTTCGCGGCGGGCGATAGTGCAGGCCTTGGCTATGCGATCCTGCACTTGGGTGAGAAGAGTGGCTGCGTTTTCGGGCATGGGGGCGCTATAGCGTTCCCATGGCTCTGATCCAGTCCTTCCCCGCTCTCTGGCTGCTTTCCGATGCGCGCAACGATGCGGCGCTGGAGGCTGCGCTGGCCCGCCTGCCGCGCGGCAGCGGGTTCATCTACCGGCATTACCATTTGCCGCCAGTCGAACGGTTGGCGCGTTTCAATCAGCTTTCCCGGCTGGCGTGGGCGCGGGGCCATACGGTCATTCTGGCCGACAGCGCGCCGACTGCCCGCGAATGGGGGGCGGACGGGATATATGGCGCGCCGCGCGCGCTGGTGCCGCGGCGCGATGATCTGCTGCGGCTGGCCACCGTTCATTCGCTGGGCGAAATGGCCGAGGCGCGGCGCATGGGCGCGGACGCGGTGCTGCTGTCGCCCGCCTTTGCCACGCGCACCCATCCCGGCGCGCCCTTTCTGGGGCCGCTGCGCTGGCGAATGCTCGCGGCCAGGGCGGGCAGGATACCGGTGATCGCGCTGGGCGGGATGAACGCGCGCAAGGCCCGGCGGCTGGATTGGCCACACTGGGCGGCAATTGACGGACTGTCATCGCTCTAGCGGTTGACGCGGAGTCGCTGCGGATTCACAATGCGTTCCTTGCGGGACAAGAGGGGTCAATCACCATGGCGACGCGGGTGCGCAACGCCAAGCAGGCAGGCGACTGGAAAGCGGCATTTCGCCGTTCGCTGGCGCGCATCTGCCAGCGCAGCGCGGCGTTCGTGCTGTTTGCGACCATGCTGTTCCTCGCGCTGGCGCTGATCAGCTATACGCAAACCGATCCCGCCCCTTCCACCGCCGCAGGCGATACGATAGCCAACTGGATGGGCCGCAGCGGCGCCTGGGTGGCAGACCGGGCGCTGTGGTCGTTCGGGCTGGTCTCGCTGCTGTTCCTGCCGCTGCTTTACGCCTGGGCGCGCAAGTTGTGGCGTGCGGCCGACCTTTCGGAAGAGGCGGAGGAGGACGGCGCGCTGCCGCCGCGCCGCATGGCCGAGGGGGGCTGGTGGGCGACCTTGGGCGTGCTGTTGCTGGCGATGGTTCTGCTCTCCACCGTGCTCGCACTGGTGAGCGATCCGGCGGGCTGGGCGCAGCCGGCGGGGCCGGGCGGGCTGGCGGGATTGCTGGGCGAAGCAGCCTTGCGCGCGCTGGCGGGCCGCCTGCCTGAAGCAGGCCAGTTCTGGGCCATTCTGGGCGGGGGGATTGCCGCGCTGCTGGGCGGGGCATTCCTTGCCGGCAAGGTCTTTGCGGTGGATTGGGCGGGCCTGCTCACCCTGCCCAACCTGCTGCGCCGCGACCGTGGGGATGACAGCCCCTCTGCACTCGCCCCGGTTCAACGGCGCAAGCCTGTGGCTGAGCGCAAGCCGGATGGCACGGTGCCCATCGACCAACCGGCGCGCAAGGCTCCGGAAATCGTCGATCCTTCCGCACCGCCGCGCCCCGCGCGCCCGACCAAGGCGAACCAGGCCGATCTGTTCGCGCAATATGCTCTCCCCAGCCTCGACCTTCTCGAAGACCCGCCGGCCGAAGCTGCGCCCAAGCTCGACAAGCTGGCGCTGGAACGCAATGCCCGCCTGCTTGAAAACGTGCTCGACGATTTCAACGTGAAGGGCGAGATTACCGCCGTGCGCACCGGGCCGGTGGTGACGATGTACGAGCTCGAACCCGCCCCCGGCATCAAGGCCAGCCGCGTGATCGGTCTTGCCGAAGACATCGCCCGCAACATGAGCGCGATCAGCGCGCGGGTCGCCAGCATTCCGGGCAAGACGGTGATGGGCATCGAATTGCCCAATGTCGACCGGCAGACCGTGAGCTTCAAGGAAATGGTCGCCTCCGAAGCCTTTGTGGAAGCCAAGGGCAATCTGCCGATTATCCTTGGCAAGGACATTGCCGGGGAACCCGTGGTGGCCGACCTTGCCGCCATGCCGCATCTGCTGGTCGCGGGCACCACGGGTTCGGGCAAATCGGTGGGTCTCAACTGCATCCTGCTGTCGCTGCTTTACCGCTTCAGTCCGGCCGAATGCCGCTTGATCCTGATCGATCCCAAGGTGCTCGAACTCAAAAGCTACGACGACATCCCGCACCTCCTCGCGCCCGTAGTGACCGAACCGCACAAGGCGATCCGCGCGCTGAAATGGGCGGTTGCGGAAATGGAGCGGCGGTATCGCATGATGAGCGAGATCGGCGCGCGCAATATTGGCGGCTTCAACGAACGGGTGAAGGCCGCGCAGGCCAAGGGCAAGCCGCTGGGCCATACCGTGCTGGCAGGCTTTGATGCCGAAACGGGTGACGAGCTGACCGAGGAAAAGCGCCTCGATTACGAAGTCCTGCCGCAGATCGTGGTGATCGTCGACGAGCTGGCCGACCTGATGGTGACGGTGGGCAAGGAAATCGAAGGGCTGATCCAGCGGCTCGCGCAGAAAAGCCGCGCGGCGGGCATTCACCTGATCATGGCAACGCAGCGTCCCAGCGTCGATGTGATCACCGGCGTGATCAAGGCGAACCTGCCCACGCGCATCGCCTTCAACGTCACCAGCCGCATCGACAGCCGCACCATTCTGGGCGAGCAGGGGGCCGAACAACTGCTGGGCAAGGGCGACATGCTCTACAAGCCGACCACCGGCGCGCTGAAGCGTGTGCACGGCCCCTTCGTTTCCGACGAGGAAGTGGAGAAGGTGGCGCAGCATTGGCGCGAACAGGGCCAGCCGTCTTACGTCGAAAGCGTGACCGAAGAGGTCGAGGACGATGGTTATGGCGGCGGGTTCGGCGCGCTGGAGGACGAGTTCACCGGCAGCGACAACCCGGAGGAGCGGCGCTACCGGCAGGCCTGCCAGATCGTGTGGGAAAATCAGAAGGCCAGCGGATCGTGGCTCCAGCGCCAGTTGGGCGTGGGCTACAATACCGCCGCCAAGCTGATCGAGAGGATGGAGGAGGACGGCATTGTCGGCCCCGCCAACCATGTCGGCCGCCGCGAAATCTACCGCGACCGGGATGGCAACCCGCTTTAGCCTTGGGGCAGGCGGCAGGAGTAACTTGCCGCCAGTGCCGGATCGCCGCCGGTATAATGCGGATAGGCCGGGTGCGCACACAGCGGGCGTTCGCCTGCCGCCCCGTCACTGCGCCGTGCCGTAATCCCGTTCGGCGCGCGGCCCTGTTCCACCCACTCCACCAGCGGGCTGAGCAGGTCGAACCGGTCAAACGCATTACCGCCTGAACAATGCAGCATCCCCGGCACCATATAGAACCGTGCCGCATCGTCCCACGCCGCCGCGCCATTCGCTTCGCGGGCGCGCTGGAAATACTCCCATGTGTCAATGGCAGAGAACCACGGATCGGATACGCCGTGATAGAACATGATCTTGGCTCCGCGGCGCAGGAAGGTGGAGAGGTTCGTCCAGTAGGCGGTGTCGGTCAGCCGCCCCACTGCATCCCATTCCACCGCTGCCAGCCGCGCATCAAGGTCGATCTCGCGGCCCGCATTGGCCGGGCCGAACGGGCCGGGCGCGCCCGACGGAATGTATCCGGGCAGGCCCGGCCCGGCATAGGTGACCCCGGTATCCCACGGGATCGCGGTGTAGAGCGGCCGTCCGCTTGCCTCTCGCGGACCGGCAAAGATCTGCGCCAGCGCCTCGGCCTTTTCGGGAGCCAAGCAACCCGCGCTGCCATCGGTCACCTGCCCCGGCGCGCAGGCAAGCGCGCGCGCGTCGAAATTGCGGCACGCCTCGACATTGAATATCATCCCGTCCACCCGGCCATCCGCACCGTCGCATTGGCGGGCAAGGCCCGCATCGACCACGGCGCGCTCGGCGCTCGAAAACCCCGCCGGTGTCGTCACCCCCGCCGCCTGCGTGCGGTTGAGCAGCACCTGCGCCCATTCGATGGCAAGGTTCGAATGGCCCGGCCGCATGGCGGGCGCGCCGATCACGATGCCGTCGAACAGTTCGGGATAGCGCTGGCTCGCCAGCATCCCCTCGCGCCCGCCGGTGGAACAGCCGGTCATATAGGAACGGCGCGGCGGCTCTCCGTAAAACGCCGCTGCAAGCCAACGGGTGGCCAGCGTGACCGTGTGCACCGATGTTTCGGCAAAATCGAGCGCGGCGCGCTGATCCGCCTGGAAACTGGCGTCGAAAACCTCGCCCTTGTGCCCGCTGTCATGGCTGGCCACGGCAAAACCCATGGCCAGCGCATTGCTGTTGCCCGCCGCCACCGGGCCGAAGGGCGGACGGATCGATCCGTTCAGCCCGCCCCCGCCCATCAGCAGATAGCGCCCATTCCATGTCAGCGGCAGCGCCAGTTCAAAGCCGATGCCGTATTCCTTGCCATCGACGCCCGTGCGGCGATTGAGCATGCCTTCGACAAGGCAGTGCTGTGGCAGCGCGGCCTGCGGTCCGAACGGCGTCATGGTGGCGGGCTGGGCCGGGATCAGCGTTGCGGCGGTAACTTCCAAATAGCCATCGCCTAACTGCATCATGGCACGGCCGCATCTTTCAGCCGGAACGGTTTGCGTCTCCTGCGCGGGAAGCGCCGAACCCAGCCCGAAAGCCGAAACCGAACACGCCAGCACCGCCGCGCCGCGCACCCTATGCCGCATCCTCATTCTCCCCATTTGCAGTCGCCAAGGGGGTATCAGCGGCCCGCAGCAGCGGCAAGCAAGTGATCGCGCATCAGGTGCCGAGCGGAAGGCGGATTTCCGCGGTCAGGCCGATGATCTTTCCCGCCTTGTCATGCCGGTTGGTCAGCGACAGATGCCCGCCATGCTGTTCGGCAATCG
Organism: Alteraurantiacibacter lauratis; assembly: GCF_037154155.1. Lineage (NCBI taxonomy): Bacteria > Pseudomonadati > Pseudomonadota > Alphaproteobacteria > Sphingomonadales > Erythrobacteraceae > Alteraurantiacibacter > Alteraurantiacibacter lauratis. Next base: position 163,628 of record NZ_JBANRN010000003.1, read on the forward strand.
CCCGTGCCAGAGTGAGGCCAAGGCCCGCGCCGCCGGTTTCGCGGTTGCGCGATCCTTCGCCGCGTTTGAACGGTTCCATCATGGTGGCAATCTCGCCTTCGGGGATGCCGGGGCCGTTATCGGCAATGCGGATCACCGCCTCGCCTCCCTCGCGCTTGAGCGAGATATGCGGGGTCGCCCCGTAACGCAGCGCGTTGCCGATCAGATTGCGCAATGCGCGGCGCAGCCACGTGGCGCGCAGCTTCATCGGCAGGCGGTCGGTTTCGCCCAGCTCCACCGCGTCACCCATATCCTCGAACTCCTCGACGACAGAGGCGACCAGCGCCGCCAGATCGGTGCGTTCGAGCGGATCGCTGGGCCGCCCTACGCGGGCGAGCGAGAGAATATCGTCGAGCGAGCGGGTGATATCCTCGATCGTATGCGCCATGCGCGCGCGCTCGCCCTCGTCCTCGACCGATTCGATGCGCACGCGCAGCGCGGCCAGCGGCGTCTTGAGATCGTGGCCGATCGCGCCCAGCATCACGTCCTTTTCGTCGATCAGCGCGACAATGCGCGCTTCCATCGCGTTGTGTGCGGTGATCAGGCGGCGCGTATCCTCCGGCCCTGAAGGTTCGAGCTGGCCCGCAATCTGGCGCGTTTCGGCAAATCGTTCGACCCGGTCCGCCAATGCGGCCAGCGGACGGGTGATGCGCCGCAGCAGGATGGCAAGACCGCCCACCAGAATGACATAAAGCAGCAGTGTCTGCGCAATCAGCGCGCCCAGCTGGCCCGGATCGGGCCCGCCCACGGCCCAGCGCGCCACGGTCCATTCGGGGCCGCTGTCGCGCCGCATCGCCGCCACCAACAGGCGCCCCTGCGCCCATTCGGTCCGTTCCTGTTCGCGCAATTGCGCCATGACGAAAGGATCGTTCACCGTGTCGCGCGTCAGCACGATCAGGTCCACCGGCTGCACACCCTGATCGGCGAGGATGGCCTTCAAGGCCGCTTCGCGCTGGCTGTCGCGGACCTCGCCGGGAAGCAGCGGGCTCTCCTCGGTCTTCTGCACCCGCAGCCGCTGCCAGCGGCCCATTGCGGCTGCCCCGCGCCGGTCGGGCTGGCGGAAATCGAACCGGGGTTCGGTGACAAGCTGGAAGGCAAGCGCGTTGAGCGCAATGCCTTCGCGCCGCTGTTCGGATGCGCGGTATTGCAGCACCGCGGAAATGGTCTGCGCCACCATCAGCGCCGCGGCGACCGCCAGCAGCATCTGACCCAGCAGGCTCTTGGGCGCCAGCTTGCGGAACAGGGTGCGCATCAGGTCCGGCTGCTATCCGCGGTTTGCTGCACGCGGCGCACATCGGCAGCGAGGCGGTAGCCACCACCCCACACGGTCTGGATCAGGCGCGGATCGCGGCTGTCCTCCTCCATCTTGCGGCGCAGGCGGCTGACCTGGTTGTCGACCGCGCGGTCGAACAGATGCGCCTCGCGCCCCTGCACCATGTCGAGCAGACGATCGCGGTCGAGCACCTGGCGCGGATGGTCGAGGAAGGCCACCAGCAGGCGAAACTCGGCGGAGGAGATGGGCACCACCGTGCCTTCGGGATCGGTCAGCCGCCGCTTGAGCGGATCGAGCACCCAGCCTTCGAATTCGTACAGCGCATCCGATTCCACAGGCGCCGAGGCACGGCCCGCACGGCGCAGCACCGACCGGATGCGCGCCACCAGCTCGCGCGGCTCGAACGGCTTGACCACATAATCGTCCGCGCCGATTTCCAGCCCCACGATCCGGTCGGTCGCCTCGCCCCGCGCGGTCAGGAAGATCACCGGCAATTGCCGCCCTTCAATCAGATGGCGGCACAGCGACAGACCGTCCTCGCCCGGCATCATGATGTCGAGCAGCACCAGATCGGGCTTTTTTTCCTGCAGGATCGCGCGGGCACGTGCGGCATCGGGCGCCTGCGTCACCACAAAGCCCTGGCGCGTCAGATATTCGGCCAGCGGCTCGCGCAGGCTTGCCTCATCATCAACCAGCAGCAGCCTGATGTCGCTCTCAGTCATACCTTGTCCGGACATCCCCCTCGGTAGCACGGGATTAGCCCATCGCCCGGCTGACGGAAAGAGCAAGGCGGGATCCGTGCCAGATGGCAGAACAACGGGGCCGCGCAATCCGGAAATGGGGGGGGTGGGGTGATGGCGCGGCCCCGCTGCCCATGACCGCATTTCTACCTGCCGCTTGTCGCAGGTCTATGCCATGCAGCCGCGATAATGTCGCAATTTGTCGCAAAGGTTGCGCCGCGCCTAGAGCGGCCGGCAGGCCACCTCAAGCCAAGCCCGATCGGCGCCCGAAAGCTGCGGCCCGATCCGTGCCAGCACCTCGGCATGATAAGCGTTCCACCAGGCGATTTCGTCCGGGGTCAGCAACGCCGTGTCCACCAGCCGCCGGTCGATCGGCGCAAGGGTAAGCGTTTCAAAGCCCAGCCATTCGCCTTCTGCGCCCGGAATGGCCCACGGGACGACCAGCACGAGATTCTCGATCCGGATGCCATAGGCGCCCGTCTTGTAATAGCCCGGCTCGTTGGAAAGGATCATGCCCGCGAGCAATTCCTGCTCTGTCCCCGCCTGCCCGCCTCTCGGCTTGGCGATACGCTGCGGCCCCTCGTGGACGGAAAGGAAGCTGCCGACGCCGTGCCCGGTGCCATGCGCATAATCCACGCCCGCCGCCCACAGGTGCTGGCGCGCCAGCACATCGAGCTGCGATCCGGTGGTGCCAGCCGGAAAAGTCTGCACCGCCAGCGCGATATGCCCTTTCAGAACGCGGGTGAAGCGGTCCTTGACCTCCTCGTCGGGTTCGCCCGGCCCGATCCACACGGTGCGGGTAATGTCGGTGGTGCCGTCGGGATATTGCCCGCCGCTGTCCACCAGATAGACGCTGCCAGGCTGCAGCAGGCGGTTCGTCTCCTCGCTCACCCGGTAATGCACGATTGCCCCGTTGGGGCCCGAACCGCTGATCGTGTCGAACGACAGATCGACCAATTGCCCGCTTGCCTTGCGGAAGGATTCGAGCTGATTGGCGGCGGAAATCTCGTCCACCGTGGCAGTGGGCGCGTGCATATCGAGCCAGTGGAGAAAGCGCGAGACCGCCACTCCATCGCGCAAGTGCGCGGCACGCGTGCCGTCCTGTTCGGCGGGAGTCTTTACCGCCTTGGGCAGCACGGCGGGATCGGCGAGCGGGGCAATCGCGGCCCCAGCCTCTTCGAGCGCGGCGAAGATCGCCGCCACGCTGCGCGCCGGATCGGCTGCCACGCGCTTGCCGGCCAATCCCGCCAGCGCGGCCGTAAACTCCGCCCGGTCCCGCACGCGCACTTCGCTGCCCAGCGCCTGCACGACCTCGGCAGGAACCTTGCCGGGGGCCACGAACCAGTCGGCGCTGCCATCGGCGTGGACGATCAGGAACGACAGCACCACCGGCGTGCGCTCCACATCGGCCCCGCGGACATTGAGCACCCATGCCACGGAGTCCAAGGCGGCAATCACCACCGCGTCGCAAGCCTCGGCGCGCAACCAATCGGCAATCGCGGCGCGCTTTTCCGCGCTGCTGCGCCCGGCCAGCGCATCGCTCTGCACGAAAGCGGGCGCAGCCGATGGCGCGGGGCGATCATCCCACACCGCATCCACCGGATTGCCGTCCACCGGCACCAGCGCAGCCCCGGCCTTGTCCAGTCGCGCCGCCACCGCATCGGCCCAACTGCGCGTGTGCAGCCACGGATCAAAGCCCACTTTGGCACCGGCAGGCACGTTCTCCGCCAGCCATGCGGCAAGCGAATCCTGCGGCACCGACTTGTATTCGTACAGGCGGCCATCGACCTGGTCGCGCACCTGCAGCGTGTAGCGGCCATCAACGAAGATCGCCGCGCCATCCTTCAGCACCGCAACCGTGCCCGCCGATCCGCCAAAGCCAGTGAGCCACGCCAGCCGCTGCGCATAGGCGCCGACATATTCGGACAGATGCTCGTCACTGATCGGCACCACGAACCCGTCCAGCCCGCGCCGGGCAAGCTCCTCGCGCAAGGCCTTGAGTCGGGCATCGTGGGTTTGCATCAACATGGGTCGGATCGCTTTTCGGTTTTATCTGAAACCGGATTGTGTATCACACCCGGCGCATGAAGCCAGTCTAGTCTGGGAGTGGCCCATCTGCCAAGGAACGCCTTTCGCGCATGAAGAACATTGCCCTTGTTGCCGCTGCCCTGCTGGCGCTACCGCCGCTTTCGCAACAGGCAATCGCCCAACCATCCGACGACGGAGCCCGCGTGACCGCAACTGCCCCTACCTCTCCGCCTTTGGCCGAGCAGCGCGAATACAGCTATTCGCGCCACGGCATCACCATTTCCGATCCCTGGCACTGGCTGCGCGACCCATCCTATCCGGTGATCGACGATCCGGATGTGCTGGCCTATCTCAACGCCGAAAACGCCTGGTTCGAAGCGAACATGGCCCCGCATCAGGCACTGGTCGACACGCTGTTTGCGGAAATGCGCGGGCGCATCAAGGAAGACGACGCCACCGTGCCGCAGAAGGATGGCGACTGGCTCTATTGGTCCGAATACGAGGCGGGGAGCGAATACCGCAAATATTACCGCCGTCCCGCTGCCGGCGGCGAGGCGCAGCTCTACCTCGACGCCAATCGGCTGGCCGAGGGGCACGAATATCTCTCGATCAACGACATTTCGATCAGCAAGAACGGCCGCTTCATGGCCTATGCGATCGATACTGACGGGTCGGAACGCTACACTGTGCGGATCAGGGACCTCGAAACGGGCGCAGACCTGCCCGATGTGATCGAAGACACCAACACCTCGCTCATCTGGGCGGCGAACGACACCATGCTCGTCTATGGCGTTGCGAACGAGAACTGGCGCGTCGACAATGTGCGCGTCCACCGCATCGGCACCCCGACCAGCGAGGATGTGGAGATTTACCGCGAGGGCCAGCTAGGCTTCACCGTCTCGGCCACGCTGTCGGGGAACGAGGAATGGCTGATCCTGGCCACCGGCGACAACGAGACGAGCGAGGTGATGCTGCTGCCCGCCGCCGATCCCTTTGCCGCGCCCATCGTCATCCGCCCGCGCCAGACCGGCGTGGAATATGCCGCTGATGTGAAGGACGATACGCTCTACATCCTGCACAATGCCGATCATGTGAATTTCAGCGTGTCCACCGCCTCGCTTGCCAATCCGGGCGAATGGACCACGCTGATCGAAGGGTCGGACGCTTTTTACCTGACGGGCATGGAGCTGTTCCGCGATTTCTTCGTCACCGAAGGACGGCGCGCAGGCCTCGATCAGGTGCAGGTGCGCTATTACGGCGATCCGGTGCGGGTGGAAGAAATCGCCTTTCCCGAAGCCAGCTATTCCGCTGGCCTCTCCGACAATCCCGAATGGGCGGTGGACCGGCTGCGGCTGGGCTATCAATCCATGGTCACGCCGGGCACCGTCTATGATTACCACGTGGCCGACCGGCGGCTGGAAGTGCTGAAGGTGCAGGAAATCCCCTCAGGCTACGATCCCGCGCTCTATCAGGTCGAGAGGCTGGAGATCCCGGCGCGCGACGGCACTCTGGTGCCGGTATCGGTGCTCTCGCGGCGGGATCGGCCAGCGGGCGGGCCGATGCACATCTATGCCTATGGCGCCTATGGCTATGCCGTGCCGCCGGGCTTTTCGACCAACCGGTTCAGCATGGTCGATCGCGGCATGGCCTATGCCATCGCGCATATTCGCGGCGGGGACGATCTGGGGCGGCGCTGGTATCTGCAAGGCAAGATGGAAGAACGCACCAACACCTTCAACGATTTCGTCGATGTCGCGCGCGGCCTGATTGCCCGCGGCTATACATCGGCGGGCCGCATCAGCGCCAGCGGCGGCAGCGCCGGGGGCGAGTTGATGGGCGCGGTGATCAACCGGGCGCCCGAATTGTTCGGCGCGGTGGTGGCGCATGTGCCCTTCGTTGATGTGCTGTCCACCATGCTGGACGAGACACTGCCGCTGACGCCGGGCGAATGGCCCGAATGGGGCAATCCCATCGAGAGCAAGGCCGCCTTCACCCACATCCTCAGCTATTCGCCTTACGATCAGGTGGTCGCGCAGGATTACCCGCCGCTGCTGGTCACCGCTGGGCTTAACGATCCGCGCGTGACCTATTGGGAACCCGCCAAATGGGTCGCCAAGCTGCGCGTGACCAAGACCGATGATAATGTGCTGCTGCTGAAAACCAATATGGGCGCAGGCCATGGCGGGCGGTCGGGCCGGTTCGAAAGCTTGCGCGAGGATGCGGAGGAATATGCCTTCATCCTGTGGCAGCTGGGCATCGATCAATAGGCTGACGCATGGCCAACACCTTCGCCATGACCTTCACCGCCAGGGCCGAGCATATTGACGAGCTGGGCCATGTGAACAACGGCGTGTGGGTGAACTGGATGGAGGAGGTGGCGACCGCGCATTGGCGAAACGATGGCGACCCCGCGCATGTTGCCGCCTATGCCTGGGTCGTCACCCGGCACGAGATCGATTACCGCGGCAATGTGCGGCTGGGCGATACGGTGACTGCGCTGACCGAAATCCGTGAGGGGCCATCGGGCGCGCGGTTTGACCGGCATATCACCTTCACCGACGCGAACGGCAAGCTGCTGGTGCGCGCGCGCACGACATGGGCGATGATCGACCGGGCGACAGGCCGCCTGCTGCGCGTGCCGCCGGAAGTTGCCGCGCCTTTTTTACAGGCGGATTGATCGGGGGCGGAACAGCTTCACACGAAGACACGAAGTTGCCGCCCTTGCGGCAAGGCCGCATTCTGGATCTGGCAACGGTTCGCGTGGCAGATGCTTATCGAAAGAAGCACCTGCGGTGCGGCTCGCCCGACATCTTCGTGTCTTCGTATGCAATCAAAAGGGCGCGACTTTATTCCGTAAACAGCGCCAGATCGATGCTTTCACCCACCGCCTGCAAACCGGCATCGGAACCATGCAGGAAATCGCCCATATGGTATCCCTCGCGCATCGCGGCGGGGTCCGCCGGGTCGGCAAAGGCTGTATCCAGCCGCGTTACCGCATCGAACTCGCCCCCGTTCACGATCCAGTCGTTGATCGTTTGGCGCGCGGCCTCGCCTTCTTCGCTCCAATAGCCGGCGCCCTTATAGGGGCCGATGGGGCTGCCGATGACCTTGATGCCCTTTTCCCGCGCCCGCAGGATCAATTGGCGGTATCCTGCGATCATCTGCGCCGCGTCGATCTGCGGCTGGTCGAGCGTGAAGCCGCCCGGTCCGCCGCGCTGTGTGCCATAGCGGTTGCCGATATCGTTCACGCCGACAAAGATGATGAGATGCGTCACATTGGGCAGTGCCAGCACATCCTCGTCAAACCGGGCGAGCGCGCTTTCGCCCATGCCGGGGGAAAGGACACGGTTGCCTGATATGCCCGCATTGGCGACCGCATATTCCAGCCCTGCCGCCTCCAGCCGGTTGGCAAGGATATCGGGCCATCGCCGGTTCGCGCCGGGCGTGGAGCCGACCCCGTCGGTGATCGAATCGCCTAAGGTCACGATAGTGCCGCGCGCATCAGGGCTGAGCACCTCGACCGTGTGCAGGAAAGCGCGGTAGCCTGCGGTGCTGGCCGCTTCCCACGCCTGCCCCACATGGTTGCCGGGGGCGGATACGGCCAGCGTGTCCTGCCCGGTCAAATGGCAGGTGCACGGGCCAGTGGCTTCGGGCAAATAGAACTCCACCTTGATGCGGGCGAGATCAGGCAGGGTCAGCGCCACGGCATCGCTGGCAAAGGGGCTGCCGCGCGGGATCACCGCGCTTGCCTCTCCGCCAAAGGTCAGCGTGCGGCTGGTGCCGGGGACTTCCGCGCCCGCATCGTCAATCTGGAACAGGCGCGCCGCACCGATGGCAAGCGGACCTGTGCCATAGCGGTTGGTGAAACGCACCCGCAGATGCGTGCCCCCTTCGGACAGGCGCAAGACCTGGCTGATGGTCACATTTTCAAAGCTGGCGGCGGCAAACGGCCCCTGGGTGGAAAGCGGCGCGTGCGGGCTTGCCGTCCAGCTGCCGACCCAGATCCCCTCGCCATCCTGCGCCAGCGCGGGCGCGGCCATCGCCATCGCCATCGCCATCGCCATCGCTGCCGCAGCCAATCCCAGCCCGAAACGCCGCATCCACTCTCTCCCTTGTATCCGCGCCTTGTGCGGCGCTGTGCATGCTAGTCTAGACCCCGCGCCTCAGCGCATCAATCCGCCGATCAGATTGCGAACAAAGCGCCCGGCGATGGAGCCGCCCAGTTCGGTGGCAATGCTGCCCGCCGCGCTGGTGGCGGCGGTGCGCATGGGGTTGGCGCGGCTGGATTTGCCGGTGATCGCGGCGGCGGCGACCGACGCGGCGGAGCCCGCTGCCGCGCCCAGCGCCGCCTTGCCCGCCTTTTCCCAGATCGAGGTGGTCTTGCGCCCGCGCCTGGTCACTTCCTCCTCGCCCTTCTGCGCCACTTCGGCAGCCGTGGCGGCGGCGTCGGCGGCCTTCTGCGCCAGCACTTCGGCCGCACTCTCGCGGTTGACGGGCGTGTCATACTTGCCATCGACAGGGCTGATCGAGCGGATGATGGCGCGCTCCTTCTCGGTCACCGGGCCCAAACGGCTGCGCGGCGGCTTCACAAGCGTGCGCTGCACCACCGATGGCGATCCGTCCTCCAGCAGGGTCGAAACCAGCGCCTCGCCCGTTTTCAGCTCGGTAATCGCCTGTTCCACCTTCAGATCGGGATTGATGCGGAAAGTCTGCGCGGCGGCCTTGATCGCCTTCTGGTCGCGCGGGGTAAAGGCGCGCAGCGCGTGCTGCACCCGGTTGCCCAATTGCCCCGCCACTTCTTCGGGAATGTCGATGGGGTTCTGCGTCACGAAATAGACGCCCACGCCCTTCGACCGGATCAGGCGCACCACGCGCTCGATCGTGTCCTGCAAGGCCTTGGGCGCATCGTCGAACAGCAGGTGGGCCTCGTCAAAGAAGAACACCAGCTTGGGCTTTTCGGGGTCGCCCACTTCGGGCAGGCTTTCGAACAGCTCGGCGAGCAGCCACAGCAGGAAGGTGGCGTAGAGCTTGGGGCTGCGCATCAACTGGTCAGCGGCGAGCACATTGATATAGCCGCGCCCCTGTTCGTCCACTTTCAGGAAGTCGTCGATTTCCAGTGCCGGCTCGCCAAAGAACTGCCCGCCGCCTTGCGAATCGAGCGCGAGCAATTGGCGCTGGATCGTGCCGATCGTCGCCTTGGTCACATTGCCGTATTTTGCCGTCAGCTGCGCGGCATTTTCCGCCGTGTAGACCAGCATGGATTGCAGGTCTTCCAGGTCGAGCAGCAGCATCCCCTGCTCGTCCGCGAAACGGAACACGATGTTGAGCACGCCTTCCTGCGTCTCGTTCAGGTCGAGCAGGCGGGCCAGCAGCAGCGGCCCCATTTCCGACACCGTGGTGCGGATGGGGTGGCCCTGCTGCCCGTAAAGATCCCAGAAGATCACCGGGTTATCGGAATAGGCATAGTCGGTCATGCCCAGTTCGGCGGCGCGCTCTTCCAGCTTGGCGGCGTGCTTGAATGTGGGCGATCCGGCCATGGCGATGCCCGACAGATCGCCCTTCACATCGGCCACGAACACCGGGACGCCTGCGGCAGAAAAGCTTTCGGCAATCCCTTGCAAGGTCACCGTCTTGCCGGTGCCGGTGGCGCCCGCGATCAGCCCGTGCCGGTTGGCGCGCGCCAGAACCAGCGACTGCGTGCCCCCGGTTGCATCCTTGCCGATGAAAATCTCGCCCATGCTGCGCCCCTGTATCCCTGATAACTCAAAAGGAAGCTTGGCGCAGGCAGGGCCGCACGGTCAAGCACCTGCCCTTTCAGGCGATGGACAAGGGCCATTTTGTGGCTAGAGCAGTCGCCTATGTCCGCCCAAAAGCCCTTCGTCCTGCTCGATGATGCCCGCGCCGAGGGGGCGGGCGACGCGCAGCTTTTCGAAAACCCCCGCGCATTGTTCGTGGCGCAGACGCCCGGCGATGTGGCGCGTGTGCTGGCCGAAGCGGATGCGGCGCGGCGCGAAAGCGGCGGTACGCTGGCGGGATATCTTGCCTACGAAGCGGGCCTCGCGCTGGAAGAACGGCTCGCCCCGCTGGCAGACAGCCGCAGCGGCGCGGCCGGCCCGCTGGTCTGGCTGGGCCTGTTTGACGAAGTGACCGCGATCCCCGCCGCCGATATGCCCGGCTGGCTGGAGGAACGCGGCGGCAGCGATCCTGCCAGAATCGGCCCGCTCGACCCGCAGATGTCCACCGGCGCCTATCTTGCCGGGTTCGGACGCCTGCAAGACGCGATCAGGGCGGGCGACATCTATCAGGTCAATTACACGATGATGCTGGCGGGCGCCGCAACCGGGCATCCGCTGGCGATCTACCGCGCCGTGCGCCCCACGGCGCTGGCCGGATATGGCGGGGTGGTATTTGACGGGTCGCACTGGCTTTTGTCGTTCAGTCCCGAACTGTTCTTCACGCTGAAGGGACGCGAGGCGCGGGTAAAGCCGATGAAGGGCACCCGCCCGCGCGGCAACACGGCGGCGGAAGACACAGCCTTTGCCGCCGAGCTGGAAGGTTCGGTGAAAGACCGGGCGGAAAACCTGATGATCGTCGATCTGATGCGCAACGACCTGTCGCGCGTGGCAGTGCCGGGCAGCGTGCGCGTGGAACGCCCCTTTGCCATCGAAAGCTATCCCACGGTGCACCAGATGGTTTCCACCGTGCGCGCCACGCTGGCCGACGGGATGGGCGCGCTCGACATGATGGCCGCTTTGTTTCCCTGCGGATCGATCACCGGGGCGCCCAAGATCCGCGCGATGGAACTGATCAATGAAGTGGAGCGCGACGCGCGCGGCCCCTATTGCGGCGCGATTGGCCGCATCGGCACCGCCGCCGATGGCAGCGCCGATGCCGCCTTCAACGTCGCCATCCGCACCGTGCGCCTGACGCCGGGCGAGAATGACCGGCACAAGGTCGAAGCGGGCGTGGGCGGCGCGATCGTGGCCGACAGCGTGGGCATGGCCGAATGGCGCGAATGTCTGGTCAAGGGTGGCTTCCTGCGCGGCCCCGCATCGGGCGCAGACTTGATCGAATCGATGCGGTTCGACCCCGACGAAGGGATTCCCCTGCTCGAACTGCATCTGGAACGGATGAAGGCCAGCGCGGCGGAATTGGGCTTTGCCTTCGACCGGCACGAAACCCGCAACCGCATTCAGGCGCTGTGCTTTGAACTCGATGCGCCTGCCAAGCTGCGCCTGCTGCTCGCCCGCAATGGCGAGGTGACGCTGGAGGCGCAGCCGCTTGCCGCCGGTGCCCCGCCGCAGGAGGTGCTGTGCGCGGTGATGCCGCTGCCCGTTGTCACCGGCGACTGGCGTTTGCGGCACAAGACCACCGACCGCGCCTTTTACGACGATGCCCGGCGCGCCGCGCAGGACATGGGCGCGCACGAAGTGCTGTTCCTCCGCGATGACGGGCTGCTGACAGAGGCCAGCTATGCCAGCATTTTCGTGGAGCGCGGCGGCAAGCTGCTCACCCCGCCGCTGGCGCTGGGCCTGCTGCCCGGCGTGCTGCGCCGCCATCTGATCGAGGAAGGCCGCGCGGTGGAGGCCGAATTGCGGCTGGAGGATCTGGCCGATGGTTTCTTCCTCGGCAATTCGGTGCGCGGCCTGATGAAAGCGAAACTGCCATGACCCAGCACCTGAGCGAAATGCTCCAGCGGATCGAGGCATCGCCCACCACCGCGATGACCGACCGCGCCATGCAACTGCGCGAGGAAGGCCGCGACATCATCTCGCTGTCGGTGGGCGAACCCGATTTTGCCACGCCCGCCCATGTGATCGACGCGGCCAAGGCGGCGCTGGATGCAGGCGCCACCAAATACACCCCCGTCACCGGCACCATGGCGCTGAAAAAGGCCGCCGTGCTGCATTTCGCGCGCGATCTGGGCATTGCCACCGATCCCGCGCAGGTGATCGTGACCGCAGGCGGCAAGCAGGCGATCTTTCAGGCGATTGCCGCCACGGTGAGCGCCGGGGACGAGGTGATCGTGCCCGCGCCCTGGTGGGTATCCTATCCGCAGATGGTGCGTTTCGCCGGGGGCCGTGTGGTGCCGCTGATCACCCATGCGCACCGCAATTTCCGATTCGATCCGGGCGATGTCGAGGCGCTGATTACCCCGCGCACCAACTGGCTGATGCTCAATTCGCCCGGCAATCCCACCGGCGCGGTCTATCCCGCCGAAATGTTGCTCGGCATTGCCGAGGTGCTGCGCCGCCACCCGCAGGTTCTGGTGCTGTCGGACGATATCTACGCGCCCTTGAATTACACCGATGGCCCGCACGCCACGCTGGCCAACCTTGCGCCCGATCTGGCAGACCGGATCTGCACCGTGTCGGGCGTATCGAAAAGCCACGCGATGACGGGCTTTCGCATCGGGCTTGCCACCGGGCCGCAATGGTTGATCGAGGCGATGGGGCGGCTGCAAAGCAATTCCACCGGCAATCCCGCCGCGGTCAGCCAGGCGGCAGCGGTCGCCGCGCTGGAAGGGCCGCAGGATTTCCTTATCGAATGGCGCGAGATTTTTCGCCGCCGCCGCGATCTGGTGGTCGCCGGCATCAACGCGATCCCCGGCCTCTCCACTCCGGTGCCCGATGGCGCGTTCTACTGCTTCATCGATGCGACGCCGCTGATGCAGCGCTTCGATGGCGACGACAACAAGCTGGCGCTGCATTTGCTGGAAGCAGGCGTGGCGGTGGTTTCGGCTTCGTCCTTCGGCGGCAAGAATGGCTTCCGCATTTCCTTTGCCACGAGCGAGGATGTCCTGGCGGAGGCGATAAGGCGGATTGCGCGCGCGCTGGCATAAGCGTTGCGGCAGCACGCATTTCTCACACGAAGGCACGAAGATGCAGCATTGGCGGCGCAGCCGCTTTCAATGGCGGCCCAGCGCTGCGTTCTGTGAAGTGGCAGGAGGCCTGCGGCGCTCGCACCATCTTCGTGTCTTCGTGTGAAACCCGATAAACGCACAAATCACCTTTCGACACAGTGCCGCCAAACCGTCTATGGGCGCAGGGATGAGCGAATTCACGATCCTGTACGAAGACGGCGAAGCGCTGGTGATTGACAAGCCGGGCGGCCTGCCGATTGACCGGCCGCGCAAGGGCGGCCTCTCGCTGGAGGCGCGGCTGGATGAATTGCGGCTCGGCTTTCAGCGCCAGCCGCAGCCCGCGCACCGGCTCGACACCGATACATCGGGCTGCCTGCTGCTGGCGCGCAATCCCAAGGCGTTGAAGCGCTTCAACCAGGCGTTCGAGAACCGGCAGGTGGGCAAGACCTATCTGGGCATTCTGGCGGGCATTCCGGCAGACAAGGAAGGCACGGTCGAACTGGCGCTCGCCAAGATCAGCAGCGCCGAAAAGGGCTGGCGCACGATCCCGGCGAAGAAGGGCAAGCCCAGTATCACCCATTGGCGCGTACTGGCCGAAGTGGGCGGGCGCGCGCTGGTGGAGTTTCGGCCCGAAACCGGGCGCACGCACCAGATTCGCGTCCACGCCGCCAGCGGCATCGGCATCCCGCTGCTGGGCGATCCGGTCTATGGCACACCTGCCGGATTTGCCCGCACCATGCTGCACGCCAGCCGGATTGAACTGGGCCGCGAGGGCAAGACGCCGATTGCCGCGCATGCGCCGCTTCCGGCCGATTTCGCCAATCTGGGTTTCACCGAGAGCGAATAATGGGCCGCATCCTCGACACCGCGATGGATATTGCCGAGGAAAGCTTCGTCACCGCATCCGGCCCCGGCGGGCAGAATGTCAACAAGGTGGCGACCGCGGTGCAGCTGCGCGTCAACATCTTCGGCCTTGGCCTGCCGCCTGCGGTCTATCACCGGCTGGTCGCGCTGGCGGGGTCGCGGCTGAACCAGAAGGGCGAGATCGTGATCGATGCGCGCCGCTTCCGCACGCAGGAAGCCAACCGCACCGATGCCCGCGCCCGGCTTGCCGAGATGATCGAGGCGGCGCTGAAGGAACCCAAAAAGCGCGCCCGCACCACGGTGAACCGCCCCGGCAAGGTGAAGCGGCTGGCATCCAAGAAAGCGCGCAGCACGGTGAAAGCGGGGCGCGGCAAGGTGGAGTGGTAGGGCATCCATGCCGCCCTCCCCTGCTTGACTTTCCCCCGATTCTCCCGCAATGGCCCGCCCCATGAGGCGGCGCTGCGCGTGCCGCCTGTTGTTTTTTGCGGCTGGTGCCGCGCACAAGCTGTATTGGGAATTGCGACATGGCGAAGCCTGCAACCATCAAGATCCGCCTGAACTCGACCGAGTCGGGGCACTTCTATGTCACCAAGAAGAACCCCCGCAACACGACCGAGAAGATGAGCTTCCGCAAGTACGACCCGATCGTCAAGAAGCACGTCGAATACAAGGAAGGCAAGATCAAGTAAGCGGCGCATCGCTGCCTTGCTGGGCTGGAACGATCCGGTTCAGTGACAGTTCAAGGCCCAGCCGATAAGGATGGCCGGATGAACAGCTTGAAAAAAATCTCCGCTCGCACTCTGGGCGCCGCATCAGCCGGCGCCCTTGCGATTCTTGCGCCGGCTGCGCTTATTGCGCCTGCCGCACCTGCCGCCGCCCAAAGCGCGGCGCAAAACACGCAGATCAACCGCGCCGTGGCTGCGCTGCGCGGCATTACCACGATGCAGGCCGATTTCACGCAGACCGACCGCGCCGGGCGCACCGTGTCGGGCACGCTGACCCTGAAGAATCCGGGCCGCATCCGGTTTGAATACAGCCGCGATGTGAACATGCTGGTCGTGTCCAACGGCAGCACGCTGACACTGGTGGATTACGATGTGCAGCAGGTCGAACGCTATCCGGTGCGCAATTCGCCGCTGGGCGCGCTGCTCGATCCAAACCGCGATGTCGCGCGATTTGGCCGCGTGGTGCCATCGAACAGCCCCGGCGTGATAAGCGTGGCGGTGGCCGATCCGGGCCGTCCCGAAATGCCCGAATTCACGCTGATCTTTGTCGAAAAAGCATCCGCCCCCGGCGGGCTGGAACTGGCAAGCTGGGTGGCGCGCGATGCGCAGAACAACCGCACCACGGTGCGCCTGCGCGGCCACCGTTATGGCCTGGCGGTGGCGGACAGCACCTTCACCTACCGCGACCCGCGCCGCACGACCCGTCGCCCCTGACACTCGGCGCGCGGGCGAAATGTTGGAGGTTTGCGACAAAATGCGATTCCCCATTCATTCAGCGGACAGGCAACGCTCCCTATAGTCAGAAATGCAAGACGGCTGGCGCATTCGGGTTTCCCCCCTGTTGCCCGACCCGCCCTGAAAGCCCGATTGCGAGCGTGACGAACGCTTGAAACGAACCCCCGTCCCACGATGCCCCCGGGACGGGGGTTTTTCATTGGCTGCACAGCGCTTGCGATGCGCGGCCCCGCCACCTAAGCATCGCGGCCATGATCTCTGTCGCCAGCTGGAACATCAACTCGGTCCGCCTGCGCCTGCCGCTGGTGACGCGATTCCTGGCCGAACAGGCACCCGACATTCTGTGCCTGCAGGAAATCAAGTGCCAGGAAAGCCAGTTTCCGCATCATGCGTTTGCCGATCTGGGCTATAACCATATCGTGATCCATGGGCAGAAAGGCTATCACGGCGTTGCCACGGTCAGCCGCATCCCCATCCGCGAAGTGTCGCGCCACGATTGGCAGGCCAATGGCGAAGCGCGCCATGTGGGCGTGGAGCTGCTTGGGCCAGAGGCTGGCGCGCTGGCGGGCATGGTGCTGGAAAATGTCTATGTGCCTGCCGGAGGTGACGAGCCTGATCGCACAATCAACCCCAAATTCGGGCAGAAGCTCGACTTCCTCGAACGCATGACGCGCTGGGCCGAGGCGATCGACCGGCCCACGCTGATCGTGGGCGATTTCAACATCGCACCGCTGGAAAGCGATGTGTGGAGCCACAAGCAATTGCTCAAAGTCGTCAGCCACACCCCGATCGAGGTGGAGACGCTGGCACGGTTCCGCGATGCGCATGGCTGGGCGGATCTGGGCCGCCAGTTCATTCCTGACCCGGCGCGCTATTACAGCTGGTGGAGCTACCGCTCGGCCGATTGGCGCGCGAATGATCGCGGGCGGCGGCTCGACCATATGTGGGCCAGCCCTGATCTGGCGCGGCAGTCGACCGGCCACCGCGTGCTGGAAGATGCGCGCGGCTGGATGCAGCCGTCCGACCATGTCCCGCTGATCACGGAGTTTGCAAGCTGAGCGCTTCGCCACCTTCCCCAAGCCGCCGCGTGGCGCAGGCGGTGGACGCGCTGCGCCATGGCTGGCCGCTGCGCATCGGGAACGCGCCGCTGCTGCTGCCGGTGGAAACCGCCGCCGCGCCGGGTGCTGCATCCACCCGCCTGCTGATTTCCGCCGCACGCGCCGCCACGCTGAAACTGGCGAATCAGCGTGAGGCGGCAGATGGCCATTCGCCCGTGCTGGTGGAAGCGAGCGCGACGCAAGATCTGGCACAGGCGCTCGCCGTGGCCGATCCTTCGCGCGATCTGGATTCCCCGCTCAAAGGCCCGTTTGCAGCGAAGGCGTTGAGTTTCCCGGCCGAAGCGGAGGCGGCGCTGGAACTGGCGCGGATTGCGGGCGTGCTGCCGGCCTTTCTGGTCGATCCCAAGGACGCGGGGGAGCCGGTGACGCTGGAGGCCAGCGATCTGGCGGATTGGGCCACGCCGCAACACCTTACCATCGCCACCCGCGCGCGCCTGCCCGTGGCCGCAAGCGAGGAGGCCGAAATCGTCGCCTTCCGCAAACCCGACGACATGCGTGAGCATGTGGCGCTGGTGATCGGCAATCCCGATTACGGCCGTGCCCCACTGGTGCGGCTGCATTCCGAGTGCCTGACGGGCGACATCTTCGCCAGCCTGAAATGCGATTGCGGCCCGCAATTGCAGGCCGCCCTTCGCCTGATGGCGGCAGAGGCGGCGGGCGGCGGCTGGGGCGTGCTGCTTTACCTAAGGCAGGAAGGGCGCGGCATCGGCCTTGTCAACAAGCTGCGCGCCTATCGCCTGCAGGACGAAGGGTTCGACACGGTGGACGCGAACGCCCGCCTTGGCCTGCCGGTGGAGGCGCGCGATTTTGCCACGGCGGCGCGGATGCTGGAACTGCTGGGGGTGGAGGCGGTGCGCCTTCTCACCAACAATCCGGCCAAGGTGGATGCGCTGGCGGCGGCGGGTGTGACGGTGGCCGAACGCGTGGCGCACCAATTGCCCGCCAACCCGCACAACGCCCGCTATCTGGCCACCAAGCGCGACCGGACCGGGCATTTGCTGGGGTAGCGCGGGCCTAAGCCTACCGTATCTCGTACTGCGTCAGCCCGCGGCCCAGCGCATTGCTGGTGATCTGCTGCACTTCGCCTGACCAGTCGGCCACGAACACGGTGTTGCGATCGACGCCGGGAGCCAGCCGCGCGGTGTTGCCCGCCACCACGAGGCCTGCGCTCGAATAATCGCGGCTTTCGGGCGCGACCGCGATGAAGGCGGAGTAATTTTCCTTGTCGCGTCCCTGCACGAACCAGTTGTTGCTGATCTGGCCGCTCGCGCCTGCGGGCAGGTCGATCATGTAATTGGTGCCGCGCCCGCCCGCATCGTCAAAGCTGTTGCTGGCGATTTCCACGCGCGGCGCGCGGGCCTTCAGGTAATGACCGCCGCGCCCCTGTTCGAACCGGCTGTTGGTGATGCGCACCAGACCCAGCGCGCCGGTATAGATCGAATGCGCGCAGCCGCCCGATCCCTCGCAGGTGCCAAGACGGGTGAAGGTCGAATGGTCGACCACCAGCGTCGCGGTTTCGGCATTGGCCGTCAGGATACCCTGCTGGCTGTCGCGGAACCAGCTTTGCGCCACGGTCAGGTCGCCCGCCTCCATGCGGATGCCCGCGCCGTTGTAATCGCGCACGCGCATGTTCTGGAAGACGAGGCCCGATACCTGCGCCGACCGTCCGCGCAGCACCAGCGCCGCCTTGCCTTCGCATGTCACCGCATCGAACACCGCCTGCCCCGGCTGGGTAGCGAGATAGGCGATCTCGCCCGCGCTCTGCACCGCGCATTGGCGGTGATTGCCCGGCGCAATCGCGATTGTGCCGCGCCCGTCGCCGATCGAGTCAACCGCGGCCTGCAGATTGGCAAAGCCCTGGCCCGTCTCCACCACGGTGAAGGGGGCAGGCGAGCCTTGCGCCAGCAAAGCGGCGGGAATAGCGGCGGCAGCGGCAAGCGCGGCAAGTGCGGAGAGGCGTTTCATGGCCTGCACCTATAACCCGGCGCGGGTTAACAGGCGGAAAAGGCGGGCATCACCTCCGCCCCGAACAGCCGGGCCGACCGGGTGACTTCGGCCACGGTCATGTCGCCAAATGCCAGTTGCGCCACGCTGTAGGTATAGCCGCCCGCCGCAATGTCGCCTTCAAGGAAAGCGCGCACGGTGGCGGGCGATCCGGCGCAGGCGCTGCCCGCAGCTTGCAGCGCGGCCCAGTCGGCGGGAAAGCGGCTGACGATGGGGTTAGCCACGCCCTGAACTTCCCACAAATGCGCAAAGCTCGCGCGCCAGCGGGCAAAGGCGCGGGTGGCAATGCTTCGCGCCTCGGCATCGGTATCCGCCACCACAATATGCCGCCCCGCGCCGATCAGCGGCATGGCCGCCGGATCGCCGCCGCTTTCCGCATAGGCCGTGCGGTAGCTCGCTACCAATTGGCGCAAGGGTTCGCCCGCCAGCAGCGTGACCATGTTGAGCCGCTCTTTCGCGCAGCGCTCCACCGATCCAGGCGAGTTCGTGCCATACCACAAGGGCGGGCGCGGCGTCTGGGTGGGGCGCTGCGGCACGGGAACGCGATTGAAGGTGTAGAAGCGGCCCGTGTGCTCCACTGTGTCGCTTTCCAGCGCTTTCAGCACCACCGCCAGCGTTTCGGCGGCGCGCTCCTCCTGCTCGGCCATGTCGACGCCGTAGAAGCCCATTTCGATGGGACTGATTCCGCGCCCGTAACCGAATTCGAGCCGCCCGCCCGACAGCGCATCGAGCATGGCGATCTCCTCAGCGAGGCGCAGCGGGTGGTAAAGCGGCAGGAGGAAAACCAGCGGGCCAAACCGGATGGTTTTCGTGCGCTGGCTCAGCGCGGCGAGATAGACCGCAGGCGACGGCGCATGGCCCAGCGGGGTGCCGTGATGTTCGGCCACGTGATAGGCATGAAACCCCGCTTCCTCGAACGCGGTGACCATCTGCAGGCGGGCTTCCAGATGATTGGCCAGCGGCAGGCCGGAATCATCCACATGGTCGAAAATGCCGAACTTCATTGCGCCGCCTCTCCCCATGATCGGGAAGCCGCGCCCTTTAGCGTCGGCCTTTATCCCGCTCACGCTCGCGCTTGAGCGCCAGCAATTCATCGAGGTTGATAACCTCTGCCCGCGCCAGCATCCAGCGGATCATGGCAATCGCCCAGATCGCGGGGACAAGGATGAAGCCTGCGGTGATCTGGCCCACAAACGTCTCGTCATCCGGGCGGCCTGCCACGATCCAGACATAGAGGCCCGACAGCAGCGCGTAAGACAGCATCCACATCGCGGTCAGCCGCCAGCCTTCGCCGCCGCGCGGCATGATCTTCATCGCCCAGCGTCCCTGCCGGTAACAGACGAAAGGCTTGTCCTTGTCCGCCATCCTCTACTCCCCTTTTCTGGGCCGCCCGCGCCGGGGGGCCTCGCTCTGCTCGACACGGATGCCCCGCCGCCCCAAGGCCTCGCGCAACAGCACCTCGATCTCGGCATTGACCGAGCGGAAATCGGCCGCCGCGACCCTTTCCAGCGCCGCATACAGGGCGGGATCGAGCCGCAGGGGAAAAGGCTTTTTGGGGCTTGCGGGCATGGTGCAGATTACTGGTAGAGTGTGCCCGTGTTCACCACCGGCTGCGTGTCGCGGTCGCCCACCAGCACCACCATCAGATTGCTGACCATCGCGGCGCGCCGTTCGTCATCGAGATTGACGATGCCATCGGCCGACAGCTTGTCGAGCGCCATTTCCACCATGCTCACCGCGCCCAGCACCAGCTTGGCGCGCGCGGCGATCACCGCTTCGGCCTGTTGGCGGCGCAGCATCGCGCCCGCGATTTCGGGGGCATAGGCAAGGTGAGTCAACCCCGCCTCGTCCACCACGATGCCCGCCACTCTCAGCCGGTCGTTGAGTTCGGCCTGCAATTCGGCGTTGATGACATCGGCGCTGCCGCGCAAAGTGGTCTCGTCCTCCTCGCTCATATCGTCATAGGGGTGACGCGCGCCCACGGTGCGCAGCGCGGCCTCGATCTGGATGTTCACGAATTCGCGGTAATCATCGACATCGAACACCGCCTGCGCGGTATCGGATACGCGCCACACGACATTGCAGGCAATCTCCACCGGATTGCCGCGCAGATCGTTGATCTTCACGCGTTCGGAATGGACATTGTTGGCGCGCACCGACACCTTGGTGCGCCCCATCCACGGCCAGATCCAGCGCAGGCCCGTTGTCCGGTCGGTGCCGCGATAGGCGCCGAACAGCGTGATGACGCGGCCCTGATTGGGCTGGATCATGAAGAAACCGGGCAGGATCAGCAGCGCGGCAATGCCCGAAAGGATCAGCAACCAGCCCCTGAACGCGCTGGGCGCATCAGGTTCCAGAGTGATGATGTTCCAAAAAAACAGCAGCACCGCGGCCAGCAGAATGCCCGCCGCGGCATAGCCGTTGAACGTGCTTGCCGCCTTCTCCTTGCTGGTGTTCATCCCCAGTGAAAACTCTGCCATCGATACCCCCTGCGATTGATACTAATATGATATCATATTTATCTAACCGGAGCGGCTAGGCAAGCGGAATCGGTCAGTAGGCACGGATTACCGCGAGGAACTGCCTGCCATAGGCTTCCAGCTTGCGCGCGCCGATGCCGGGCAGCGCGCCCAGCTCCGTCAGGGTAGAGGGGCGCGCCAAAGCGATTTCGCGCAAGGTGGCATCGTGGAAAATCACGAAAGGGGGCACGCCCGCTTCCTGCGCCAGTTCGCGGCGCAAGGCGCGCAGCGCCTCGAACAGCGGATTGCCCACCGGGTTTGCCGCCGCGCCGGGGGACGCGCGCCGACCTTTGCGGGCAGCCCGCTCTGCCGTGCGCGCAATCGCCACCGGCATCTCGCCTTTCAGGATCGCGCGCGCATCGCCGCCCAGCGCGAGCCCCCCATGCTCGGTCGCCACCAGAGTGCCGCGTGCCTGAAGTGTGCGCACCAGCGGCTGCAACAGCGGCGCCTCGTCCGCGCCGACAATGCCGAAGACCGACAGCCGGTCATGCCCGCGTGCAGTGACCCGTTCGTCGCTCACGCCGGTCAGCACTTTCTGGACATGACCAAAGCCAAAACTCTGCCCGGTGCGATACACGGCGGAGAGCAACTTGCGCGCCAGTTCGGTGGCATCGATCATGGCGGGCGGGTCGAGGCAGTTGTCGCAATTGCCGCAGGATTGCGGCGGTTCCTCGCCAAAATGGCGCAGCAGCAGCGCCCGGCGGCATTGCGGCGTTTCGACCAGCGCCGCCAGCGCATCGAGCCGCTTGCGCTCCCCCTGCTGGCGCGCCTCCTCCACCTCGGCAACACGCTGGCGCGCCGCGACGAAATCGCCCGCGCCCCAGAACATCACCGCCAGCGCCGGATCGCCATCGCGCCCCGCGCGGCCGGTTTCCTGGTAATAGGCTTCGATCGATTTGGGGATGCCCGCATGGGCGACAAAGCGGACATCGGGCTTGTCGATGCCCATGCCAAAGGCGATGGTGGCGACCATCACCATATCCTCGCTCGCCACGAAAGCTGCCTGGTTTTCCGCGCGCTCCTCTGCCGGAAGACCGGCGTGATAGGGGCGCACTTCGCGGCCCGTGGCGCGTTCCAGCTGCGCGGCCAGTTCCTCCACCTTGCGGCGCGTGGGGGCATAGATGATGCCCGGCCCCGGCTCCTCCTCCATCAGCTGCGCCAATTGCGCGGGCACCGATTGCCGGTGGCGAATGGCATAGCGGATATTGGGCCGATCAAACCCCGCCACCACCATGCCTTCGGCGGGAATGCCCAGCTGTTCCAGAATATCGGCGCGGGTATGCGCATCGGCGGTGGCGGTCAGGGCAAGGCGTGCGGCACCCGGAAAGCCGTCCATCAGCGGGCGCAGCAGGCGGTAATCGGGGCGGAAATCATGCCCCCATTCGGATACGCAATGCGCCTCGTCCACCGCGAACAGCGCCACCCGGCCGCGATTGAGCAGATCGCGAAAGCCCGGCTGGCTGGCGCGTTCGGGCGCAACATAGAGCAGGTCGAGCGCGCCATTGCAGAACGCGTCCGCCGTCTCGCGCCAGTCGGCATCCGCGCTGGTCAGCGCAGCGGCGGCAATGCCGTTGGCGCGCGCGCTGCGCAGCTGGTCATGCATCAGCGCGATCAGCGGGGAGATGACGACGCATGTCCCATCCAGCAGCGCGGCGGGCAATTGGTAGGTCAGCGACTTGCCCGCGCCGGTGGGCATGACGGCCAGCGTCGATTGCCCGCCCAGCACACGCGCCACCACCTGTTCCTGCACCCCGCGAAAGCTGTCAAAGCCGAAAATCCGGCGCAGAGCGGCGCGCGCCTCGTCCATTTGCGTGGCAGGGGAGATCGGGGAATCCATGCCGCCCCGCTTGGCACAGCCGGCGCAGGGCCGAAACCGTGCAACTGGCCGTTATCGGCGATTTTCTTGTGCGCAGCGCTGGGCTATTGAGATGGCACGCCCATTACA
This sequence comes from Alteraurantiacibacter lauratis, assembly GCF_037154155.1. NCBI lineage: Bacteria > Pseudomonadati > Pseudomonadota > Alphaproteobacteria > Sphingomonadales > Erythrobacteraceae > Alteraurantiacibacter > Alteraurantiacibacter lauratis. Next base: position 186,481 of record NZ_JBANRN010000003.1, read on the forward strand.
GGAGTATGCCACAATGAAGACCACATTCGCCGTCCGCCTCGCCTTCAGCGCTCCGCTGGCTCTGGCGCTGGCCGCCTGCGGTTCCGCCACTGACGCGTCGGAAGATGCGCTGGCCGACAATGTTGAACTGCCTGCCGATGAGAGCCTGGCCGGCACGCCTGCCCCGGTGGCGGACGAGGCGGCGCTGGTGGAAGGCGCCGCCGCGACAGAAGGCGAAGCAGCTGATGCGGCGGCAGAAGCCGAAGCCATGGTTGCGGCCGACGCTCCCGCCGCCCCGGCGGCCGAGTGATCCGCGCCCTTGCCCCGCTGGCTGCCTGCCTGGTGCTGGCGGCGTGCGGCGCAGCCGACACCGATCCCGGCCCCGGCGGGGTGAGCGTGGGCGAAGCGCGTGCGCTGGACGAAGCGGCGGAAATGCTCGACCAGCAGCGCCTGCCCGCCGAAGCGCTGGAGGAGCCGGAAACGCCGGAAAACCCCGCGCCATGATCGGGCACTGCTCCGCAAAATAGGAAAGGGCCGGCCCCGCGCGGTGCGGAACCGGCCCTGATCCTGTGCTGCACCCCGAAAGGTGCAGGCAGCAGCAGCTTACTGAGCCGGAGCAGCTTCAGCCGGAGCGGCTTCAGCCGGAGCAGCTTCTTCCATGGCGCCTTCAACCGGAGCAGCTTCAGTCGGAGCAGCTTCAGCCGGAGCGGCTTCAGCCGGAGCAGCTTCTTCCATCGCGGGCTCTTCCACGGGAGCTTCTTCAGCAGCTTCTTCCGAAGCGCAGGCAGCCAGGCCCATGGTCAGCACGGCAGCAGCAGCGACAGCAACGATCTTCTTCATGTGTTTTCCCCTTCAATAAACCAGGGCGATTTGCGCCACCCATCGAAGGGGCAAGCACCCCTTCGCCGCGCTGCTTAGCGCATTTCGCCGCGCTGCAACAGATTAACTGCGAACAGTAGAAAAAATGCCCCAGCAAAAGACACCAGCAGCGCTTCCACGCTGTAGGCCCCGCGCAGGATATTCCCCAATCCGATCAACGGGTTGATGACTATTCCAGCGAGAATTGCCCCGCCTACCCCGCTGGCAAGGTTCACCAAAAGGTTCCGCGTCTGCCCTGTCTGCAGGATGATCGTCGCCAACCATCCCAGCACCAGGCCGAGCAGGATGAGGAAAATCAGCCCCATGATGGAAAGTTCCGCTGCGTCATTCCGGTAAAACGCGGCGGATAGATGCTTGTTCCGTTCTTCCCGCCGCGCCTGTTACCGCATTGTCAGCCAGATCAGCGCCACCGCGCCGATCACGATGCGATACCAGGCAAAGGGCGTGAAGCCGTGCCGGCTGACATAGGCGACGAACAGCCGAATCACGATCAGCGCCACGATGAAGCTGACGGCGAATCCGATCGCAATCTCGCTCCAGCCGATGCGGGTTGTGCCATCCATCAGATCGTCCCCGTTCTGGAAAAGCTCCAGCGCGGTCGCCCCGATCATCGTGGGTACGGCAAGAAAGAAGGAGAACTCTGCCGCGGTCTTGCGGTTCACGCCCATGGCGAGCGCACCCATGATCGTGGCGCCCGACCGGCTGACGCCGGGGATCATCGCCGTGCATTGCGCAATTCCGATGCCGATCACCTGCTTCAGCGGCAAGTCGCTGACCGCCACTTCCTCGCCCGGCTTGGCGATCTTCTCGATTGCGATAATGGCCATCCCGCCCAGAATCAGCGCCCAGCCGACCAATTCCGGACTGCCGAGCATCACATCAATATAATCCTTGAACACCAGGCCCAGCACAGCGCTGGGCATGAAGGCAATCAGGATATTGCGCGCAAAGCGCAGGCCCGCCGGTTCCAGCCGCAGCACGCCCATCCCTGCGTTCCAGAACGTGCCCCAATACTGATACACCACCGCCAGTATCGCGCCGAGCTGGATCACCACATTGAACATCGCCCATTCGGCCGCGTCATAGCCGAACATTTCCGATGCCAGAATGAGGTGGCCGGTGGAGGAGACAGGGAGGAATTCGGTCAGCCCCTCGACAATGCCGAGAAGGATTGCGGTGAGGGTCGTGTCCATTGCTGCTGCGATGCGGCATGGCGGGGGCTTTCGTCAAGCCGCCCGCCTGTATTCCCGCGCAATTACCAGATCTTCACGCGCTCTTCGGGCGGCAGATAGAGCGGATCGTCCGGGGTGACGCCAAAAGCCTCGTACCACGCATCCACATGGCGCACCGCGTTGTTCAGGCGGAAATCGCCCGGCGGGTGCGGGCTGCCGCCGATCATCTGTGCACGCAGCGCCTGTTCGCGGTATTTGCCGCGCCACACCTGCGCAAAGCCGAGGAAAAAGCGCTGGTCGCCGGTAAGCCCGTCGATCACCGGCGCTTCCGCCCCGTCCAGCGACAGGCGATAGGCGCGGTAGGCCATTTGCAGCCCCACCACATCGCCCAGCGTTTCGCCAAGCCCGCGGCTGGTCAGGCACACCTGTCCATCGTCGATGCAATATTGCTGGAGCAGGCCGACCAGACTTTGCGTGCGCGCGCGGAAACCGGCCAGATCTTCGGGTTGCCACCAATTGCGCAGCGTGCCCGTGCCATCATAGCGCGAGCCCGAATCGTCAAAGCCGTGGCCGATCTCGTGCCCGATCACCGCGCCGATCGCGCCGTAATTCACCGCCGGGTCGTTGCCGGGGCCGAAAAAGGGCTGTTGCAGGATCGCGGCAGGGAACACGATCTGGTTGAACGGGGGCATGTAATAGGCGTTCACCGTCTGCGGCAGCATCAGCCATTCCGTGCGGTCTACCGGCTTGTCGAGCCGGGCGAGCGAATCGGCGCGGCGCCAGGCGGCGGCGCTCATCCGGTTGGCCAGCGGCGCGCCGGGTGTGATCTCCAGCCCGTCATAGGTCTTGAACTGGTCGGGATAGCCGATCATCGAGGTGAAGGACGCCAGCTTGGCCTTCGCTTCCTCCACCGTGGCAGGCGTCATCCAGTCGTTTTCCGCCAGACTCAGTTCCATTGCCCGGAAGAGATTGGCGACGAGCTCGTCCATCATCGCCTTGCTTTGGGGCGGGAAATGCCGTTCGACATACAGCGCGCCCAATTGCTCGCCCAGCATCCCCTCGATCTCGCTGATCGCGCGCTTCCAACGCGGGCGCTGTTCGGTCTGGCCGTTCAGGAACCGCCCGAAGAAATCGAAATGCGCGGTGTCGATGGCCGAAGGCAGAACCGGCGCGTAGGACGCGAGAAAGCGCACCGCCATCCACGCCTTCAGCGTTTCCAGCGGTTCGTCCGCGACCATCTGCATCATGGCGGGCAGGCCGCCGCCCATCAGAGCCAGTTGCGCCTCGGTCAGCTCCAGCGCGGCCACTTCCTCGTCCGTGGGCAGAAGTTGCGAGGCGAGGAAACGCTGCACATGGCCCAGTTCGCTGCTGTCGAGCAGGGCGTCCACCGGAAAGGCCGGGGCAAGCGCAGCCAGTTCGGCGCGGCTCAACTCGTTATAGGTCAGTTCCGGGATACGCATCATCTGCTGGTCCCATTCGATCACCGCCACGCGCCGCTCGAAATCATAGACCGCTTCTGCCGCCGCCTGCGGATCGGCATAGCCCGCCTGCCCCAGCATGAAGGCAAGGTATTCGCGGTAGGCCGCACGGGTCGCCAGGTTCTGTTCGGTATCGTCGAGGTAGTATTTGCGATCGGGCAGACCCATCCCGCCAAAGCCGATTTCGACCGCGTGGGCATTGGGGTCCATATCGTCGATTGTCACGCTGGCCGAAACCATCGCGGGCATTCCGGGGCGGGCGAACAGGCGCACCAGTGCGTCCAGATCGGATGCGGTGTAGATTTCGGTCAGGAAGGGGTAAGCCGGCGCCATCCCGGCTGCGTCAATCGCGTCCTGATCCAGAAAGGCCTGATAGGCATCGACCAGCCGGCGGGCCTGCGTGCCCGGCGCGGGGTTGGATGCGACCAGTTCGGCCACCAGTGCTTCCACATCGGCCACCGCCGCCTCGCGCAGGAAATCAAACGCGCCATAGCGCGAAAGATCGGCCGGAATCTCGGTATTCGCCGTCCAGCGGCCGTTGACATAAGCGTTGAAATCCGCGCCCGGCCGCGCCGAAGGATCGATCTGCGTCAGGTCCACGCCCCAGGTGCCAAAGGTCATGGTGGGCGCTATGGAGACGGTCTGCGAGGCGGCAGTCGGCGTATCCGCAGCCGCAGGAACAGACGCATCCTCATGCGCCAGAACGGGCAGGGAAACAGCCAGAGCGAGCGTGGAGAGGCCGGTAGCAAGAAGGCGACGGATCATGTGTAACCCCTGAAAGCGCTGCGCGGCAGGCGCACAGGCTGTGGCAAATGCAAAACGAAGCTGTAGCCGAGGCGCGCGGCAGGCAAATGCCGCTTGTCGGTTTCAGTTGTTACTTCGTCGAATATCAGCGGCCCCCGCAACGGGCAAGCAGGCCCGAAGGCGGTGGATTGGTCGAAAACCTCAGGCCGCCTGATCGGTGAATTGCAGCGAGGCGAGGCGGGCGTAGAGGCCGCCTTTGGCCATCAGCGCGCCGTGATCGCCTTCTTCCACGATGCGTCCGCCATCCATCACCACGATCCGGTCGGCCGCGCGCACCGTGGCAAGGCGGTGCGCGATCACCAGCGTGGTGCGGTTTTCCATCAGCCGTTCGAGCGCCTGCTGCACCAGCCGCTCGCTTTCGGCATCGAGCGCGCTGGTCGCCTCGTCCAGCAGCAGGATCGGCGCATCGCGCAGCAGTGCGCGGGCAATCGCCATGCGTTGCCGCTGCCCGCCCGACAGCCGCGCTCCGCCTTCGCCAAGGAAGGTATCGAGGCCTTCGGGCAGGTCGCGCAGGAACTTTTCGGCATTGGCCGCACGCGCCGCATCCCAAATCGCGTCTTCGCTGGCATCCCATGCGCCATACCGCAGATTGTCGCGGGCATTGGCGGCGAACAGCACGCCTTCCTGCGGCACCAGCGCCATGCGGCGGCGAATTTCGGCAGGGTCGGCCTGTGTCAGCGGCACGCCGTCGATCTTCACCGTGCCCGCCTGCGGGTCGTAGAACCGCTCGGCCAGCTGGAAGATCGTGCTCTTGCCCGCGCCTGACGGGCCGACAATCGCCACAGTCTCGCCCGGCTCCACCGTTAGCGTGAAGCCCTCGATCGCCTTTTCGCCGGGCCGCGTGGGATAGCTGAAAGTGACATTGTCGAACGCGATGGCCCCGCGCGGCGGCACGGGCAGCGGCACAGGGCGGGCGGGCGGCGCAATCGCGGGCGTCTCGCTCAGCAATTCGTTGAGGCGGCTGGCCGCGCCCGCACCGCGCAGCAGATCGCCATACACCTCGGTCAGCGCGCCGAAGGCGCCTGCCACGATCAGGCCGGTAAAGACAAAGGCGGCAATCGTTCCACCGCTCAGCGTGCCGTCGGCCACCATCATCGCCCCGCGCCACATGATGAAGGTCAGCGCGCCGAAAATCAGCGCGATGGCCGTGGCGGTCATCACCGAACGGATCAGGATGCGCGTGCGCGCGGCGGCGAAGGTATCCTCCACATCGCCGGCGAAACGGGCCAGTTCGCGGGCTTCCTGGTTGAAGCCCTGGACGATCTTCATTGCGCCCAGCACTTCGGTGATGCGCGCGCCCACGGTGGCGATGCGATCCTGGCTTTCACGGCTGGCCTTGCGCACGCGGCGGCCGAATATGGCAATCGGCCCGATCACCAGCGGGATCGCCACCACCATCAACAGGGTGAGGCTGGGGGCAAGGTAGATCATGTAGCCAAGCCCGCCCACCGCCAGGATGGCGTTGCGCAGCGCGACCGAGATGGTTGTGCCCACCACATGTTCGATCTGCGCGGTGTCGGCAGTCATGCGGGTGGAGATTTCGGACGGCGAGTTTTCCTCGAAAAAGCCGGGCGAGAGGCGCAGCAGGTTCTCCTGCACCGCCAGCCGGATGTCGGCCACCACCCGTTCGCCCAGCAGGCTGACGAAATAGAATCGGCAGGCTGTGCCCACGGCCAGCACCATCGCCACCAGGAAGAGGCGGCGGAACCACAGATTGATCTCTGCCGGATCGGCCCCGGCGGCAAAGCCGGAATCGATTACACCGCGGAAATAGGCGGGGATCGCCAGCGTCGCGCTGGCGGTGATGACCAGCGCCAGCCCCGCCAGCGCGATGAGCCCGCGATAGCGCGCCGCCGCGCGGAAAATCATCGCCAACGGGCCGAGGCTGTCGGCGGGTTTCACAGTGTCGGGCGATGCGCGGCTGGCCATATCGGCCACGCGCCTAGCCCATCTGGCGCAAGGAATGAAGGGCGCGGATGGACAAAATCTGTGCCCCCCAATCCGAACCGGGAATTGCGCTTTGTGCGGCAACGCACCATGTCCTAAAATATCAACAGATTCGATCCGATGGGTCGCAGCCGGGGGTCGCCATGCTTTATTCCGCCTATGAAATGCACCGGCAGATGATGAACGCCGCCAGCACCTGGGCACAGGTGGGCGCGAATCTGCTATCCAACCCCGCCTTGCCGATGGGCTATTTCGGCCTTGGCCCCGCCATGGCGAGCGCGCTGAAAGTGTTTGCCCATGTGTATGAGGAACGCGGCAAGCCCGCCTTCGGCATCGATGCGGTCGAGGTGGGCGGCGAATTGTTCCCCGTTCACGAAGATGTGGTGTTCGAAAAGCCCTTCGGCAGTCTGCGCCATTTCCGCCGCGAAGGCTTGCCCGCCGATGCGCCCAAATTGCTGATCGTCGCCCCGATGAGCGGGCACTACGCCACGTTGCTGCGCGGCACGGTAGCGCGCATGGTGCAGAACCAGGAGGTATGGATCACCGATTGGGCCGATGCCAAGATGGTGCCGCTGGATAGGGGACTGTTCGATCTCGACGATTACATCGATTACCTGATCGAATTCCTGCATTTCATCGGCGAAGGCACCCACATGCTGGCGGTGTGCCAGCCTTCGGTGCCTGCCTTTGTCGCCGCTGCGGTGATGGGCGCAGCGGGCGATCCCTATCGGCCCGCCAGCCTCACCATGATGGGCGGCCCGATCGATACCCGCGCCAGCCCGACTTCGGTCAACGATGTGGCGGTGAACCGGCCGCTGAGCTGGTTTGCCAACAATGTGATCGCCACCGTGCCGTTCACCTATCCGGGTGCGGGGCGCAAGGTGTATCCCGGCTTCCTGCAACTGGCCGGCTTCATTTCGATGAACCTCGAAAGCCACATGCAGAGCCATTACCAGATGTTCCAGCACCTGACGCTGGGCGACCATGAAAGCGCCGAGGCAACGCGCAAGTTCTACGACGAATATCTGTCGGTCTGCGACATGACGGCGGAATTCTACCTCCAGACAATCCACCACGTGTTTCAGGAACACAGCCTGCCACGCGGCAAGTTCGTCCACCGCGACAAGGCGATCGATCCCGATGCGATCCGCGATACCGCGCTGCTCGCGATCGAGGGGGAGAAGGACGACATTTCCGGCATCGGACAGACCAAGGCCGCGCTGGGCCTCGCCCCGCATCTGCCCGATACGATGAAGAAATACCACCTCGCCAAGGATGTGGGCCATTACGGCATCTTCAACGGGTCCAAATGGCGGAACAAGATCGCACCGGTGGTGGAAGACTGGATCCGCGCCAATGCGCGTTAACGGTCAAGCTGCGGGCGGCGGAACTTCGGGCACGCGCCAGAACAGCCGTTTCAGCACCCGCCGCGCCAGCAGCAACAGCCACAGGCACGCCCCCAGCACGATCAGCGCGACAACGGCGCTTGCCACCGGATATTCGTAAGCCAGCCAGATCAGGCCCAGCGTCGCCACATCCTCAGCGCTCGACACCGCCACATTGCTGACCGGTTCGGGGCTGGTATTGACCACGGCGCGCGCGCTGGCCTTGCCGCCATGCGCCAGCAACGCCCCACCCCCACCCAGCAGGAAGGCGGTCACTTGCAAGACCGGATCGCCGGGATCGACAATCGCCAGCGCCACCAGCGCCCCGCCCAACGGCCGCACGAATGTGTGCACCCCGTCCCACAGGCTGTCGATCCACATCACCTTGTCGGCCAGAAACTCGGCCAGCGCGCCCACCGCCGCCAGCCCCATGATCCACGGATTGGCCAGCACGCCAAGGCCGGAAAGATGTTCGGGCAAGGGCACCACGCCGCTGCGCATGGCAATGCCGGTGGCCAAAATCACCAGATAAAGCCGCCACCCCGCCAGCAGGCTGGCACTGGTGGCAATGCCCAGAATCTCGACAATGCCAATGGTTTGCGGCGCGTCCATTGCGGCAGGCTACACCCACGCAGGCCCCCCTGTCGATCAGCGAGTGGCGATCAGGCCATGGCCGGCGATGGCCGGGGCTTGCCCGTCAGCTTGGCGCGCCATTCGCGCCCCTCCACCCGCTGCACATAGCTCCACAACGCGCATTGCAAGCCCACCAGCATGAACAGGAACGGCTGATAGGCAATGCCGACGAAGACCGCACCCACCAGATAGACCAGATGCGCCTGTTGCAGCGCGGTGGCGAGGCCCCATTGCCAGCTGCGGTTATCGCCATCGCGGCGGCGGAAACGGCGGCGCAGGCTTTCCATGTGCCACACGCCCAGCCCCTGCAGCAGCAGCCAGACGGCGAGCCCGAAATAGCCCTGTTCGCCCAGCAGCTCGAAATAGGACGAGTGGTAGGCCCGCGCCGTCTCGGTCACCTCGCGGTATTCCACGCGGCGCATGGCGCCTTCGCCGGTCGTCACCACGGTGTTGTAGGTGAAGCTGTTGGCGCGGTAGGCGTCAAAGCCGCCGCCCAGCGGATGTTCCTTGGCGTAATCGATCGTCCATTGCCACACCACCAGCCTTGTGGAAGCCGACTGGTCGCCGCGAAAGCCGACGATCGTCTCCATCCGCTCGACATATTCCTGCGGCAGGAATGGCACCGCCGCCATCATCGCAAGGCTTGCCGCGCCTGCATAGAGGAAGCGATACCGCACCGATCGCAGCAGCAACACGAACAGCACCAGAATACAGATCAGGCCCGTGCGCGCCGATGTGCCGACCGGGATCAGCAGACAGGCGAAAACCAGCCCTGCGGTAAAGGCCCATGTGGTCCAGTGGCGCGGGAAAATGCTTGTATGCCGCGCCACCCACAGCGCCAGCGGAATGGTGGCGATGGCGACGGTGGAAATGATCGAGCCTTCGTACATGCCCGAATTCTCGTCTGCCAGAAGGCGCAATTCGCCATAGCCGCCGCCGCCGAATACGGTCTTGATCCCGCCATTGATGGCAATCGTGCCCACCGCCAGCACGATGAAGGTCACCGCCGCCTCGATCCGCAATTTGGTGCGCAGGGTGAGCGGCAGGAAAGCGGCAAAGATCAGCGCTTTCCATACCCAGTCCCATTTCGCCCAGGCCGAATCCTGAAACTCGGCCCCCAGCGTGGTCATCCCGCACCACGCGAGCAGCACGAGGATCAGCGCCTGGCGGAAGGTGAAGCGCGACCCGACTTTGCTGTCGAGCAGCAACCAGCCCGCAAACGCGGCGACAAAGGTGATGAGCGAGAGCTGGAAGCTCTGGATCAGACCCCAGCCGATCTTCTGCGGCGCGACAATGTCGATATAGATATAGGCGAGCACCCAGATAAACGGACGCTTCAGCCCTAGCAGCAGCAAGAGGCCGATAAAGCCGAGAAGGAACAGATCCTTGAGCACCGCTCAGCTATCCGCATCCGGCGCGGGCGCGGGGCCGCGTTTCTTGGCCCAGCGCGAACGCGGCGCAGCCTCGCCCTCCTCGTCCAGCTCGTCGCGCTGGATCAGGCGCCATGCGGCAAAGGCCATCAGGCCATGCGTCAGGGCAAGGGTGAAGATATCGACCACGAAAAGGCTCTCGGCAATTGCAGCGTCAACGCCCTACCGTAGAGGAATTGACGCGGCGTTAAGCAAAGCCGTGGCAACAGCTTGGCCCATGCCCCCGAACACGCCTCGCATCCTGCACGTCCTCGATCACTCGCTGCCCATGCACAGCGGCTATACCTTCCGCACGCGCGCGATACTGAAAGCGCAGGAGGCGCTGGGCTGGCAGGTGCGCGGGATTACGGGGCTGCGCCATACGGCGGCAGGCCCGGATGCGGAGGAGGCCGAGGGGCTGCATTTCACCCGGACGCGCGGCGATGTCGGCGGCCCGCCGGCAATCCGCGAATGGCGCGAGGCGGGCCTGCTGGCCGATGCGATCGGCGAATTGGCAAAGGATTGGCGGCCCGACATCCTGCACGCCCATTCGCCCGCATTGTGCGGGCTGGCGGCGCTGCGTGCGGGAAGAAAGCTGGGCCTGCCCGTGGTGTACGAAATCCGCGCCTTCTGGGAAGATGCCGCCGTCGGCAACGGGACAGGGCAGGAAGGCTCGCTCAAATATCGCCTCATCCGCGCGCTGGAAAACCACGTGGTGGCAGGCGCCGACCGGGTGGTGACGATCTGCCAAGGTCTGAACGATGATCTTGTCGCGCGCGGCGTTCCCGCAGGCAAGCTGTCGATCATGCCCAATGGCGTCGATCTGGCGCTGTTCGGCACGCCCGCGCCGCGCGACGGGGCGCTGGCGGCAGAGCTGGGTTTGGGCGATGGCCCCGATGCTGGCCCGGTGATCGGCTTCATCGGCAGCTTCTATGATTACGAAGGGCTGGACGATCTGATCGCCGCCATGCCTGCCCTGATCACCCGCCATCCCGATGCGCGGCTGCTGCTGGTGGGCGGCGGGCCGATGGCAGACGCACTTCAAGCGCAGGCGCAGGCAAGTCCTGCCGCATACGCGATCCGCTTTGTCGGGCGTGTGCCGCACGATCAGGTCGAGCGCTATTACGCGCTGGCCGACATCATGGCCTATCCGCGCAAGGCCAGCCGCCTGACCGATCTGGTCACGCCCTTGAAGCCGCTTGAAGCGATGGCGCAGGGCAAGCTGGTGGCGGCAAGCAATGTGGGCGGGCACCGCGAATTGATGGAGCACGGTGTTACCGGCACGCTGTTTCCGGCAGACAACCCGGCGCAATGCGCCGCCGCGCTGGCCGATCTGCTCGACGCACGCGCCGAGTGGGGGGCGATGCGCCAGGCGGCACGCGCCCATGTTGCCGCCCGTCACGATTGGGCACGCAACGTTCAGCGTTATCAAGACGTTTACCAAAGCCTGTTACGCCGCAATCAGGATGGCCTGAGCACCGCCGCCTGAACGGGGCGGGGCAAGGGGCGGCAATAACAGGACAAATGCGTGGCAAGTCTGGCAGATGAAAAGCGGGTGAAGGGCAAAACGGCAAAGCCGCCGATCAGCACGCATCCCGCTTTCCCGTTCATCGTGGCGCTGTGGTTTGCCGCCTTGCTGGGCATTGGCAGCCTGGTGGTGCCCGTGCCGCTGATCGAACGCATCAGCGTGGCCACCGGCCTTGCATCGCTATTCCCGCCTGCCGCGCCGCCGCTGGGATTTACAGCAAGGCTGCTGATGGCGCTGGGCTTTACCGTGGGCGGCGCGCTGGTGGGCTTGTTCATCGCGCGCAAGGTGGCCGAGGCGCACCGCGCCGAACCTGCGCTGCGCCGCGCCGCACAAACCGTGGCTGGAACCGATGGCGCGCCTGTCATGCCCCCGCCGATCTCGGCGCTCGACGAGCTGGGCAGCGAGGGGCTGGATGGCCGCCAACTGACCGGCACCCCTCAGCGCGGGCGCCGTGCGCTGGCGATCGAGGAGGAGGAAGGGCCAAGCACCTTCCTCGAATTTGCCCCGCTGCCCTCTTCGCATAGCGGCGCCATCCCCTCCTCCATGCGCGAGGCCGTGCACGCGAGTGGGCTGACAGGATGGCGTCCAGAGGATGCACATGCAGACGAGACTGATGATCTCGACGAACTCGATCTTGCCCTGGTCGAAATGGCGCAGGAAGACGAGGCCAAGCCGGATGTGGCTTTGCCCGACGCGCCAATCCCCCTGTCCAATGAGGCCCCCTCCAGCAAGGCTGCCTTGACCGAACCCGGATTCACCGAGCCCGGTTTCGGCGCAAATGCCCACCATGCCGAAACAGACCCCCCCCTTGCCCGGCCATATGCCGGCGCCGCCACGCCGCTTGGCGCGGCCCGGCAGGAATTCCATTTCAATCCCACTCCGGCGGAATGCCCGACCGTCGCCATCGCCTGGGACGAAGCGGAACCGCACCACGCCAGCGCTCCGCCTCAGATTTTCGGCGAGGCCCCGGCGCAATTCGGGAGCGATGAAAGGGAGCTGGAAATGGACGACGAAACATCCGATCTGATCGATCACAGCCAGTTCCTGGCCCCTCATTTCGTCTCGGATGCAGGCGGAGCCGACGCGGAAGACGCTTACCCGGCCCCCGCCGCCCCCTTCGCTCCGCACACCGAGGCCGCACCCGAAGGCGAGCCGGAAACACCCTCACCCGCTACCGCCACGCATGATGCGCTCGACGAACTGGGCCTGGTGCAACTGGCGCAGCGCCTCGGCTCCTCGATTGAGAGGCGCCGCGCGCTGCTGGCGGAACGCGCTGCGCAGGCTGCCCGGCGCGATGCCGTGGCTGGTGCCAGCGCACCCGCGCCGGCCGCCAATCCGCTGCTCGACGATGTTGACGCTGTCGCACCCGACGAGGCCGCAGAGGCCATGGCGGCATGGTTCAACCGGCCTGCCCCGTCGCACGATGACGCGGCGATGCCGCCCGAAAGCGCCCAAGCCGCCCCGGTTGCGATCGAGCCCGCTGCCGCTGCGCCGCGCCAGGTATTCAAGCCGCTGGACGAGGATGAACACGGGGAGAAACAGGGGAACGAACGGGATGAAACGTACGAAACCGGCCCGTCCGATCACATGCCCCCGCCGCCGTTCCAAGCGTTTCCCGGCCGCGCGCTCGATGGCTTTGCGCATATCGATATCGACGAGGAGGAGGAAGACGAGGACCTGCCCGAACTCGCCGCCAGCTTCACGCTCAATCTCGGCGTTGCGCCCGGCACCATGCCGAACGATGGCGAGACAGCGCCGGTGAACCCCTTTGCCGCGCCCCGCCAGACCTTCGTGCGGATCGAGGACGAGCCCGAAGCGGGCGACCCTGGCGATGCCCAACCCGCAGTGGTGTTCCCCGCCGAAGCGCCGGTTACTGCCGGCACTGGCGAGAGGGCCGCTGCCGGCCTGTCCGCCGCCGATCAGGAAGCGCAGGACCGCGCGCTGCGCGAGGCGCTGCTCAATCTCCAGCGGATGAGCGGCGCGGCCTGAAGCCAAGCAGAGCCGCACCACGCCCGCTTCCCTGCCCCCTGGGCCTTGCCACCCGATACCGTCAATGGTCCAAGGGGTGCACCGGCCCTATCCGTAAAGGCGCACCCGCATGGCGAACGGGCGGAAATTGCCCTGCCTGCAATCTTGCCAAAACACATTAGTGTCGCCATGGGGAAATCTCGCGACATTTATGACAAGCACCCATGCCGGGTGAGTCGCGCATCGCTGCCTGCTACATGCGGCAACGGGGCGCTGCAAACCTTGGCCTGAGACAGGGACCGACAAGTTGAACGAACTGCCAGCACCCCAGGGCCTCTACGATCCGCGCAACGAACATGATGCCTGTGGCGTGGGCCTGATTGCCCACATCAAAGGCCAGAAATCGCACGCCATCGTGACCCAGGCGCTGGAGATTCTGAAGAACCTCGATCACCGCGGGGCCGTGGGTGCAGACCCGCTGCTGGGCGATGGCGCGGGTATCCTGATTCAATTGCCCGACCTGCTGCTGCGCAAATGGGCCGAAGGCGAAGGCCTGAAGCTGCCGCAGCCGGGTGATTATGCCGTGGCCATGTGCTTCCTGCCGCAGGACGAGGCAGCGCGCGATTTCGTGGTCGCCACCTTTGAAAAGTTCATCGCCAAGGAAGGCCAGCGCCTGATCGGCTGGCGCGATGTGCCGGTGAACACCGCCGGGCTGGGCAAGACGGTGCTCGAATCGATGCCCGTCATCCGCCAGTGCTTCGTCGCGCGCGGCGAGAATTGCGCCGATCAGGATGCGTTCGAACGCAAGCTGGTGGTGATCCGCAAGCAAACGCAGAACCCGCTCGCCGCGCTGGCCGAAAAGCACAATCTGCCCGGCCTGACGCAGCTGTACATGCCCAGCTTCTCCAGCCGCACCATGGTCTATAAGGGCCTGCTGCTGGCAACGCAGGTGGGCAGCTTCTACGAAGACCTGCAGAACCCCGATTGCCAGTCGGCACTGGGCCTTGTGCACCAGCGGTTTTCGACCAACACCTTCCCCAGCTGGCGGCTGGCGCATCCGTTCCGCTTCATCGCGCATAACGGCGAAATCAACACGGTGCGCGGCAATACCAACTGGATGAATGCGCGCCGCCGCACGATGGAAAGCGAGCTGCTGGGCGCGGATATGGACAAGCTGTGGCCGATCGTGCCGCACGGCCAATCCGACACGGCCAGCCTCGACAACGCGCTCGAACTGCTGGTGGCGGGCGGTTATCCGCTGGCCCATGCGATGATGATCCTGATGCCCGAAGCCTGGGCCGGGAACCCGCAGATGGAGCCCAAGCGCCGCGCCTTCTACGAATACCACGCCGCGCTGATGGAACCGTGGGACGGCCCCGCTGCTGTTGCCTTCACCGATGGCCGCCAGATCGGCGCCACGCTGGATCGCAACGGCCTCAGGCCCGCGCGGTTCTGCGTGACCAAGGATGACCTCGTGTGCCTCGCCTCCGAAAGCGGTGTGCTGCCGTTCGATGAAAAGGACATCGTGCGCAAGTGGCGCCTGCAACCCGGCAAGATGCTGCTGATCGACATGGAAGAAGGCCGCATTATCGAGGACGAGGAATTGAAGGCCAGCCTCGCCAATGCCCAGCCTTACGAGGAATGGCTGCAGAAGGCCCAGTACAAGCTGAAGGATCTGGAGGCGATCGAAACCTCCAGCGAAGCCGTGCGCCAGTCGGACGAAACGCTGCTCGACCGGCAGCAGGCCTTTGGCTACACGCAGGAAGACATCGCCAAGTTCCTCGAACCCATGGCGGTGAATGCGGATGATCCTATCGGCTCGATGGGCACCGACACGCCCATCGCCGTGCTGTCCAACCGCAGCCGCCTGCTCTACGATTATTTCAAGCAGAACTTCGCCCAGGTCACCAATCCGCCGATCGACCCGATCCGCGAGGAACTGGTGATGAGCCTGCTGTCGATGATCGGCCCGCGCCCCAATCTGCTGGGCATGGATGCCGGCACGCACAAGCGGCTGGAAGTCGAGCAGCCAATCCTGACCAACAAGGACATGGAAAAGATCCGCTCGGTCGAAGCCAGCCTCGACGGCGCGTTCCGCACTGCCACCATCGACATGACGTGGGATGCCGAAACCGGGGCCGACGGGCTTGAGGCGGCGATCAAGGAAATGTGCTGGGCCGCGACCGAGGCGGTCTTGCAGGATCACAACATCTTGATCCTGTCGGACCGCGCGGCCAGCCCCTCGCGCATCCCCATGCCCGCGCTGCTGGCGACCGCTGCCGTGCACCACCATCTGGTGCGGCAGGGCCTGCGTATGCAGACCGGGCTTGTCGTCGAAACCGGCGAAGCACGCGAAGTGCACCATTTCTGCGTGCTGGCGGGTTACGGGGCAGAGGCGATCAACCCCTATCTCGCCTTTGAGACGCTCGAAGCGATCCGGGTGGACAAGCACCCTGAACTGGCGCCCGAACAGGTGCAGAAGAACTACATCAAGGCGATCGGCAAGGGCATCCTCAAGGTCATGTCCAAGATGGGCATTTCGACTTACCAGTCCTATTGCGGCGCGCAGATCTTTGACGCGGTGGGCCTGTCCAGCGCGTTCATCGATCAGTATTTCACCGGCACCGCCACCACGATCGAAGGCATCGGCCTTGCCCAGGTCGCGGAAGAAACCGTGCGCCGCCATCAGGCCGCGTGGGGCAACAACCCGATCTACCGCAACATGCTCGATGTCGGCGGGATCTACCAGTATCGCCTGCGCGGCGAGGATCACGCGTGGACGCCCACCAATATCGCCCATGTGCAACACGCGGTGCGCGGCAACAAATGGGCCGATTACGAGGCCTTTGCCCGTTCGATCAACGAACAGTCCGAACGGCTGCTGACGATACGCGGCCTGATGGAGCTGAAGAAGGCGGAAAAGCCGCTCGACATCAGCGAGGTTGAGCCCGCGAGCGAAATCGTGAAGCGCTTTGCCACCGGCGCGATGAGCTATGGCTCGATCAGCTGGGAAGCGCACACCACGCTGGCCGTGGCGATGAACCGCATCGGCGGCAAATCGAACACCGGCGAAGGCGGCGAGGATCCGGCGCGTTTCAAGCCGATGGAAAACGGCGATTCGATGCGTTCGGCGATCAAGCAGGTCGCATCGGGCCGCTTTGGCGTGACCACCGAATATCTCGTCAATTCGGACGACATCCAGATCAAGATGGCGCAGGGCGCAAAGCCCGGCGAGGGCGGCCAGTTGCCGGGGCACAAGGTGGACAAGACCATCGGCGCGACCCGCCACTCGACGCCGGGCGTGGGCCTCATCTCGCCCCCGCCGCACCACGATATCTATTCGATCGAGGATCTCGCGCAGCTGATCCACGACCTGAAGAACGTCCAGCCCACCGCGCGCATTTCGGTGAAGCTGGTGTCCGAAGTGGGCGTGGGGACGGTGGCTGCGGGCGTGTCCAAGGCGCGCGCCGACCATGTGACCATTTCGGGTTACGAAGGCGGCACCGGCGCATCGCCCTTGACCTCGCTCACCCATGCGGGTTCCCCTTGGGAAATCGGCCTCGCCGAAACGCAGCAGACGCTGCTTCTCAACGATCTGCGCAGCCGTATTGCGGTGCAGGTCGATGGCGGGCTGCGCACCGGGCGCGATGTCGCCATCGGAGCGCTGCTGGGCGCGGACGAGTTCGGCTTTGCCACCGCCCCGCTGATCGCGGCAGGCTGCATCATGATGCGCAAGTGCCATCTCAACACCTGCCCGGTGGGCGTGGCAACGCAGGATCCGGTGCTGCGCGCGCGTTTCGTCGGCCAGCCTGAGCATGTGATCAACTACTTCTTCTTCGTGGCCGAGGAACTGCGGCAGATCATGGCCGAAATGGGCTTCCGCACGCTGGACGAGATGATCGGCCGCGTCGACCGCATCGACATGAAGCGGGTGGAGCGCCACTGGAAGGCGCAGGGCGTCGACCTGTCGCGCCTGCTGCGCCGCATCGAAGTGCCCGCGGGCAAAGAACTGCGCCACACCGAAGGGCAGGACCATGGCCTCGAAAACGCGCTCGACAACGAACTGATCCAGGCCGCGCGTCCGGCGCTGGAGTACGGCGAGACGCTGGTGCTCGATTTCCCGATCCGCAATGTCAACCGCACGGTGGGCACCATGCTGTCGGGCGAGATTGCGCGCCGGTTTGGCCATGCGGGCCTCAAGCCCGATCAGCTGCGCATCAACTTCACCGGGGTGGCCGGGCAGAGCTTTGGCGCATGGGCCGCGCATGGCCTGACGCTGGATCTGGTGGGCGATGCCAATGACTATGTCGGCAAGGGCCTGTCGGGCGGCCGCATCATCGTGCGCCAGCCAGCGGGCGTCGACCGCGATCCCACCGCCAACATCATCGTGGGCAACACGGTGCTGTACGGCGCGATTGCGGGCGAGGCCTATTTCAACGGCGTGGCGGGCGAACGCTTTGCCGTGCGCAATTCGGGCGCGATTGCCGTTGTCGAAGGCACGGGCGACCATGGCTGCGAATACATGACCGGCGGCGTCGTCTGCGTGCTGGGTCCCACGGGCCGCAACTTTGCCGCCGGGATGAGCGGCGGCATCGCCTATGTCTATGATCCGGATGGCACGTTTGCCAGCCGCTGCAACATGGCGCAGGTCGAATTGCTGCCCATCGATGCCGCGCCTTCGGCAAATGAAGGCACCGGCCGCCCGCAGCAGCGCGCGCTTAACGTGACCGATTTCGGCATGGGCGACCCGCTCTATCACGATGCCGAACGGCTGCGCATTCTGGTGGAACGGCACAAGCTGCACACCGGTTCGGCCCGCGCGGCCGAATTGCTCGACAACTGGGACACGGCGCTGAGCAAGTTCGTGAAGGTCATGCCGACCGATTATGCACGCGCGCTCAAGCAGCTCGAAGCCGAGCGCGAGGCCGTCGCCTCCGTGGCGGCGGAATAAAGGTTACGATACAATGGGCAAGGAAACCGGTTTTCTCGAACTCGACCGCCAGGATCGCGCCTATGCCGATCCCAAGGAGCGGGTGCATCATTACAAGGAATTCGTGATCCCGCATCCCGAACCCGCGCTGCGTGCGCAGGCTTCGCGGTGCATGAATTGCGGCATTCCCTACTGCCACAACGGCTGCCCGGTGAACAACATCATCCCGGACTGGAACCATCTGGTCTATGAAGGGGATTGGAAGAACGCGCTGGAAGTGCTGCATTCGACCAACAATTTCCCCGAATTCACGGGCCGCATTTGCCCCGCCCCGTGCGAGGCGAGCTGCACGCTCAACCTCACCGACCAGCCGGTGACGATCAAATCCATCGAATGCGCGATTGTCGATCGCGGGTGGAAGGAAGGCTGGATCGAGCCGCAGATCCCGGCGAAAAAGACGGGCAAGAGCGTGGCGGTGGTGGGTTCCGGCCCGGCCGGCATGGCCTGCGCGCAGCAACTCGCTCGCGCCGGCCATTCGGTGACGCTGTTCGAAAAGGCGGACCGGATCGGCGGCCTGCTGCGTTACGGCATCCCCGACTTCAAGATGGAGAAGCACCTCATCAACCGCCGCGCGGTGCAGATGGAGGCCGAAGGCGTCACCATCCGCACCTCCACCGAAGTGGGCGTGGATGTGTCGATGAAGTCGTTGAAGGAGAACTTCGACGCGGTGGTCATGGCGGGCGGCGCGGAAGAGGCGCGCATGCTCAACATCCCCGGCGCGGAACTTCCTGGCGTGCGGCTGGCGATGGAGTTCCTGACCCAGCAGAACAAGCGCGTGGCAGGCGACAGCGAGGAACGCGCCGCGCCGCGCGGCACGCTGGTCGCCACGGGCAAGGATGTGATCGTGATCGGCGGCGGCGATACGGGCAGCGACTGCGTGGGCACATCGAACCGGCAGGGCGCCAAGAGCGTGACACAGATCGAAATCATGCCGCAGCCGCCGGAAAAGGAAAACAAGCTGCTGACCTGGCCCGATTGGCCGATGAAGTTGCGCACCTCGACCAGCCACGAAGAAGGCGTGAACCGCGACTGGGCCGTGCTGACCAAGGAAGTGGTGAGCCAGGACGGCGTGGTGACCGGCCTCAAATGCATGCGCGCCGATTGGAGCGAAGGCAAGCTCAAGGAAGTGCCGGGCAGCGAATTCGTGCTCAAGGCCGATCTGATACTGCTCGCGATGGGCTTTGTCGGCCCGCGCAAGGCCGGGATGGTGGACCAGAGCGGTGTCGAACTGGATGAGCGCGGCAATGTGAAGGCTGACACGCTCACCTACCGCACCTCCGATCCGCAGATCTGGGCCTGCGGCGATATGCGCCGCGGGCAAAGCCTTGTCGTCTGGGCCATCCGCGAAGGCCGCCAGTGCGCGCGCAGCGTGGACGAGGCGCTGATGGGCGTATCCGAACTGCCGCGCTGATAGGCACGCTGCGTGCTCTTGCACGACAGCTTGCCGCGCTGCTGCTTGGCGCCACGCTGATCAGCGCGCCGTTGCAGGCGCGGGAAGCGGATGGGGAAGCTGCCGGGCGGTATTACCTGCGCGGCGGCTTCGAAATCGCCATGCAGCTCGAACTGCGCGATGATGGCAGCTACGGTTTCGAGCTGGCGGTGGGGGCCAAGGATGAGCGCTCGTCCGGCACCTGGACGCAAGCGGGCAACCGCATCATTTTTGCCACCGATCCCCTGCCCGTTGCCCCCGTTTTTGCGCAAATGGAGCGCGACGCCGCCGCCGATGCGCCCTATCTGCTGGTCACATGGCCGGACGGCGAGGTATTGCAGGGCGTGACGGTGCGGCTCACCTGCGCCGGCGGGGAAGTGGCGTGGGGTTACACGCACGACACCGGCTGGCCCTACCCCGAAAACGAGGATGGATTGGGCGGGGACGGGCTGTGCGCCGAACCGCAAAGCCTGCGTTTGATAGAGGGCATCCACGACATCCATTCGCCCGATTACGATGTGGCAGGAGTGGCGGGCGGCCTGCGGTTTGTGCTGCATCCCAATGATCTGGGGCTGCGCGACATGACCGGCTGGCAGGCCATTCTGGACGGCGATCGCCTGTGGCTGGAATACGACGGGTCAGACCGCGTCGAACTGGTGCGTTATCGGCCCAATTGAACCCCTCGCCTGCGCCCCGCCTGTATCGGCCGCGCTTGTGTCCCCACCCGGCCTTTGGCACTCTCCTGCAAAACACAGGCAGGAGAGGCCGCGCATGATCCCCGAAAGCTACCACGCCGATACAGACGGCCTGCCTTGGGCCGAATGCTGGGCGGATGATCCCGCCATCCGCCTCAAACTGCTGATGGCCGATGTGGAGGGTGCGCGTTTTGCGGTGCGCATGGGCTTTGCGCCGGGCACGCAGGTGTTCCCGCACAAACATACCGGCGAGGTCCACGCCTATACGCTGGCAGGCAAATGGTCCTACCTCGAATATCCTGGCAGCCCGGCCAATGTCGCAGGCTCCTATCTGTTCGAACCGCCGGGCAGCACGCACACGCTCAAAGTGGCGGATGATGCGGACGGGGAGACCGATGTTCTGTTTGTGATCTATGGCGCGCTGCTGCATCTGGACGATGGCGGCAACCCGGTCGCGATCACCGATGCCGCCAGCGTGATCGCGGAATATGGCCGCCGCCTGCGTGATGCGGGGGTGCCGGTGCCATCGGTGCCCACCGGCGGGGCGATGGGATACCGGGCGGTCTAGGCGCTAGTCCAACTCGTAGCCCAGCTGTTCGAGCAGCGGCCCCGCCTTGGCCACGAACAGGCGGTTCTGTTCGGGGGTGAAGACATTGCGCCAGCCGCGCGGTGCGGGCTTTTCGGCGGTTTCGTCCGCCTGCTCGCCTGTATTCACGCCGCCGGTAAACTGCGTCTTGCGGGCGCTGCGAAACGTGCGGAAGGTCTGGTGCACCTTGTCGAGCGAGCTTTTGCTGACTGCTGCTTCCACCTGCGCCGCGCTCAGATCGAGGTTGCAAAAGCGAAAAACCTGCGTCGCCGTGCCAACCGGATCGGCACGCATGTCCTCGAACCGGATCAGCAGCATATTGGGATGATCGCGGTGCGCCACCCACGATCCGGCATTGTCCGCCCACGATCCGTAACGCACACGGCCCGCCAGCGTCTTTTTGAGGAAATCGTCAAAACTGCCCTGGTAGCGGTGGATGTGGCGGAAATAATCGTAATAGGAAATCGTCGAATCGCGCCCGTCGCGCACGATGTAGACGACCTTGCCGTTCAGGAAATAGGGCGCATGGGGCAGATGCGATTTGAAAAAGCGCAGCCCGCCCGGTGCAGGTTTCATGCGCGACAACCGCTTGCGAAACTCCAGCGCGTCAATCGTGGGGCTGGCATTTTCCAGCGCGGCAAAGCCGGAGACATCGCCCTGCGTGGTGGCGTGGTAGACGATATGGCGCAGCCAGGTATTGCCTGATCGCGGCCAGGAAAACAGGAAACGGTCCTGCGGCTGCACATCCATCCACGGCACGCCGGCCACACGGTGAATAAGATCGCGTTTGACCTTGCGGGCATTGCGCAGGGCCACTTTCACCTTGTTTCCGATCACGCCTGCACGCCTCTTGCCAGGGACAAACAAGGCTTAGGTCACGCCCCGCCATTGTGCAAGCGCAGCATAAGCGTTCCCCCTTAGCTGCGGGCAGGTTGCAAAGCCACTTTCCTACGCGCTTGCTGCTGCGTCAGCACCTTGGCCGCTCTTTCCCATGGTCAGCACATCCGCGAAAGGCGGCGCGCAAAGTGTCAACTTTGCATTTCGACAGATTTTTTCTGAAATATCAGAACTATCCGATCGGCTAAGCGCCGCGTCACGATGTCAACTTCGTCAGCTTCACGCGCCAGCCCTTTCCTCCGCCGCGCGCCGGCTTGCCGCGAACATCTGCGTGAAATGGTCGTCCGGGGCATCAACCCCTGCCTCGCGAATGGTGGTGCGGCGCATGTCGCGGCGGTAAGCGGTATCGTCAAAATCCCCGGCGCGGTGCATGGTGCACAGATTGTCCCAAATGCTCATGTCGCCGGCGCGGTATTCCACCGCGATCACATATTTGGCCTGCGTGGCATGGGCGTTCAGCTCGTCGATCAGCGCGCGGCCTTCTGCGCGGCTCATCCCGACAATGTCGCGGGCGTGGGCGCCGAGATACAGACCGCGCCGCCCGCTGGCCTTGTGCTCCATCACCACCGGCTGCACCGCGTGCGGCATGGCGTCCAGTTCCTCCTCGGTGGTGGGATATCCGGCTTTCATGCGCGAATAGAAGTAGCAATGCCGCGCCTGCAGCCCCTCCAGCCGGTCCTTCATGCTTTGCGGAAGATCTTCGTATGCGCTGCGTGTATCGGCAAACAGCGTGGGCGCGGATATGCCCGCAGGCGGCGCTTCATGGCACAGCAACAGCGCCTGTGCGCTGCGCACATTCATGTAGCTGCTGTCGATATGCCACAGCCGGTTGCCCGCATTGATCAGCCGGCGCAGTTCGTTATCGATAATCCGCCCTTCGGCATCGATATTGCTGGCATCGAACAGTTCGGGATGGGCGAAACGCGGCGGCTTGCCCTTGTGCACCGGGGCGAGTTCGACATGGCCGAAGATCCGGCTGAAGGCGACATGGCCGGCATCATCCAGACCCGTATCACGCCACAGGGTGACGCCCCATTCATCCTGCGCCGCACGGATGGCGGATTGTGTTGCGGCGTCGAGCGGGCGCGTGATGTCCACGCCCGAAATCTCGGCACCGAAGCGGGGCGACAGCGGGGTGATGGCAAGCGGCATGGCAATTCCTCTCCGCAGACCGCTATATCCTTAGCTTCCTAACTAATCCAGCCGCCAGTTGATCGCCCCGCGCCCTTCGCTTTCCAGAAAGGCGTTGGTGCGGCTGAACGGGCGTGATCCGAAAAAGCCGCGATGCGCCGATAGCGGGCTGGGATGCGCGGACTGGATCAGCAGATGGCGCCCGGATTGCAGCGCCGGGATTTGGCTCGCCTTCTTCTGTGCGTGGGCACCCCACAGGATGAACACGCTGGGCATGGGCCGTTCGGCCACGGCCGTCACCAGCGCATCGGTGATCGCCTCCCACCCGCGCCCGGAATGCGAGGCAGGCTTTCCGTCCTCCACCGTCAGACAGGCATTGAGCAGCAAGACGCCTTCCCGCGCCCAGCCTTCCAGATTGCCATGTGCGGGCGGCTCCACCCCCAGATCGGCGCGCAGTTCCTTGTAGATGTTCTGCAGGGAGGGCGGCGGGCGCATACCGTGCGGCACCGAAAAGGCGAGGCCGTGCGCCTGCCCCGGCCCGTGATAGGGGTCCTGCCCCAGGATCACCGCCTTCACCGAATCGAGCGAGGTCAGTTCCAGAGCGCGCAGCCGCGCCCCGCGCGGCGGATAGATCGCCTTGCCCGCTGCCTCCTGTTCGCGCAGCCAGCCCCCCAATTGCCGCGCCGCGGGCCTTGCCAGAACACCGGCCAGCGCCGAGCGCCAGCTTTCCGGGATAGCCTGTTCCAATGCGTGCCCTTTCCCTCTGCGTCCAATCCGCCTAAGGCATTCCTCCTATGGCTGTCTATTTCCACGAAGAAGATCTGCCCGCCGATGTGCTGGCCCCCGGCCCGGTCGCGGTCGATACCGAAACGATGGGCCTTGTCACCCACCGGGACCGGCTGTGCCTGCTGCAAATCAGCGATGGCAAGGGTGACGAGCATCTGGTGCGCTTTGCCAATGGCAGCGCGTTCGATGCGCCCAATCTGAAAGCGGTGCTGGCCGATCAGTCGCGGCTCAAGCTCTATCATTACGCCCGCTTCGATCTGGCGGCGATCCGGCATTATCTGGGCGTGGTGGCCGCGCCGGTATTCTGCACCAAGATCGCCAGCAAGCTGACGCGCACCTATACCGACCGGCACGGGTTAAAGAACCTGGTCAGCGAATTGCTGGGCGAGGATATCTCCAAGCAGCAGCAATCGAGCGACTGGGGCGCACCCGTCCTCAACGATGCCCAGCGTGAATATGCCGCTTCCGATGTGCGGTATCTGCACCGCCTGCGCGAGGTGCTGATCGCCCGGCTGGAGCGCGAAGGGCGGCTGGAGATGGCGCAGGCCTGTTTCGATTTCCTGCCCACACGCGCCGCGCTGGATATGGCCGGATGGATCGACAAGGATATCTTCAGCCACGAGTAAGGCTGGCTTGGCCACGGGCGGGACTGCATGACCATTCAGGCTGACAGGATGAGGGGCCGCCGGCAGGCCTTTGCCGCCCCCGGATCGCGGCTGGACCGGATCGTGCGCTTTCTGGCCGTGGCGCTGCCCGCTGGCGTGGGCGTTGTCGCGGCGATGATGCTGATCACGCCGCTTGGCCCGCGCGGCGAAGTGTCCTTCTTGCTCGACCGCAACAAGGTTGCCATCGCGGATGACCGGCTGCGCATGGACAACGCGCTGTATCGCGGGGTGGACAGGCAGGGCCGCCCCTTCTCGATCGAAGCGGGCGATGCCGTGCAAACCAGCAACACCGTGCCGCTGGTGGAAATGCACCGTCTGGTGGCGCGCATCGTCCTGCCCGAAGGCCCGGCCGTGCTGAGCGCGGCGGCAGGCACCTATAATATCGAGACGGAACGCGTGACCATTCCCGGCACGGTGCAGTTCACCGCCAGTGATGGCTATGCCATTACCGCCAGCAATGTGTCGGTCTTTCTGTCCGAACGCCGGCTGCTTGGCGAAGGCGGGGTAGAGGGTGTTCTGCCGGCGGGCACGTTCTCGGCTGACCGGATCGAGGCCGATTTGCCCGAACGCAATGTCGCGTTGATCGGTAATGCGCGCCTGCGCATGGTGCCGGGGCAGATGCGTCTCCCCAGCGGCTTCTCCGTTGGCGTGTCGCGCAGCAACGGTGGGACGCGGCAATGATATGCTTGCACCATGTCGCTGATCGGCTATCGCTCGATGGCATGAATGCCACGCGCCGCCTCTCGCTTGCCGCCCTCGCCCGCCGCGGATTGCTGGGCGGCCTTGTCGCCGGTGCGATCGGAACGCTGGGCTTCGGATCGCTGGCCGGCGCGCAGTCCATCGCCGGATTCAATTCCAACCAGCCGGTCAGCTATGCTGCGGATCGTATCGAATTGCAGGATCGGCAAAAGCGCGTGGTCCTGTCTGGCGATGTCGTGATCCAGCAGGGCGACCTGCGGTTGACCGCGCAGCGCACCACCGTCGCCTATACCGATCAGGGCTCGCTGCAGATCCAGCGCATCGATGCGACGGGCGGCGTGGTTGTCACCCGCGGGGCCGAACGCGCAAGCGGCGCGTCGGGCGTGTACGATTTCAACCGCCGTGTCATCGTGTTGGCGGGCGGCGTGGCGTTGCGCCGCGGCAACGACACGCTGAACGGCGGACGGCTGGTGATCGACCTCAACAGCGGGCTTGCCAGCGTGGACGGCAGCGCGGCGAGATCGGGAACAGCGGGCGGAAGCGGCCGCGTTTCGGGCACATTCAGCGTTCCGCAGCAGAATTGACCGCCGGGTCGCACAACCGGCCTAGCCGCGCCGGCAATCCAGTTCCGCAAGCCGCGCGGCCCCTTCGGTATCGCGCGCACGCCGCAAGGCATTGATCGCGTTATCGCGCAAGGGACAGGCGAGGCCACCCTCCTCACGTGCCGCAAGGCGCACCATTTCCTCGTAACCGCCGGGCGGAAACAGCCGCGGCCGGGCAATCACGCCGGCCTGCCAATAGCCGGGCTGGGCGAGCTGCCGCGCCAGCGCCGTCCGGCCCTGGGGCGTGGCCGCCAGCTCGGCCAGGATCGGCTCGGTCACATCAGCTCCGGCGGCGCCCGTTGCGAGCAGCGCGGCAAGGCGCTGCACCGCCGCGTCGGCATTGCCCGCCAGCAGCGCAGCCCGCGCCATCGCGGCCTGGGCATAGGGCTCCCGCCAGCCGCGCCGCCCGGCTTCCTCCAGCGCGGCAAGGCCCGAATCGCTCATTCCGGCGCGCAATTCCGCCTGCGACAGCAGCGTAAGATGTTCCGCAGGCAAAGGGCGCGCGCGCACCAATTCGCGCACGAGGCGCAAGGCATCCTCGGTCTGCTCCTTCGCCATGGCATCCTGTGCCAGATGCACCAGCGAAAAACTGCGAAACGGCGCCGGCACGAGCGAGGCGAGCTGAGGGGCGTAGCGCGACGCCCGGTCAATCTGCGCGGCCCCGATCACCAGGCCCACGACCGCCAGCGCAGCGATCCATACGACGCGGCCGATCATTTGGCTTTCTCCTGCAGGCGTGTTGCCAGCAAAACCACCAACAGGCCCGCCATGCACAGCAGCGCCTGGTTGCGAAGCGGGTAATCGATCAGCGCTTGCGCGGCGATGGCTATCCCGGCCACGCCCGCCCCCACGCCCGGCCACCACGGGCCGCGCCGCAAATGCTGCCAGCTGGAAAAGAGAGCGAAGACCAGCCAGCCCGCTGCCAGCACCAAACCGGCAATTCCCGATTCGAGTGCCACTTCCAGCCAGTCGCTGTGCGCCCGGCCAGCCTTTCGCGGCGACACATATTCCAGCGATTCGTGCAGCTGAAACACCTCGTCGAAAGTCGCCGCCCCGCTGCCTGCGGGCCAGTATTGCCCGGCTGCGTACAGCGTATCTTCCCACATTTCCGGACGGTCGGTCCGCCTGTCCTCAAACCGCGCGATGGCATCGGCTACGCGTCCGCCCTGCGCGGCGGAATAGGCAATCGCGCCCAAGGCCAGCGCCCCGCCAAGCGCCAGCACCAGGCCAAGGGCGGCAACCTTGCGGTCGGCGCGCGGCCCGCGACGCAGGGCAAAAGCCATCAGGCGCAAGAGCAGCAGCGCCAGCGGCAGGGCGATGAGGACCATGCTCGATCGGGACTGGGTGAGGATCGCGCCGATCAGCAGCAGGACGGCAAGACTCCCTCCGGCCAGCAGCACGCGGAGGCGCGCGGGATCGGCCAGCGCAAGGGCAAGGCAGGCCCCGATCACAAAGAAAAGGCCGGTGGAATTGCGGTTCGCAAAGGTGGCGTAGAGAATGTTAGGCCCCGGATCGATCGGATAGAGCAAGCCGTAAGTGTTCGCTCCCTGCAATTGCACCGCGCCCAGCACAAGTGCCGCGCCGCCGCAGGCAACCGCCGTCCACGCGAGGGCCCGCTTGTCGGCATCGGGCAGCATCGTGCCAAGCGCGATAAGGGTAGCCGGGGGAATAAGGCCGGCAAAAGCCGTCAGCGTGCGGCCCCGGTCGAGGCTGAGCGAAGCCCATTGGCCGTCCCCCAGGCCCGTCAGCATATGCGAGGCCAGCACCGCCTCGCGCCCCGGCAGCGCCTGCCAGATGGCGGGCGGCAGAGGCACAAGCTGCACCAGCGGCAATGCCAGGGTCAGCAGAACCAGCAGCCGCAGGAACAGCGGCGCATGGACTACGAAACGGCCCACCGCACGGCCATTTACTGCCAGCAGCAGCAGCGCGAACAGCTGAATGGCCAGATTGTTGAGCCCGTATGCGACGCCGCCGCCGCCCAGCAGAAACGCCAGCACGATCAGCGCCTGCAATTGCACCCGCGGGGAGGTGAGAGGCGCGGTTGCACGCTGCCCAAATCGGCCTGCCGGAGCTGTGTCCCTTGGTTCAGCGCGCAGTGCAGAATCAGGCATGAGAAGCAGCGATCGGAAGGCGGAATCCAGATACGAAAAAGGCGGGCTGCACACACTGTGCAACCCGCCTTTTTCGAAAACTCATTACGATCAGCGAATCAGGCGCCAGCGGAGGCGTCGTCTTCCTGGTTTTCGATGATGACGATGATCGCGGTGCCGATCGCGCCGAACAGAACCACCAGCAGCGCTTCGTCAATGTCGCCAACAGCGTTGCGAGCGGCGCCAATCGGCGAGGACTGACGGGTCATTTCGGCCAGAGGAGCCAGCGAAACGCTGGCGTCGGCGGCGCGGGTATTGGCCTGAGCCGCGATCGGGGCCAGAAGCAGGCCAGCAGCAGCAGTGCTTGCGAGAATGGACTTAAACATCTTCCAGCTCCTGTAATGAATTTCGTGATCGGATTGTTACCGCACTGCACAATGGATTGCAACGGTTAATAGGCAATTTCCCTTAATCTGTTGCCCTAATGCTGCAATGCAAGCCGATCAAACAGGTTCCCCGGACCTGCCGGGCGCCGAATCGGCGGCACCCGAACCGGCTTGGGCATCATCCCCATACAATACGGCGTAGTCGTCGATTTCGCCGCCTGTAATAATGCAGGTGCCACTTTTCAGCCAGGCATGCGGCGCGAACCCTTCGCCGAGCGATTTCTTCGCGCCGATCACGATCCGGGCCGAAATACCGAATCGGCGCAGCATTTCCTGCGCCGCCATCGCCTGCACCAGACAATCGGAACGCCACGGCACCAGCCCCGCCATGCGCGGAACCGCGCGGGCCAGATGGGCGCGGACCGCGCTTTGCGTTAGCGGATCCAGGCGAGGCGCCTTGCCAGAAATCTGCGCAGCCCTGTTGCGCACGCCCAGATCATGCCCGACCACATGGCGCAGTTGCCACCGCGCCCGCGCAAGTTCGCACGCAGCGGCAGCCCCGGCCACAGCAAACCAGGCCATCTTTCCCAGCGTCCAGCGCCGATCAGTGCTGGCCGGAACCGGCAGGCGTTCAAGAATCATCGCAGGCCTCGTCGCATGAAGCACGCAACCTTGCCAAGCCGGGCGAGGCTACGCAGCCGCAGAGGCGGTTGGTGACATTGCATCGGCAAGCACCTAATTCCGGGCAAGAGATCGGCCATGCGTGCCCAATCCGGCGCGTGCCATATCCCGAAGGAGCCATTCACACATGAGCGGGATTGCCGCGATCTTTCACGCCGACGGCCGTCCCGCCGATGCCGCTGCGATTCGCGCGATGACGCAGGCGATGGCCTATCGCGGGCCCGATGGCATCGTCCACCATGTCTCCGGCCCCGTCGCGCTTGGCCATCTGCAACTGCTATCGACGGCGGAGCAAGGCACTGGCCCGCAAATCGCCGCCAGCGATGACGGACAGGTCCACGTGGCGATGGATGGGTATCTGACCAATCCCGACGAACTGCGCGCCGATCTGTCTGCCAAGGGCTATCCCACCCGCAACCGCAGCGATGTGGAAATCGCGCTGCGCGCTTACGAGGCATGGGGCACCGATTGCGCCGGGCATTTGGAGGGCGAATTCGCCTTCGTGCTGTGGGACGGGCGGCAGCGCATGGTCTTTTGCGCGCGCGACCATCAGGGGTTGCGCCCGCTGCTCTACCACTGGGCCCGGTCGCGGCTTCTGGTGGCATCGGATGCAGCGGCGATCCTTGCCGTGCTGGAAAACCGGCCGCAGCCCAATATCGGCTTTCTGGCCGAATATCTGACGGGGCAATTCTACACCCGCGAGGAAACCGCGTGGACCGGAATATCCCGCCTGCCACAGGCCTGCGCCATGACGGTTGCCAATTCGGGCCCGAAAGTCTGGCAATACTGGTCATTGCCTTTGCCTGATCGCCCGCTTTACCGGCACGAAGCCGATTATGTGGAGCATTACCGGGCGCTTCTGGCGGACAGCGTGCGGCGCACGGCGCGCACGAATCGCCCCTTGGCGATCGAGGCCAGCGGCGGGCTCGATTCGACGGCCCTGTTTTGCATGGCGGTGCATCTGGAACGGACAGGTGCCTTTCCGGCTCCATCGATTCGCGGTTACACGCTGGCCGGGCCTGCCGGCACCGGCGCGGATGAGGTCAGATATCCGCGTGCTGTGGCCGAAGAACTGGGCGTGCAGATTACCGAACGCCCCTATTTCATGCCGCCGCTGTCCTGGTTCGACGCCGATGCGAACAGAGCGCGCGATCTCCCGCTCATGCCCAACGGCATCATGTCGCGGCTGGAGGAGGAGGCGATGGTGGCCGACGGGTGCCGGGCCTGCATCAACGGCGTGGGGGGCGACCAATGGCTCGACGGTTCGCCCTACTATTACGCCGAATTGGTGCGCCACGGCGCGATAGACGATCTGTGGGATGCCGCGGCAAGAGATATTGCCGCCTTTGGCTGGCGCCAAACGGCCCGCATGGCATGGCGATTCGGCGCTGTCGCCCTGCTCCCACAAGCGGCACGCACGCCCGCCCGCCGCCTTCGCGAATCGCTCCGTCCGCGGCCCATGCCCGAACTGGAAGCGCTGCTGGCGCCAGAGGCACAGGCCATGCTGGCCCAGCGACGCGCACGGCATCGCGGTGACGCGCATCCCGACCATCACACACGCCTGAAACTGTCGAAATGGAATTATCCCTATTGGTCGACCATGTTCGATCACAATTCCCGGCAGGCGGCGCAGGCGGGGCTTTCGCAGCGGCACCCGATGCTCACCCGCGCTTACATCAGCTTTATGGCCAGTGTGCCCGAACACTTTCTGCTGCAGGGCGGGCAGACCAAGCAATTGCACCGCAAGGCACTGGCAGGCATCCTGCCCGACGTGGTGCGCCTGCGAACGGACAAGGCATGGACCGACTGCACATATGAAAATCTATGTGAGTCGATAATTGCGCGGCTGGAAGGGGAACCGGCCATCGCAGCAGACATTATTGTTGCAAGGGCGCAACGACAACGCATCTGCGAAAGATACCGCAATGCAGCAATTGACAGCGACCTGCCCTTCACACTATGGTCGCTATACGCAATTACCACTATGTTAATTCCGGCCTCTAGCGAGCCGCAACTGAAGTGAGACAAAAGATGAGCAACGACATTCGCACCCCCAAGGCCGCTTATGCCCGCCCCGAACTCACCGTGTTCGGCTCGGTTCGCAACCTCACCGGCGGCAGCGTCGGTGGCGCAGGTGATGGCATGTCGGCTATGCAGGTAATGGTGTAAGGACCGTAATCGCTTTTCCAGCGGGTAATGCTTTTGGGACATGACTTCCCCGCTGGAAGAACATTACGGATACCTTGCTATTGCTGGCCGCGCTGAGCTTTACCAAGCGGCCATAACCCAAACGATCACCCCCGGTGATACAATCGCCGACCTCGGATGCGGGGTCGGCGTTTTGGGTTTGCAATGCCTGCATGCGGGCGCTTCACACATTTACGGCATTGATTACACCGACGCGATCGAACTGGCGCGCGAAACCATGCAGCGCGCCGGTCTCGATGATCGCTACACCGCCATGCGGGATTCGACCTTCCGGGCGGTTTTGCCGGAAAAGGTGGACGCGCTGATCTGCGACCATGTTGGCTTTTTCGGCTTTGATTACGGCATTATCGACATGGTGCGCGACGCACGCGCACGGATGCTCAAACCCGGCGGCGCAGTCATTCCCCGGCGAATCGATCCGACGATCGCAGGCGTTTCGAGCGAATCGGCCCGCGAACTCGCCCGGCAATGGAGCGAGGCGGACTTTCCGCCCGAATACAAGTGGCTTAACACCTACGCCCGCAACACCAAGCACGCGCACAATATCGAGGCGGCGGATCTCTGCTCGCCTGCGGTTGCGGTGGCCAGCGTGGCGCTCGATGCCGAAGGGCCGGAACTCTATTCCTTCAAGGGGACGCTCGAAATTGCCCGCGATTGCCAGTTTGACGGGCTGGCAGGGTGGTTCAACTGCGAGCTGGCCGACGGTATCTGGATGACCAATTCACCGCTGGCCGAAGCACGCATCGCGCGAAGCAATGTGTTCCTGCCCTGTCTGGAAGCCTTTCCGGTGAAGGCGGGAGACATGGTCGGCATCTCGCTGCGCTTCACCAGCGCGGGCGACATGATCGCCTGGACAGTGACCCCGCCGGGCGGCAAACCGCAGAAGATGTCCACTTGGAACAGCCGCATCCTCACGCAGGCCGATCTGGCGGCTGATGAAGGAAAACCGCCCGTGCTTGATCGCAACGGCAGGGCGCGCCTTGCCGTGCTGGCACTGGTGGACGGCCAGCGCACGGCAGCCGAAATCGAGGCGCAAGTGCTTGCGTCCCAGCCCGATTTGTTCCCCACAACTGACGAAGCCAGCCGCTTCATCCGGGCCGAGCTGGGCCGACTCGGCCTGTGATCGCGCCTGCTGCGGAGGAAGATGGCTGGCAATTCGGCCCGGTCCGCGCGCAGCGGCCGCTGGGCTTGCTGCCCTATGACCGCTGGACCGATCCGGACGGCGACACAATAGGCGAATTCTACCGCTTCCCGTCCCATTTCCTCGTGCGTTTCCCGGATCGGGCGGATTTCGAGATTGCGGCCGGCACGCTGCAGGTGCGTGCCTTCCCCGCAGACGAAGGACTCGAAGAAGTCACCGATTCGCTGTTTCACAACGCCATCGTGCCGCTGATCGGCAATTACCGGGGCCAATTGCATCTGCACGGCAGCGCGGTGGTGATCGATGATGCGGCCTATGCCTTCATGGGCCTCTCGCGCCGGGGCAAGACCACGCTGGCGGGTGCCTTTGCCGCGGCAGGCCATCCCTATCTCACCGAGGACGTCGTCGTGCTCGAACACCGGCAAGGCGAACCCCGCCACGTGCAGCCCACGCGCCCCGTGCTGCGCCTGTTTGCCGACAGCGCGCAGCATTTGCTGGGCGCGGATGTGGAAGGGGTGGATGACGAGGCGAAATCGCCCGTGCACGCTGACGGCCGCCTGCCCTTTGCTAATCGCAGTTTCCCCTTGGCCGGCATATACTTGCTAGGGCCGGGCGAAGCCGATGAGGTGCAGATAGCCGCACTGGCGGAACATGCCGCGCTGGCGGAATTGATGCAGAATGCCTTCATCCTCGACGTCGAGGACAAGCTGCGTCTGCGCCGCCATTTCGCCTTGCTGGCGGGACTGGCGGCGGAAACGCGGTGCTATACGCTGGACTTCCCCCGTGATTATGACCAATTACCGCAAGTAATCGGCAGCATAATTGCCCACGCCCGCAACGAACGGACCAAGTGATGAACGCGACCCTTCTAAGTCCTGATGCCATCTTGAGCGCCTCTGAAGACGCTGTTGCCCGCGAAGTGGGCGGCGAATTGGTGCTGATGCATCCGGCCAGCGGCACATATTTCGGGCTCAACCCCGTTGGTGCGCGAATCTGGCAATTGATCGAGGACGAGCCGCGCTCGCTCGCCAGCCTGTGCGAGGTCATTGCCGCAGAGTTCGACGCGCCGGTCGATGTGATCGAACAGGATCTGGCCGCGCTGGCAGGTGATCTGGCGGCGCACAATCTCATCGAGGTGCAGGCGGCCTGATTTCGGCCGCCGCTCGGCCGCGCTAGGCGCCTTTCGGGTGCCTTTCGGTGACCGTTCTGATCCGCCCTTCATGCAGGTCGATGATCCGATCGGCCAGCGCCAGGCTGGCCGGGCGGTGCGTGACGATCAGCACGGTCCGGCCCTTCAGCCCCTCCTTGCACGCCGCCACGAAGGACGCCTCGGCATCGAGGTCGAACATCGAGGTCGCCTCGTCGAACACAAGCACGGGCGGATCGGCCAGCAACGCGCGGGCCAGCGCAATACGCTGGCGCTGCCCGCCGGACAGGCGCACACCGTGGTCGCCAATGCGCGTTTCGAGACCCTGTGGCAGCATCTGCACCAGCGCCTGCGCCTGCGCCAGCTCCACCGCCGCGGCCAGTTGCGCCGTGCTGGCATCGGGCAGGCCGTAGGTAATGTTTTCGCGCACCGTGCCGGCAAACAGCAGCGGACGCTGCGGCACCAGCCCGATCTGGCGGCGCAGATGCTGCAGCGGAATGGTAGAAATTTCCTGCCCGTCCAGCGTGATGCGCCCGCTGTCAGGCTGGTAGAATCGCAGCAGCAGGCTGATCAGCGTGGATTTTCCCGCCCCGTTATCGCCGGTCAGCGCGACGATTTCCCCTGGTGCAACGGCAAACGAAATGCCGTCCAGCGTCGCGTCGCGGCCCGGATAGGCGAAGCGCACATCCTCAAACGCCAGCGCCCCCTGCGCCCGCCGCGCGCCGGCGACATTGTCCTCGTATCCGCGCTCCTCGGCCTCGGCCATAACGGCTTCCAGCCGGGCCAGCGTCCCACCGGCCCATTGGGTGTAGCCATACAGATCGGCCAGCGATCCCATCGGGCGCGTCAGCAACGCGGCATAGAGCAGCAGGCTGAACAATTCGGCCGGATCGCGCGCCTCCTCGCCCGCGCCGCCCGCCAGCAGCAGCACAAGGATCGCGGCAAACCCTGCCAGCAGCGCGACGATCGGCCCCAGCATCGCCTTCAACCGCTCCTGTTCGAGCTGGACCTTCCGCGAGGCTTCCGCCAGCCGGGCGAACGCCGCCGATTGCGCCTGCTCCTGTGCAAAGGACTTGGTCGCCATCATCATTTCGAGCTGCTGCTCGGCCAGCACGATCAGCGCGGTTTCGGCATCGCGCGCTTCGTATCCCAATTGCCGCAGACGCCGCCCCACCAGCTTCACCGCCAGATAGAACAGCGGCAGCAGCAGCAACAGCACGAGGCCGGTGGCCGGATCGAGGCGGAACATCAGCACCGACGCGCCCGCCGCCGTCACCAGCATCGCGGGCATGCGCGCCAGCGTGTTGGCGAGGAAATTCGACAGGCTGGCCACTTCGAACGTGGTAAGCGACAGCAATTCGCCCGCATTGCTGTTGTCGTGAAACGGCACGGGCAGGCGCAGGATATGGCGGTGCGCGGCAATGCGCAGATCGGCCAGGATCCGCCCTCCCGTGGCGGCAGACAGGATCGCGCCCGCAATGGTCAGCCCGGTTCCCGCCACCAGGGCTGTGACCAGCAGCACGAGGATCGTGCCCATGCCCATGCCGGCAGCGGCAGCAACTGTCCCGCTTCCTTCGACGACCCGGCCCAGCAATTGCCCGGCCAGCCACGGAACAACCAGCGTCACCGCCGATGTAAGCAGGCTGACCGCGGCAATCGTCAAGAGCGGGCGGCGGTAGGGAGCCGCCTGCCGCAGCAGATAGGCAGGCTTCATCCGGCCTTGCCTTGCTGCACCAGCAGGCTCCACAGCCCGGCGAAAAGTCGGTGGAGGTAAAGCAGGCCAAGCGGCCAATGCGCCTTGCCCGGATATCGGCCTTGCATGAAATTGCGCGGCGGAAAGGCGTGCGCCAGCAGCAACCGCACACGGCTGGCCAAATCGCGCGAAGCGCCCAGGTCATCGCGCAGGCGTGCCGTGCCGCTGCCGAGTTCGAGATAGGACGTAACGGGGTTTGCCTGCGGTTCCGCCTCCAATCGCGCCATCACGGTTTCGGGCAAGGGCGTGCCCAGCGCCTGTTGCGCATGGCGCAGCACCTTGGCGCAAATGGGGGCGAGCCCGCGTTCCACGCCGATCCGCGCGATCTGCTCCCAATCGGCAGGGGTGTAGCGCAAGGCAAGAAGATGCGCGTCAAGCAGCCAGATCAGGCGGCCATCCTCGAACATCATCTGGTCATCCACCAGATAGCCATTGGTGCGGTGCAACGCCTGGTTGACCACGCCGCGCAGGAACAGCAGCGCCGGCGATGTGGTGCGGGCACTTGCCGCCAGCCGTGGCAGCGGCGTGGCGCTGGCAAAACATTCCTCCACATCAAGCAATCGCCGCAGGAACGGGGCGGCCACCACCTCCCAGTGCAGGTCGATGCAATGCACAAAGCCTATGCCGGTATCGTAAACCCAGCTTTCCTGCCCGAAGGTCGCGTCCTGCGTGCGGACAAGTCCCATGTCCGCCAGAACGGCGCGGGTCGCCTGCAGACTGCTTTCGCGCACCAGTATGTCGCTGTCTCCGCGCCGGCGCATGGCGGGCTGATCATAGACAAGATACGCCAGCGCCGTGCCTTTGAGCACAAGGCACTCCACCCCTGCCGCATCCAGCCTTGCCAGCACGGCCAGCAGGCAATTGCGGTGCGAGAGTTCCCACAGCGCCTGCAGGCGCGCCTCGTCCCGCAAGCTGGATAATATCGACCGCGGCCACGCATGCACAACGGGCGCCATTTCCAGCAATGCCAAGGCAATGCCATGCGTCCGGATGCGCGACCAGACCAGCCGCGCGGTGGCATCATTTCCCAGATAAGCAGAGAGATCGTCCTGGCCGCCTGCAATCAGGCCCGCCAGGCGCCGGTCCACCGCGGTCGGAGACGGCGTTGCACTTTCCCCACTTTGCCGCCTCGCCCCGGCAGCGCCAGTTCTTGGTGAGGGGCTTGAAACCGGCAATTCGCAAGCGTCCTGTTATTCTGCGGCGCAGCATGATGCGCCCAAACCCTTGTGGAAAATACCGGCCTTCCCGTCAATCCGCGCCGGACTTCCGGTACATTATCGTATCGTTATGTGGCATTATATCCCGATGCAACGCCGTTGCATCGCCCTGACAAGGGCGTTGACGCCATCGTCCTATGCTGCAATGCAGCGACGCAGCGCAGATAGGGGAAAGTGCGGATTTCATGGCTCAGTCCCACCGCAAGGGCATCATTCTGGCTGGCGGTTCCGGCACAAGGCTTTACCCGCTGACGCGCGGCGTATCGAAACAGTTGATGCCGGTATTCGACAAGCCGATGATCTATTACCCGCTCAGCACGCTGATGCTGGCGGGAATTCGCGACATCCTGATCATCACCACGCCCGAAGATTCGGCGCAGTTCCGCCGCGTTCTGGGCGATGGCGCGGATTGGGGGCTGGCCATATCCTATGCCGTGCAGCCTTCGCCCGACGGGCTGGCACAGGCGTTCCACATCGGCGCGGATTTTGTGCGCGGGGGGCCGAGTGCACTGGTTCTGGGGGACAATATTTTTTACGGACACGGCCTGCCCGAATTGCTGCACAACGCCAATGCGCGCACGACCGGCGCCAGCGTGTTCGCCTACCGCGTGGGCAATCCTGAGGCTTATGGCGTGGTCGCCTTTGACGAGGATGGGCGCGCTATCTCGATCGAAGAAAAGCCCGCAACCCCCAAATCCAATTACGCGGTGACCGGCCTTTATTTCTACGACGAGACAGTGGTCGACCGGGCGCGCGACCTGAAACCGTCCCCACGCGGGGAGCTGGAAATTACCGATCTCAACCGGCTCTACATGGATGACGGCCAGCTCAATGTGGAGATCATGGGTCGCGGCTTTGCCTGGCTCGATACCGGCACCCACGGTTCGCTGATC
The DNA here is from genome assembly GCF_037154155.1 of Alteraurantiacibacter lauratis. NCBI lineage: Bacteria > Pseudomonadati > Pseudomonadota > Alphaproteobacteria > Sphingomonadales > Erythrobacteraceae > Alteraurantiacibacter > Alteraurantiacibacter lauratis. The sequence goes on from NZ_JBANRN010000003.1 coordinate 223,659, forward strand.
GATGCCGCGCAATATGTCCGCATTACCGAGGAACGGCAGGGCCTGAAGATCTGCTGCCCGGAAGAAATCGCCTGGCGACAAGGATTTATCGACGATGCCGGGCTGGAGAAGATCGCCCAGCCGCTGATAAAATCGGGCTATGGCGAATATCTGATGCAATTGCTCCGGCACTAGGGGCGCTGCGCGATGCATATCATTCCCTGCGACATCGAAGGCCCGCTCATCATCGAACCGCGCGTGTTCGGGGATGAGCGCGGCTTCTTTCTGGAAAGCTGGAACGCCGCCGGTTTTGCCGCCGCCGGGCTGGACCTGTCCTTTGTGCAGGACAATCACAGCCGCAGCCAGAAAGGCGTGCTGCGCGGCCTGCATTTCCAGAACCCTGTGCCGCAGGGCAAGCTGGTGCGCGTGGTCAGCGGGGCGGTGTTCGACGTGGCCGTGGATCTGCGCCGCTCCTCGCCCACATTCGGCAAATGGGTGGGCGTGGAACTGAGCGCGGAAAACAAGCGGATGTTCTGGGTGCCCGAAGGTTTTGCACACGGTTTCCTGACCTTGGAAGACAACACCGATTTCCTTTACAAATGCACCGCGCCCTATGCACCGCATCACGAACATGCGCTGGCCTGGGACGATCCGGATATCGGCATTGCGTGGCCGCTCGCGGGGCTGGAGGTGAAGCTTTCGGCCAAGGACTTGGCCGGCCTGCCGCTGGACAGGGTGGAGGCGTTCGCGTGAAGGTGCTTGTCACCGGCGCCACCGGCCAGCTTGGCCGAGCCTTGCAGCAGAGCGCCCCGCCGGACTGCGATGTGACAGCGGTTGACCGGGCGGAGCTGGACCTGACCGATGGCGCGGCGGTGCGCACCTTTGTGCACGCGCTGAAACCCGATCTCCTCATCAACGCCGCTGCCTATACCGCGGTCGACAGGGCTGAGAGCGAGGAGCCGCTGGCCCATGCGGTTAACGCTGCTGCGGTGGCTGCCATGGCCGAAGCGCTCAAGGCAACCAGTGGCCGGCTGGTGCAGGTCAGCACAGATTTTGTGTTCGATGGCGCAAGCCCTCGCGCCTACCGGCCCGACGATGCGCGCAACCCCCTGTCCGCTTATGGCCGCACCAAGGCAGCGGGCGAAGATGCCGTTGGGCCCGACGCGCTGATCGTGCGCACGGCCTGGGTGCATGCGGCAGGGGGCAGCAATTTCGTGCGCACCATGCTGCGCCTGATGGCCGAGCGTGACGAGCTGCGCGTGGTGGCCGACCAGATCGGCGCGCCCACCTGGGCCAGCGGGCTGGCCGCCACGATCTGGGGCCTGGTGGCAAAGGATGCACGCGGCATCTTCCACCATACCGATGCTGGCGTTGCCAGCTGGTACGATTTTGCCGTGGCGATACAGGAGGAGGCGCTGGCGCTGGGCATGCTCGGCCGCGCGATCCCCGTCATCCCCATCGCCACCGCCGATTACCCCACGCCTGCCCGCAGGCCCGCCTTGTCGCTGCTCGATTGCAGCGCCACGCGCGGCTTGCTGGGCGATGGCACCACGCATTGGCGCACAAATCTGCGCGCCATGTTGAAAGAGGAACAGGCACTTGGCTAATCTGCTCGTCACCGGCGGCGCGGGCTTTATCGGCGGCAATTTCGTCCATTACTGGGCGAAGGCGCATCCGGATGACGCCATCGTGGTGCTCGATTGCCTGACCTATGCGGGCAACCGCTCGACCATCGCCGGGGTGGAGCAGGCCGAACTGGTGGTAGGCGATATCCGCGACACCGCGCTGGTCGAGAAACTGCTGGCTGAACGCGGCATTTCCACGCTCGTCCACTTTGCCGCTGAAAGCCATGTCGACCGGTCGATCAGCGGGCCGGATGCCTTTATCGACACCAATATCCTGGGCACGAACAGCCTGCTGAAGGCCGCACGCAAGGTCTGGCTGGACAGCGGTAGCGGCGTGCCCCACCGTTTCCATCATATCTCTACCGACGAGGTGTTCGGCTCGCTGGGGCCGCACGATCCGGCCTTCAGCGAAGCGACGCCCTATGCGCCCAATTCGCCCTATTCGGCCAGCAAGGCCGCGTCCGACCATCTGGTGCGCGCCTATCACCACACCTTCGGGCTGGAGGTGACCACCACCAATTGCTCGAACAATTACGGCCCCTACCAATATCCCGAAAAGCTGATCCCGCTGTTCCTGCTCAATGCGCTCCATGGCCGCAACCTGCCGATCTATGGCGACGGGATGAATGTGCGCGACTGGCTGCATGTGGAAGATCACTGCCGCGGGATCGAGGCGGCGCTGCTTCGCGGCAAGCCTGGCGAAACCTACAATATCGGCGGCGGCGAGGAATTGCCCAATATGGCGGTGATCGACCGGATTTGCGCCGAGGTCGACCGCGCCTTTGCCGAGATCGACGGGTTGGCCGAACGCTTCCCCGATGCCCCCGCCGCGCAGCGCCGCCCCACGGCAGAGCTGAAAACCTTCGTCACCGACCGCGCAGGGCACGACCGGCGCTATGCGATCGACGAGACCAAGGCACGCGCCGAGCTGGGCTATGTCCCCGCACATGATTTCGAAAGCGGCCTTGCGGGCACGCTGCACTGGTATCTGGACAACGAGGCCTGGTGGCGGCCGCTGGTGCGGGCGTGATGGGCAAAGTGGCCGGGCAGGGGGAAGAACGATGAAAATCGCCCGCAATGCGGCACTGAATGTCACGGGCGACCTTTCGCCCATTATAACCGCGCTCATCTCTGTCCCGCTGTTCCTCGCAGTGCTGGGGCAGGAACGCTACGGCGTCCTGGTGCTAGTGTGGACGATTACCGGATATCTCGGCTTCCTCGATCTCGGTCTCGGACTTGCGACTCGCTACGAAATGGCAAAGCGCAGCACGGTTTCGGCACAACACCAATTCGATGTACTGTGGACCTCCACGCTTCTCAGCCTTGGACTTGGCCTCCTTGCGGCACTCGCCATGTGTCTTGTCGCCTGGCTGGCTTTTGGAAGCCTCGTCACGATGACCCCGACCATCCGCGCCGAGGTGATGTCGGTACTGCCCTGGATTGGCGTGATTGTGGCGCTCAATATCCTAAACGGCGTAATGTTTGGCGCGCTGAGCGGGCAGGAACGTTTTCTGGCTGTCAGCCTGATGAAGCTGGCAAATTCCGCCCTTTCGCAATTCGTGCCGCTGTTCGCTGTCATGTGGCTGGGCGCAAGCCTTGTCTGGGCCGTACCCGCGTCGGCACTGGGCACTTTCCTTCTGACGTTGATGCTTGTTCCCAATGCCGCCGCCGGTTTCGTGGGCCGCCTGCGCCCGCGCTTCCTGCAAGAGAATGTAAAGCAGCTTTTCAGTTACGGCCTGTGGTCAAGTGGTGCCTCATTCGGGCGGCAGATGCTTTCGAATGGCGACCGCCTTTTCATCGGCTCGCTGATCGGCGCTGCATCCGTGGCGCTGTACACCGTGCCGATGAGCTTGATGCAGCGCGCGGCGACAATTCCCCGCGCGGTTACCGAAGTCATATTTCCTCGCATTGCCAAAGCGCATCCTGACGAACTGGCGCACATGGCCCGAAGGGTCACGGCGGCAAACATGGCGTTTGGAACTATGCTTTCCACTGGGGCGATTCTTGTCATTCATCCCTTTATCAGCATTTGGATCAATCCGCGCTTTGCCGATGAAGTTGGTATCGTGGCCGAACTGGCCGCCATTACCATCTTGTCGCGCACATCGTTTCAAGTCCCCGCCATGATCCTTAACGCATCTGGCCGTCCGCGCATCACGATGACTATCCTGATGTGGGAATTGCTGCCCTTTTTCGCGGGGATTTATGTCGCCACGCTGTATTTCGGGGCGGTAGGGGCAGTCAGCGCGGTGCTGCTGCGCAGCTTCATTGATGCCCTGCTGCTAAGTTGGCGCGCCGGCACACTCGACCGCATGTCCCCGATTCTTGCGCAATCGATCCTAATCGTCGCAGCGGCTCTGACCCTTGCGCGGACGATCCCGCAGATTGACCTCTGGGCGATCCTGGCAAAGTTTGGCTTTATCCTAGCGATTTGCGGCTGGGCACTGTGGATCGCTCCCGACCTTCGAAAGTTGGCAGCAGCAATTGCGCAAAAGACCCGGCCAAAGAGGAGCGTTTGAGCCGTGCCAAGCAAAACCTGTCTGGCAGTTGTCGGGAAGAAGCCCTCATGACCCTCTCCCGCTACATCCTGCACAAGCGGGCTGTCGGGCTGGCCCGCAAGGTGCAGCGCCGGGTGGGGCGTGCCTTGGGTTTTGCTCGGACGCATCAGCCCTTTGTTCCGGCACCCATTCCGCGCATCCTGTGGCTGTACTGGGATCAGGGCTTTGACCAGGCGCCCGGCATCGTGCAGGCCTGCGCCGCGCGCTGGCGGGCCTTGCATCCCGGCTGGGATGTGCGCCTGCTCGACCGGGATAGCATCGAGGGGCTGGTTGCCATGCCCCCCTTGCCCGATGGCATAATGAAGGCGCATTACGCCGATGTCCTGCGCACCCGTCTGCTGGCGACACATGGCGGGGTGTGGGCCGATCCCACGATCTGGGTGTCGCGCCCGCTGGGTGAATGGCTGCCCTTCGCCGCGCAAGCGGGCTTTTTCGCCTTCACCTGGATCGACGGCGACCGCCCCTTTATCGGCCACACCTATCGCCGCACCGTGGGCAACTGGTTTCTGGCGGCCGCGCCCGGCAATCCGCTGGTCAATGCTTGGGACAGGCAGGTGCTGGACTATTGGCAGGGGCGCGGCGCGACGGACAATTATTACTGGCACAACGATGCCCTGGAGTATGTCGCGCGCCGCAATGAAGCTGCTCGTGATGTCTGGCTGCGGATGCCGAAAATGGGGGCCATGCCGCCGCATCTGGTATTCGCCCTGTTCAGCGGGCGGATGGAGCAGGGCAGGGAAAGCGACGTGCAGCAGGCCATCGCCGATGGCACCATTCCACTGCACAAGCTGAGCTGGCGGATGGACGGCCAGTTTCCGGCCATTGCGGCCTTTCTGGAGCAGGCTGAACAAGTGGCGCAGTCTACCGGGAGAGCGCACACATGACGGTGCCAAATCTGTTCATTGTCGGCGCACCCAAATGTGCCACCACCGCGCTGACAAGCTATCTTGTCGCTCACGAACAGGTGGCAAACCTGCCCAAGGAAGTGCACTTTTTCGGGTCTGACCTGGATTACCGGATGCCCGGTGGCCGCTGGAACGAGTCACGCTACCTGAAACGCGCCGAAGAACTGGCCGAAGCGCACAAGATCGTGCTCGATGCATCGGTGTTTTACCTTTCCTCCCAGCGCGCAGCGGCGGAAATCCGCGCCTTCAATCCGGATGCAAAGATCATCATCATGTTGCGCAAGCCAGCCGACATGATCCGCTCGCTCCACCAGCAGATGCTGAAAAGCCGCGACGAGAATATTACCGATTTTGAAGAAGCACTGGCGGCAGAATCTGACCGGCAGGAGGGCCGACGCATCCCTGCCGGCGCCATCGGGGTGAACGGGCTGTTCTACCGCCGGGTGGGATCCTATGCCGACCAGGTCCAGCGCTATATCGACACGTTCGGGCCGGAACAGGTGCTGGTGATCCTGTATGACGATTTTCGCGCCGATACGCGCGGCACCTACGAACGCGCCTGCCGCTTCATCGGCATTGAGCCTGATCCGCAGGTCAATCTTGACCCGGTGAATGAAGCGGCTGTGGTTCGTTCACCGCTGCTGGTAGAACTGCAACGCCGGGTGATCTATCGTTACAATCTTTACGCGGTGGCAAAGAAAGTGCTTCCAGCCGGACTGCGTTCGTCAATATGGAAGATCTGGCAAAACCGCCTCTACCAGAAAGGCCGCGCCGAAGCTCCCGATGCCCGCGTGATGGCGGAGCTGACTGCCGAGTTCGTGCCCGATGTGACCCGGCTGGAGGCGCTGATCGGCCGCGACCTGAGCAGCTGGAAAGTGTGAGGCGCGCGTGATTGTCAGCGACACCTACCGCTTTGCCTTCATCCACATCCCCAAATGTGCGGGCACCACGGTGCGCGCCGCGCTGGAACAATTTGACGAGCGACAGGAGGTGATGACGCGCGGCCTGGATGCGCACCCCACCCGCCCCTTCACCTATGCGCCTGCGCCCGGCGCGCCCTTTGCCGATTTCCACCACCTGACGCTGGCGCAGGTGCAGCGCTGGTTTCCCGCCGAATTGGCGCGCGTTGAAGCCAGCCGTTCCTTTGCCGTGATCCGCGATCCGCACGAACGGCTGATTTCCGCGCTGTCGCAAAGGCTCAAACAGTTTCACGGCCTGGCGGTGGAGGACCTTCCGCCGGCCCGTATTGCCGATGCTCTGGAAGAGGCGCTGGCGCATCTCGATGACCTGCTGGCATCGGGGAATGATCTGCCCTTCGATTTCGTGCACTTTCAGCCGCAGGCCGATTATATCGCATTGGACGGGCGAAGGATCGTGCGGGAGGTTTACGGCATGAACCAGATGGTTCAGTTCCACGCCGCCATGGCCGCGCATTTTGCGCCACATGGCATTGCGATTGCCCCGTTTCACCTGATGCGTGAGAACACCTCCAAAACGCACCGCTTCAAGATGCTGCACAAGGTGATGACCGCCAGCGAAGGCGCGACGCGCGCCGCCAAGGCGATGCTGCCGGCGGCGGTGAAGAGGCGGCTGCGCGGCGCGCTTTACCGGGAGAGGGGAGACGCCTTGCGCGACCTGGTGCAATCGCCCCGTGTGCGCGCCTTTGTGGCGCGCCATTACGCGCACGATCTGCAATTATGGGCGCAAACGCAAAAGGGGCCGGCAAATGGCTGATGGCGATATGCGCGCGCACAAACGCAAGCTTGGCAAAGGGCAACGTGGCACCCGCCTGCTGCGTTCGATCCTCGATCCGCGCGCATGGCTTCATTTGCTCAAGATTGTCAATTATCACAATTACATGCATGTCGCGCCGCTGCGGCACATCACTCTGGGGAGCGATCCGGGCATCAGCCCCGATGCTGTGTTCAGTAATGCCGAACGCATCACGATCGGCAACCGCGTGCTGATCGGATCGCGCTGCCATTTGTGGGCCGGCCCGTCCACCGGGCGGATCATCATCGGGGACGATGTGCTGTTCGGCCCTGAAGTAATGGTGACGGCGGCCAGCTATGATTACAATCACGGATCGCCCGTAACCGACCAACCGATGAACGAGGCGGATATCGTGATCGGCAATGATGTGTGGCTGGCCACGCGCTGCATCATCCTGCCGGGTGCACGCATTGGCGACGGGGCGATCATCGCCGCGGGGGCGATCGTCAAGGGAGAGATACCACCCATGACGATCGCCGCCGGATCACCCGCCCGGGTGGTGGGCGAGCGCAGGATTGCCGGATCAGCCTAGACCTGGGTCAATGCGCCGGCCGGAGCCAGTTCCGCGCGCTTGAGATGCGTGCGGTCATACGGCACGACGGGGGTTTTCAGGTTTTCCAGCAACAGGCCGGCTGGGCGGAAGTCGCTGGCCAGATAATTGCCGAAAAGCGTTTCCGGGTTGCCGCCCGCGCTTGTTCCTGCCGCCCCGCTCAAATTGATCTGCCCGTCGTGGAAGTGGTTGTCCTTGACCACCATGTCCGGATCAGGCACGCCACCGCCAAACCACGCGAAGCCTTCCAGCGCATTGCACGCGGTCAAGGCATAACCGGCAATGTCCCAGTTCGTGCTATCGCTGCGCATTACCAGCTTCTGGTTCACCATGGTGTTGTGAACAAAGACAAGGTGGCCGCCCGTCCAGCCGCCCTTGCCATATTGGCTGAGCGCGGTGGCATCATTGCTGTTCTGGCGCACGATGTTGTTTACAAACATCATGTCATAGGATTGGCCCGGCACGCCGTTCTGCGCAATCGGCCCCAGGAAGAACGCCTGAACCTCTACCCCGTCACAGACATTGCCCCAGAACACGATGTTTTCCAGCAGACCGGTGGCGTGCTGGAAGAAGTCGGAGTGGCGCGCAAAGCGGGTGAACAGGCCAACGGTGGTATTCTTGACGTTGGTGGCGTCAAAGGCGCTGGACGGACGCCCAGCAGTGGAGATGCGCGCAGCCCGCCAGTCCTGCTTGTCAGGATCGGCGGTAAGCGTGGCGCTCCAACCCGGATCGACCGCAGCCAGCTCACTGTTGATCCAATTGACGAGATCGGTGGCGCTGTAACCGTCGCCGACTTCGCGCGTGTAATAGTTGAAACTTGAACCGGTCACGAAGCTGCGCGTTTGCCCGCCCCACTCGAACCAGAAAGTCACGCCATTGGCATCGGCACCACCCGTGCGGCGGATCGTGGCGGTGGATGCGCTGCCGGTATAGGTGACTTCCAGCATGGGGTGATCGACATAATAGAACGCAGTGGAATGGTCGGTAATCACGCAATCAATGCAGGCCCGCACGCCTGCCGCAATGTCATAGGTGATGCTGTTCGCGGTGCAGCCGCGGGCAAGCGATGCACCAATGAACGCGCCGGAAATATGGCTTACCTCGACTTCGGTCATCCAGGGTTTGCTGAGGATGCGTCCGCCGTTTCCATGGATCGGCCCGCCCCGCTGCATCTCGTAACGGCCTTCGGGGCTGGTGCTGGTCAGCCTGCACCCGTCAAGCCAGTGCATCCCGTCGCCCAGCGCCATGGTAGTGCCGGTAAGTTCGGTGACGCGGTGCAGGTCAATGGTCAGGTTTGCGCCACGGAAGCACCAAGGGAAGCTGTTGTTGCGTATCTTGGCGTCGGTGTCGGTGGTGTATTCGGTCCGGCCAATGCTGGCCTCCACGCCTTCGGCCACCTCCACGGTGATATAGCCTTTGTGCGTGGTGCGGCTGCCGCCAGTGTTTTCCAGCATCTCGTAAAGGCCCGGCTCCATAATCGTGATGCGCGGGTTCTTGTCGATCACCGGGTTGGCCTTGCACCACGCCGAAGCGGCATTGAGCGATTGAAACCGCTGGCCGGGGATTTCCGGAAGGCTGGGTGCCACCTGCAATTCGATCAGGTGTTTGGCAGGCTGCGCGGCATAGAGGAACGGTCCGATAACACGGCGCTGCATCGTGGTATCGCGCGGAATGGCTTCGAAATAGACATGGCCGAAACCGTTGCGCCCGTCATGTTGCAGCCAGGCCCACCACCCGAAATAGGTGCGCGGGATGCCGTTCGCGTCGCGGAAGGTCTGAAAAGTTGGGTGCAGCACGTCCGCGCTGTTGCCTTCATAATGCAGCACCACCTTTTCCAGCCCCAGATTGTTCATCAGGGTGCCGTTGTCGTTGGCCATCGCCACCACGCCCACAAGCTGGCGATCGGTGAACCATTGGCGCGGGGGGGTGATGAGGCGGATCGCGGGCTTGGCCGTGACACGCGCCGGATCGGTGGGAGGTGCCAAGGTCGCAAAGCCGCTTCCCTCGATACCCGTCCACGCCACACCCGGCTCAACCACCGTCATCAGCCCGGCACCCGTGCCCGGCGGCAGGCTGGCTGCTCCGCGACTCGCCCCAAATCCAAAGCCAAGGCGCCCCATCAGGCCATGCCCACAATGTCGGTTGCCGTGGTACCACTGGCCCGCACGAAACGCGCCCGCACATCCAGCACAGACCCGGCGGCAAGGTTGCGGAATGTGACATCGTCCGCTGCATTCAGCGCCCGCAGCACCACATCACCCGCAGAGCCGATATAGATTGCCTTGGTCGCCCGCGGTAATTCAGCCACATCGTCCGGGGTAATGGCAAAACATTGCGTGGCAGGGGCCATGGGCGAATCCGCGAAAGCCTGGAAGTCATCCTTGAGCATCGTCATGTTCCAATTCTTGGCTGCAAAAAGGGACTGGATGCCTGTTCGCTGCGAAAGCCTGTAGGAAAGGAAAATCGCACTTTTTGCTATCCTTTGCCGGGCCGGAAGTTTAGGTAAAAGTGTTTCAGACAGATGGGCCATAATATGGCAACGGTGCCTTTCGCGCATAATCCACCCGGCATCAGGCCAGTGTCCTCGGCTCCCGACTCCTCCAAAGGGGCGGTGGCTTTTGCCATCATTTTCTACCTTTTCCTGATGCCCCACCAGTTCAACCCCGAACTGGGTGGTTTCCTGATCACGCCGGCGCGCATTGGCGTCATGCTGGGCGCATTCTGGGCGCTGTCTGCCTATCTGCGCGGTGCGGTGCGGTTCCTTTGGCCCGATGGCCTGATCCTGGGCATGATGGTCTGGACTTACCTGTCGCTTTACGTGACCATGGATGCCGCAACCGCCGTAAGCGGAACGGTCAGCCAGATTCTGGATATTGCGCTGTCCTACTTCGTCGGCCGCGCGCTTATCCGGTCGCCCAGGGATCTGCGCGTCTTTCTCATCATCATCGCTCCTGGTATCGGGATTACCGGCTTCATCATCGCGGCTGAATCCATCCTGGGTTCGCCATTCATGCAGGAAGCGGCCTTTGCGCTGACCGGTATCGGCAGGCCGCCGCAGAACATCTTCCGCTTCGGCTTGCTGCGGTCGCTTGGGCCTTTCCCGCATCCGATCCTTGCCGGTGTCATCATGAGCAGTTTTCTGCCGATCTACGTCTTGTCGGGCCTTCGCGGCTGGCCGAAATGGGTGGGGCTGCTATCGCCATTCAGCGGCATCTTTACATGGAGTTCGGCCGCATTCGTCGCGCTGGCGATCAGCATCGTGCTGATTGCCTATAACTGGCTGGTCGAACAGATTGCCAATCTGAGCTGGCGCATATTCCTGCTCGCCCTATTCGCATCGGCCCTGATGATTGAGATACTTTCCCAGTCCGGGCTGTTCCGCTTCGTGATGCGGTATGCCGCGTTCAACCAGGGGTCCAGCTATAACCGCGTGCTGATCTGGAATTGGGGCACCGAATCGGTGATGAACAATCCGCTGTGGGGCATCGGTTTCAATGATTGGGTGCGGCCGCGCTGGATGAGGGATTCGATCGACAATTACTGGCTTTTGCTTACGATGCAGCACGGCTTCGTAATGCTGTTTCTGTTCCTTGGCGTGGTAACTTATGCGCTGGTAAAGATAAGCACGAATGCCACGCGGCTGCCGCTTGTCGACCGGCGGCTGCTGGTTGGTGTCGGAATCGCTCTGGGCGTTTATTGTGTCGGCATCTTTTCCGTGTCGGTGTGGCTGTCGGCCAAGCTGTGGTTCTTTGCGCTTATCGGGATCGCGGTCAGCCTTGGAACCATGCGAACCGATCAGCCCGGTCCCACTTCTTCGAGGTGAACGCAGGACCGACCCACCTTACAGGTGGGGCAATTGCCTGGTCAGCAACCCCTTCTTCGGATCGTATCCGTGCACCCACAGATGCGGCCACCGTGCAATCACGCGGTAGGCCTCGCCCAGCTTTGCCAGCCGAGTATTGCGCCGGCCCAGCAGCTTGCCGGCAAGATAGCGTTCAACCGCCGCAATCCAGATCAGCCCCGCGCCCACCAGCCAGCCCGGAAATCCCCAATGCTTGCGCACATATTCCATGATCCCGGTGGTCATATAGAGGAGCCGGCGCGGCGATGTACCCTGCCCGTGCGCGATCATATGTTCACCCTTGGCATCGGCAAGCCGCCACAAGGGATAGCCCATCGCACGCAGCCGCTGAAACAGGTCGACTTCCTCGCAATAGAGAAAGAAGCGGCCGTCAAAGCCCTCGGCCCGGTCCCAGGCTGTGCGTGACAGCATCACAAACCCGCCGGAAAGCACATCCACCCGCTCGTCCCGCGAGAGGTCAGGGACGGCGCGCCCCGCAATCGACAGGCCAATCGCTGCGCTTGCCAGTTGACGCAGCGTGGGTATGGCAATCGAATTGCTGGTATCCGGCACGCCCCGCTCATCGTACGACACGCCGCCCCATGCCCCTGCATCGGGATAACGCCGCGCGCCATCCATCAGCGCATCAACCGCGCCTTCCATCATGAAGAAATCGGGGTTGAGGAGAAGCAGATAGGGCGCTCGCGCATGGGGCGCCAAAAGGTTGTTCGCGCGGGCAAAACCGATATTCCCCTGCCCCGCAATGACCCGGACATGGGGGAATGTCTGCGCCACCAGCTCTCCGGTCCCGTCCTCTCCATTGTCCACCAGCAGGATTTCGACCGGGATGCGCTGCGCGCCAAGCGCCACTGCCTCGATGCAGCGCCGGATCGTAGCGCGCGAATTATAGGCCACGATCAGGATGGAAACCTGCGGCGCGTCTGTCGCGGCTTCTGCGCCCGGAGAGGTCGTCATGCTACACCTTGTGATGCGTACGCAGACGATGCGTCAAGCACCCCGGAAAACATCGCGGAAAGCGCCCCGGCATATGTCGCCCCGATGGCCTTGCGCGTGAAACGGCTGGCGCCGCCGCTGAGTTGCCATTGGGCCAGCGCATCCTTGATTCCCGCCTCCTCGCGGGCGAGATGCAGCATGGCGCTCGCAATCTCCGCGGGATCATGCGGGTCGACCGCGATCGCAAAGGGCGCGCCCTCGAAATAGCCCTCTATCGCGCGTCCCCGCGGATAGATCACCGGGCAACCGGCAAACAACGCCTCGACAAATACCATGCCGAAGGTTTCGCGCCGCGAAGGCAGCACCAGCCCGGTCGCCCGGTTCATGCGCGCAGCCATTTCCTCGCGCGGCAAGGGGCCTTCGAAGGCCAAACCCTGCACCGCGCCGGCGGCTGCCCGTGCGGATGCCTGATCGCTTGCCGAACCGCCTCCCACGACCGCAAGCGCGAGTTCCGGCCGTTGCCCTTGCGCGCGGTCGAGCGCACGCGCCATGCCCGCCAGATTCTTGCGGCGATGGCTGGCAAGATGAAAAACCGACAGCAGCGAATCCGGCACGATGCGGGGCGGCAAGAGCGTGTCGAGTTCGGTCGGGCAGGGCAAGATGCACACCGGCCCGTGGCGCTTGCCCAGCAGGTTTTCCACCGCCGCGAGCGACCATGGGGCAAAGGAACACACCAGCGCGGCCTCGTGAAAAATCCGGGCAAACCGCGCGCGAAGGTCCGGGCGCGCCGCCAGGATCTTCGTATCGGTGTCGCCCTGAATGGTGAGCGCGAAAGGAATGCCCAACCGCTGCGATGCCCGCGCAGCCGCGATCCCTTCGACCGTCAGCTTGTGCCCCACCACCAGATCGGCGCCGCCGCTCGCCTCCACGCGCCGGGCAATGACATCGCCCAGCGCGGCAAGCATCGTATGATGCCAAATCCCCTTGCCCGGCGCATGGTATGCCATCGCGATCCCATCAGGGAACGCTTGCTCCTCTATGTGCAGGGCAGGCGTGCCAAAGCCACGGATACACAGCGCTGCCAGACGCGCGGCCCCCACTGGTCGCCGGTTGAGCGAGATGACGCGATTGGCAAATTGCGTGTCGATCAGGTGAACAAGATTGCGGATGGCCGCCGTCTTGGCCGGCACGACCGGATCGGGATAATCGGCCGAAATGTGCACGAGACGAGGCTTCAGCATGGTCACATGAACCTTTCGGGGCAGGCCCGCGCCACCATGCCAAAGACGGGGTGGGCGGGCTTCAGGTCCATGCTGATGACCGTGCCCCGCGCCGTCCGTCCTGCGCTTAATCTTCGCGGCTATAGGAGTAGTAGCGGTACTGATAATTATAGGCCTGGCCGGCCTCCAGCGCGCGGAACTTCGTCAGAATGGCGCCCGCGAAGGTCGCGTTCACATCCTGCAAGCGGCGCACCGCAGCACGAGTCTCGCGCGCATGGGCGCGATTGGCTTCGATCACCATGACCACGGCATCGACAAAGCGCGAGAGCAAGGGCGCATCGGCAATACCCAGCACGGGTGAACTGTCGATCACGATCACATCGTAACGCTGCCGTGCCTTCTGCAGGAATTCGTAAACAAGTGCGGACGAGAGGATTTCCACCGGGAAAGGCGGAATCTCGCCCACCGGCAGGACGTCGAGATTGCCATCGCCCGGCTGGAACACCGCGTTTTCGAGCGCAACGCGGCCATGCAGCACATCCACCACGCCAACATCGGAGCGCGGCCTGTCGAACATTCCGGACAGAGCGGGGCGCCGCAGATCCATATCGATAAGCAGGACCTTGCGGCCAATCGCCGCATATTTCGTCGCAATCGCGGCCGAGGAGGTCGTCTTGCCCTCGCCCGGCTGGGTACTGGTGAACTGGATGACCAGATTGTTGCTCACACCGAGGCGGTAATCGAGCGATGCCCGAATCGATGCATAGGCTTCGCTGATCGGACTGAAGCGGTTCTCCAGCTCTGCCGCGGTTTCGTCGGGCGTGTAGGGGGTTTGCCCCAGCGCAGGCAGACCCAGCTTGTTTTCCACATCCTCGACCGAGCGGAGCCGGTCATCCAGCGTCTCGCGCAGCACCGCCAGGGCAACGGCCAGAGCCAGACCCAGAACCAGCGCAATCAGCAGGTTGCGGGTCAGATTGGGCGAGGAGGGGACGCGCGGAACGGTTGCTTCGTCAAGCAGGCTGAATCGCGAGCTGCGCAGGTTAGCCGCGGCGGAAAGCTGGTTGTAACGATCGAGCAGGCTGGCCAGCTGCGTCTGGAGCGAGGCAACCTGACGGTCGATCTGGTTGAATTCGACCCGGCGGTCCTGCTCTTCCAGCGAGGCATCGGATGCGCGCGCAAGCTCCTGCTGGAGCGCCGCTTCCTGCCGCCGCGCAATTTCGTATTGGCTGCGAATGCTGGCCTTGATCTCGGCGCTCAGCGTCGTGATCGACTGGTTGAGCGTCTGGATTTCGGATAGCAGCTCACGCACGGGCGGGTAATCGTCGCGGTACCTTTCGCGCAGCTCTGCAAGCCGCGTATTGCGGTCATTGAGCTGTGCGCGCAGAGTCTGGATCGCGCCGTTCTGCTGCACTTCGGGAATATCGGTCGCGGGCACATTTGCCACCGCGCGCCAACGCTCCTCCGCTGCGATGCGCGCGGCGCGTGCAGCGGTCAGTTGGCGGTTGACTTCAATGACATTTCCGGCCGCGAGGGTGGGCGCGGTGCCGCTTGCCGTTGCCGTCTCGCCTGCGGCTGTTGCACCACCGGAAATCGGCTGGCCAATAATGCGATTGCCGCGCGCATAGGCAATCGCCTGGCTTTCGGCATCCTGCAATTGCTGGCGAACCGTGGCAATCTGCTCTTCCAGATATTGCCGGGCAAAGGCATTGGCATCGATGGACTGGTCCACGTCATCCTTCATCACCCTTTGCGCATAGGCATTGGCGAGCCGCGCCGACAGGGCCGGATCGGTGGAAGTGAACGAAATTTCAATGATCTGGGTGTTGTTAATCATCGCGGCCGCAACCCCGCCGCGAAGGAAACCCGCCGCCAATTCGCGCCGTCGTTCGGGTGGTGCATCCGCCACATTGCCGACGATGTCCGGATTATCCTGCAAATTCAGTTCGTCGACCACGCGCAGAGCCATGGCGCGGCTCTGTATCCGTTCGGTCAGGGTGCGCATGAATTCCAGGTAGAAGCTGCCCGAATAATAGGGATTGGCAAGCTCCTGGCCCTCCACGATGACCGACGTGGACGGCTCAACCGCGAGTCTTGTTTGCGCCTGATAAAGCGGCGTGGCGAGCAAGGTAACGACAAAGCCAGCCAGCAAGGCCGCGCTCACGATGCCAATCAGGATCAGGCGCTGGCGCCAGATCATCGCGCGAATCATCGCCAGGTTGAACAGGGTTCCCTGTTGGCCTGCCGGACGGACCGTATCGGCACCCGGCATGAAGCGTTCGGTAAAGGCCGTAACGCCGGCGCCCGCAGCGCCAAGCGGTCCTTGCGGAGAATTATGCTGCATGGGGGAGCCTCAACCTACAAGCGGGTGAACAGGGCGAAAAGGGGAAGGGTTCGCAGCAAATCCTGCCAGAACTGCGACAGACCATCGGTCCCTACCACAATCCGGTCACCCGGCATCAGGACGGGGTCCAGCATGGTGCCGGCCTGGATTGCCGAATAACTGAACTTGGCAATTTCCATGCCTTGGGGCGTTTCGCGGAACACCGCAATTTCCTCGCGCGCGGCGACACGATCAGCACCACCGCCCAGCGCAATGCCACCTGACAGCCGGGTTCCGGGCAGGAAGGTGTAAACGCCCGGACGTTGGACGGCACCCTCCACCGTTACCTGGTGGGACGCGTAGGAGACGATATTCACCGTGACGCTGGGATTGCGCAGATACCGCGCGCCAAGTTCGGTCGCGATCTGCTGTTCAAGCTGCGACAGCGTGAGCCCGGCGGCGCGCACTTCCCCGATAAGCGGAAACGACACCGTGCCCTCGGCCGAGATGACCGCATTGTCGAGCGAGAGGTCTTCCTCGCGGAACACGCTCATGCGGATAACGTCGTTGGCGCGCAGCACGTAGGCGGCGGGACGATCGTTCGAGGTGATTTGCTGGTTCGCGGCGGTATCCGCACTGGTCACGGCCATTCCGGGCATCGCCTTGGGGCCGGTGGCACAGGCTGCGGCAAGACCTGCCAGAACACAGACCATTGCCGCTTTCATCAGTCGATCAAACATGGAAAGCGATACCCGCCCTTCGTACCACAAACTGTTGCCGCTCATCGAATAGGGTGTCCCTTGCAACGGCCAAACAGAAACTACGCAATTTTGCTTGGCTGATGTCCAAGCACGTTTGATGCTGCAATGCAATAGGCCCTCCTTGCCCCAAGCCGGCACGGTTCTGTATTGCTACGCATAACCACTTAGGGCAATTCCGTCCTGAGCCCAACCCTTTACTACGCAAGCGATCAGATTGGCTGGAATTCTGCCAACAGGAGCCCTTCCCTTCGTGACCATCCTTGCCGCTATCCTGTATGTTCTGGTTGCCGCTTGTGCGCTTTTTGCTGCGCACAATGCCGGTCGGCTGCACATGGGCGCTGTGGACCGAAGGGTCTGGCTGGTGGTGGCGGCGGCGTTCGGCATATTTGTGGTCCTGCGACTTGCAGGCGTCGAGGAAATCCTGCGCGATCATATGCGCGATATGCTGCGGTCGGGCGGTGTTTACGACGAACGGCGCGATATCCAGAAACCGCTGGCAGCCCTCGCCTTCGTTGTCGTCGGCGCAATGGGATGGCTGGCGCTGCGCAGTTGGCCAGGAACGCGGTCACGGTCGCGCATCTGCATATGGATTGCGTGCTGGGCCACGGCGGGTTTCGCGCCTCTTTACACCTTGCGCATCCTCTCGCTGCACGCGGTCGATGTGTTGCTGTACCGGGGCCCGGTCCGCCTGAATTGGGTGCTGGACGGGGCGCTATCGGTGCTCGCAGGCGGAGCGGCGGTGGCCTATGTCGTCTTCATCCTGCGGGGCGCGCGCCGGCGTCGGGTGAAGGAAGGCCGAGAGCAAGCGCATAGGCGCTGAGCAGCGGGGCGATCTGGTGGCCCCAGTTGAGCTCGGTCTCCACACGCCTCCGGCCAAAGGCGCCCATCGCTGCGCGGCGCGCGGGATCCGCCAGCAGTTCCTCAATCTTGTCTGCAAAATCAATGGGATCGTTGGCTCTCGCATACAGCGAGGCATCTTGCGCGGAAAAGCGCCCTTCGGTCACATCAAATTGCACGATGGGCTTTTCGAGGCTCATATATTCCATGATCTTGTTCATGGTGGACTTGTCGTTCATCGGGTTCACCCGGTCGGGGTTGACGCCAATATCCATGGTAGAGAGCACTTCGAACAGGTCCTGATCGGGCGCGCGGCCGGTGAAGTGAATATAGTTCTCCAGCCGCTTTTGCGCGGTCAGTTCCTTGAGTTTTGCAAGGCTCGGCCCGCCACCGACCAGGACGAACTGGATATCGCGCCGGCCCTTTTCGTGCACCAGATGGGCAGCAGCATCGATCAGCAGGTCAATGCCTTCCTGATCGCCCATCACCCCGACATACCCCACCAGATAGTCCTTGCCGCGCTTCCAGGCGGGCACCGGATCGACCCGTTTGAGGCGCGACAGATCGGGGCCAGAGCGCACCACAAAGACACGTCCCGGATCCATCCCGCCCCTCTCGATGGCAATCTGGCGGTAGGACTGATTGGTCGCCATCGACACATCGGCGCATTTGAACGTCAGCTTCTCGAACAAGACCATCAGCCGCCAGAAGAAGCCGCGCTTGCCGAACTTGGCCTCATACAGCTCCGGGTTGATGTCGTGGTGATCGAAAATGTATTTCACGCCCAGCAGCTTGAACGGCAGCGCCACGAGAAAGATCAGGTCGGGCGGATTGCAGCCCTGGATCACATCGATGCCGCGCGTGAAGTAGATTTTCCACGCCAGAACCGTTTCCCAGAACAGTGCCGCGCCATATTCGAGCAGGAAACCCAGCGCCCCGTCCGCCTCGATGGGAAGCGAATGGCGGTGGATATGGACCCCTTCGATTTCCTCGTAGCTTTTTTCAAAGCCCTTGCCCTTGGGGCAGATGACCGAGACCGTCGCGCCTGCTGCCTTCAGGGTGCGGGCTTCCTGCCACACGCGCCGGTCAAAGGGCAGCGGCAGGTTCTCGACCACGATGAGCACGCTTTTGCCCGCCAGCGGCTGGCCGGGAATGCGCGTGGGGAAGGCAAAATCGTCAGCCGAACCAGTCACGCAATCGCGCTCACATCAACAACCGACACCCCGCCCAGATCGAGCGTATCGACCAGCCGGTTGGTCGCCACCGCCAGCGCGTAATCACCGCTTTCGGCGGTCGCCTTGTCCACCAGCAGGCTTTCGATCGAGGGCAGGAAGGCGAAGGCATAGCCGAGATTGGCGCCGACCAGGTTTTCCGGCTTCAGCCCCGGATCGTAGACATGCAGCTTGTAGCCGGCATCGAGCAGCTTGCGCGCCATGTCCACCGCAGGGCTTTCACGCAGATCGTCGGTGTCCGCCTTGAAAGCAAGCCCCACCAGCAGCACTTTTGCGCCGGGTTCCAGCCCCTGCACGACCTGCTGGAACTGGTGATGCTTGTGCGCCTCATTGCTGCGCAGCAGCGAATCGACCAGATGCGTGTTTGCCCCGATATCGGCGGCAATGTGCTGCAGGGCGCGCACATCCTTGGGCAGGCACGATCCGCCAAACGCCCCGCCCGGCCGTGTGTAATAGGGCGAGATGTTGAGCTTGGTATCGGACACAAAGATTTCGTGCACCTTCCGCGCGGAAATGCCGAGGTTCTGGCACACCCGGCCAATTTCGTTGGCAAAGGCCACCTTCACCGCATGCCAGGTGTTGTCGACGAATTTGGTGATCTCCGCCTCGCGGATGCCGACATGGAAGACCGGTGCGTCGATCCCGTCATGCAGCTTTTCCATATTGGCAGACGGCGTCCCATCCAGCGTGCCGAGCACGATCTTGGGCGGATCGAAATAATCCTTGATCGCGCTCGCCTCGCGCAGAAATTCGGGGTTGTAGACCAGTTCGACAACCTTGGCCGTAGCGTCACCAAAGCGGGCGCGGAAGATCGGCAGGATGATCTGCTCGGTTGTGCCGGGGCGCATGGTGGAACGGTAGGCCAGTGTCAGCGGCGCGGCGCGGTCGGGCTTCAGCGCGCCGGCAATCGCGCGGGTGACCTGTGCGATATAGCTCATATTGTGCGCCCCATCGACGCCGCTGGGGGTGCCCACGCAGACAATGGCGATATCGCAATCGTCCAGTTCATCGCCGATCTCGCGCACCGCTGACAACCGCCCTTCGGCGCGCGCCTTGGCAATCAGATCGGCCAGGCCCGGCTCGTGCACAGGGGAACGGCCCTCATTGATCGCGGCAACCTTGCCTTCGGACACATCCACGCCGACAACCGTGTGCCCTTGCGCGGTAATGCAGCCCGCCGCCGTGCATCCGACATAGCCGAGGCCAAAAATCGCAACTTTCATGCGCTGTGTCCCTTTGCTGCGTCGTGCAGGAAGACGCAGTTCTCCTTGTCCCGCCGCACCAGCGTGTATCCGGCACGCTGCAAACGCTTCACAATCGGCCGCACGCGGGTGAGCGGCGCGGGTGAATCGAATTCGACGCACAACGTGGCGGGATGAATCCCGTCATCGAGCATCCGGCTCAGCACGGGCAGCCAGCTCCCCTCGATATCGATCTTGAGCAAGTCGATCCGGTCATGCCCCAATCGCTGCATGATCGTGGCGATCGTCAGGCATTCAGCCTCGAAATAGTCGGAGGTGTTGTGCAGGTTCTCGATAAAGAAATTGACGTGCCGGGGATCGGCGGGTGCGTGGAAACGCATCACCGCGTTCCGGTCAAGCAGACCCCAGGGGTGGAAATGCACCCGGCCATGGTTTTCCTGTTCGATATAGGCAATCGCACGCGGTGTGGGATCAAAGCTGTGGACTTCCAGACGCTTCTCCTCCGCCAGAGCGAAATCGAAGGTGGCATCCAGTCCCACCCCGCCGCAATAGGCGATGGAGCCGGGCGCAATATCGGCGGGCACCCACCACGCGGCGTGCCCCTGCCCATACAGCTGCAAGGCGCGAGGGGTGGGGCGAATCTGCGTTTCGAGCCAGCGGCGCGAAATCAGGCGATTTGCGCGGCGCCATGCCTGTCCCAGTTTTACCAGCATTGCGTTCCCCATGCCCGACAGCGCCGCCTCCCCATGACTTCAGGCACGGGCCTGGAACCAGCGTTTGGTGACAACCTTGATGTTGAAGCGATCGACATCGTGTTGCCGATCTTCCGGAATACGTCCCATCAGCGCGGCGCAGACCGAAAAGGTGGAATGGCGGCTGTGCACCAGCCATTGGCAGCGCGACAGCGCCCACATATCTGCCAGCGCGGCGCGCGCCTCGGCCACCGGATCGGCAAAGCTGCTGCTGGAGAAATGCAGCGCCGCGCCATCACTCGCCAATGTCTTGGGCAAGGAGAACGCATCGCCGTGGCGCGCCAGCACGGCGTCCTGCGCCTCCTGGCTGTCGGTCGCCAGAAACAGCGCCGCATCGGGATTGGCGCGGCGCAAGGCGTCTATCCGCGCAAGGATGGCGGGCAGCGGGGCCTTGCGGTCGGTGAAGCGGATATGCACCCCGATCACCGGCTTGCCGATGGCGGCAAACAGCGCGTCCACGCTGTCGCGCACCTCTGCCACCGGATTGAAAAACCGGTCGAGATAACGCGCGGCAATCGCATCCTCGCTCTGGCCGGCAAAACGCGGATCGCGCGCCAGCCGCGCGGCCAGGCGCGGCATTTTGGGGAGGTAGGACCAGAACACGGCCACATCCGCCGCCGGATCGGGCGCGGACAGATCGACGCAGAGCTTGCGGTAAACGAACGGGCTGCGGTGCGCCTTGGGAAAATGCGCGCGGATCAGATCCACCGGCTGGCGATCCATCTGCCCCGACCAGATGGCGGGAGCCGCCACATCGGCGCTGTCATAGAGCGAGGGATCGCCGCTTGCGCTGCTCTCGAACAGCAAGGGATACAGGTTTTCGCCTTGCGGCACATACATGCCATCACGCCAGTCGATGCAGGGGACGCGGCCATGCAGGTCGGCATAGACACAGCCGGTGACGCCCGAAAGCATCCGGTTGCCCAGCCCGCCCTTCGCCTTGACGACGAGCGCGCGCGGCAAGGCACCGGGCTGCGCAGGGTGCAATGCCCGCTGCGATGCAGGATCAGCGGCGTTCATGCTGCACCTGCTGCCATCGGCGCGGCTGCTTCGGGATTTTTGCGCCTTTTGCTCATTCGCGCCGAGTCATAGGGGTATTTACCTAGACTGGGCAACGGCTTTGCAGCATAAAATTCGCACCGCATTTCACGCTATTGCGCGGCACACTCCGGGAGTCGCTGCCATTTTTGCCGCAGCGCACAAAAATTGGCCCGATTCGAATTGCCAGCTTATCTAGGCAAAGCTACTGATTGGCCGCCGGAAAGACGCCGGACCAGAAGACCAGAAAGGTTCAGGACGACCTCATGCCTTCCCCTTTGAAGAGAGCAATCATTACTGGCGTCACCGGACAGGACGGCGCTTATCTTTCCAAGCTGCTGCTGGAAAAGGGATATGAGGTGCACGGCGTGAAGCGGCGTTCGTCCAGCTTCAATACCGGCCGAATCGAGGACATCTACCAGGATCCGCATGTCGATAACCGCCGGTTTCACCTGCATTACGGCGATCTGACCGATTCCACCAATCTCATCCGCATCGTGCAGGAAGTGCAGCCGACCGAAATCTACAATCTGGCAGCGCAGAGCCATGTCGCGGTGAGTTTCGAAACGCCCGAATACACCGCCAATGCCGATGCCATCGGCACGCTGCGTCTGCTGGAGGCGATCCGCATTCTGGGGCTCGAAAAGACCTGCCGCTTTTACCAGGCCTCGACCTCGGAATTGTATGGCCTCGTGCAAGAAGTGCCGCAGCGCGAGACAACGCCCTTCTATCCGCGTTCGCCCTATGCCGCGGCCAAGCTCTATGGCTACTGGATCACGGTAAATTACCGCGAGGCATATGGGATGCATGCCAGCAACGGCATTCTGTTCAACCATGAAAGCCCGCTGCGCGGCGAAACGTTCGTCACCCGCAAGATCACCCGCGCCGCCGCTGCCATTTCGCTGGGCCGGCAGGATCGGCTCTATCTCGGCAATCTCGACGCCCAGCGCGACTGGGGCCATGCCGAGGAATATGTGCGCGGCATGTGGCTGATGTTGCAGCAGGACGAGCCCGACGATTACGTGCTCGCCACGGGCGAGACCACCTATGTGCGCGATTTCGTGCGCTGGGCGTTCGAGGATGCGGGCATCCCGATCGAGTTCCGTGGCGAGGGCGTGGACGAGAAAGGCTATGCCCTGTCCGATGGGCGCGTGCTGGTGGAAGTTGACCCGCGCTATTTCCGCCCGACCGAAGTCGACCTGCTAATCGGCGATCCGTCCAAGGCGCACCAGAAGCTGGGCTGGCGGCACGAAACCCCGGTGCGGGAACTGGCGCGCGAAATGGTGTTGGCTGACCTCGAAGTGATGCGCAACGAGCCGATTGCCGGGTTTGACTGATGGCCTACGACCTTTCGGGCAAGCGCATCTATGTCTGCGGCCACAAGGGCATGGTCGGATCGGCCATTGTGCGCCGGCTGGCGGGCGAGGGATGCGAAGTGCTCACCTCCGAACGCAGCGTGGATTTGCGCGAACAGGCGCTGGTGCGCGAATGGTTTGCCGCCAACCGGCCCGATGCGGTGATCGTGGCTGCGGCAAAGGTGGGCGGCATCCTGGCGAACGACACCTATCCGGCCGAATTTCTCTACGACAACCTCATGATCGAGGCCAATGTGATCGAGGCGGCGCGGCAGGTCGGGGTGGAGAAGCTGCTGTTTCTCGGCTCGTCATGCATCTACCCCAAGCTCGCCCCGCAACCGATCCCCGAAGACGCGCTGCTCACCGGCCCGCTGGAACCCACGAACGAATGGTATGCGATCGCCAAGATCGCCGGGATCAAGCTGTGCCAGGCCTACCGCCGGCAATATGGCTGCGACTATATCAGCGCCATGCCGACCAACCTCTATGGCCCCGGCGACAATTTCGATCTCAATTCCAGCCACGTCCTTCCCGCCTTGATCCGCAAGGCGCACGAGGCAAAGCTGGCTGGCGCGCCTTCCATCGAGATCTGGGGCACCGGCACGCCGCGCCGCGAATTCCTGCATGTGGACGATCTGGCAGATGGCTGCATCTTCCTGCTGAAAAACTATTCGGGCGAAAGCCATGTCAATCTCGGTTCGGGTACCGATCTGCCGATTATCGAGCTGGCGCAGATGGTCTGCGAGGTGGTCGGCTTTGCCGGTTCGATCACCAAGGATGAAAGCAAGCCCGATGGCACGCCGCGCAAATTAATGAGCGGCGACATGATCGCCGCGATGGGCTGGCGCCCGCGCATTGCTCTGCGCGACGGGATCGCCGATGCCTACCGGGCTTATCTTTCTACGCTGAATTAGCGGTCAGAGCTGCTTTTTCCGGCAAACGCCCTGCCCTTCGATCAGAAAGCCCGGTCGTGCACCAGCACCTTTACCGTGGCGAAGATGATCTTGATATCGCCCCACAGGCTCCAGCTGTTCAGATATTCCATATCGGCGCGCAGCCGGTCGGTCAGATCGCGCTCGGTATCGGTGGCGCCGCGAAGACCGCGCACCTGCGCAAGGCCGGTAATGCCGGGGCGCAGGCAATGGCGTTGCCAGTATTTACGGTCCACCTGCCAGAACATCTTCTCGCCCGCCTGCGAACCCAGCGCGTGCGGGCGCGGGCCGACAATGCTCATCTCGCCGGCGATTACGTTGAAAAGCTGCGGCAATTCATCAAGGCTGGTCTTGCGCAGGAAACGGCCCACGCGGATGACGCGGTCATCATCCTTTGATGCAGACCGGCGACCTGCCGCATCCGTCTTTTCCACGCGCATGCTGCGGAACTTGTAGATATCGAAAAAGCGGTTGCCGCGCCCCATGCGCCGCTGGCGGAAGAAGACCGGGCCCTGATCATCGAGCTTGATCGCGAGGGCGCACAGCGCCAGCACGGGCGACAGGACGGCGAGCGCAGCCAAGGCAACAACCAGATCGAACAGCCGCTTTACTATGCGCGAACGCAGGCTGAGATGCCCGCGCGACACGACCAGAGCGGTCACATCGGCACCGGGGTGACGCGCAATTGCCAGCGCACCGATCTGGTGCGCGAACTCGCTGATTACTTCGCCGTGCAGGCCCGAACCGCGCAGCACCTCTGACCAGGCAAGCCGATCTTCCTCTGCGCAGCTGACAATGACCATGTCCATATTGCGCAGATACTTGGAGAGCCGATCGAGCGCGAGCGGATCGTCGAGATCAGGTCGCAGGCCATGCTCGGCCGCATTGACGCGGTAAAGATCGGGAATGGTCACGGCGGGGCCGCCGGCGTCAATCAAGAGACGGTTGGTCGCGCTGGGACCCCATTGCGAAATCACATAGCGCGCCACGGCATAACGCAGAAGAACAATGCCAAGCGCCGCGATGCCAAGACCTGCGATCACTACCACGCGGGAAAATTCGGCATTCGCCTTGGCAAAGAAGGCGAAGAAATTGAACATCAGCGCCGAAATCGCCAGCGCTGCCAGCGCACGCCCTGCCGCCATGCGCCACTGGGTCAATCCGTCGCGCGAATAGGTGGCGTTATAAAAGGCAATGGTCTGAAACAGCGGCAGGGTCAGATAAGCTGGCAGCATTTCTTCGTGCTTGAATTGCACGGGCGAATACAAAGCAATGACCAAGGCGAAACTGCCAAGCAGCACCACGACATCCGCCAGCACCATCACCATGTAAAGCTGAAGCCGCCGCCGTTCGAGCGACAGCGCAAGACCTTGTGAAGGAGCGCGAGGATAACGGGGCGCGGGGATATTCGGATCAGCAAGCGCAAGGCTTGAATCCGGCGAATCGACATTTCGTAAAGGTACGGCAGTCAATTCCATTGCTGTGACAATACCCCCAAGTCACCTGAACTAGGTATTTGTCCATATACCCAATTCACTCTTTTGCAACCAGCCGATATTGCATTTGCGAAGACGGTGTCTCAGCAGGGGACGCATTTCCTGCACGGTTCACCTTGGTCCGGTACCCTGAGGGCCTGACAGCGCCGGACCAAATTGGAACAGGCCCGGATCACGAATCGGCGGGAAAGGCCGAAGGTTGCGGCTTCAGCTCTTTTTATGCGCCGCGAACCGCGCAATTCCGGCAAGCGATTGCGCCAGGATCGTTTCGGCTGCCTGGCTGTTCGCCAGCACGGCGCGGTGCAGATCAGCCAGCCGCGTGATCAGCCGGTCCAGCTTGGGCGCGGGCCAGCGCGGCAGCATCGCCTCCATCGCCTTGCGGTTGCCGAACACCCTTTGCTGATTCATCAGCGTTGCCAGATCCATTCCCGGCCGGCGCCGCGCGACCAAG
The DNA here is from genome assembly GCF_037154155.1 of Alteraurantiacibacter lauratis. Taxonomy (NCBI): domain Bacteria; kingdom Pseudomonadati; phylum Pseudomonadota; class Alphaproteobacteria; order Sphingomonadales; family Erythrobacteraceae; genus Alteraurantiacibacter; species Alteraurantiacibacter lauratis. The sequence continues at coordinate 249,440 of NZ_JBANRN010000003.1, forward strand.
CCCGCCATCTGGGCGGCGCGACGTTCCAGTGCCAGCACCACGCCCAGCGGATTGATACCCACTTCGCGCATCCGCCCAATTTCGGCTGGCACGCGGGCGAGATGGCCGCACAGGACGGCGTCCACCAGCGGATCATAATCGGCATCCTCGCGCACCGCCAGGATGGCGTCGAGATCGCAATCCTCCACCTGCCGCACCGCCAGCGGCGACGCATCAAGATACAGCGCCAGCTTGTCGATTTCGCTTTGCGCAAGCCGGAGATCCATGTCGGCCGCCTGCGCGATCCGTTCGGCAATCTGCGTCCCGCCGCGAAGGCCCGCCGCGCCCATCATGGTGAGGGCGGCGGAGACCACGTCATTGGGTTCGGGCGGATAGAACATCGCCACCAGCGCATCGCGCCGGTCGATCAGCAGCTTTGCGGTGCGCGATTTATCGGTGGCCGAGGTGGCGATGACAAAGACTGGGCAGGCGCCCTTCGCCTCACCCAGATCGGCCATTTCCACGAAGGTTTCGACCGCCTTGGCGGCCTCTTCGCCCGCCACGCGAGCCACGATGTGCCGCGCCCCGCCGAACAGCGAGGTGGATCGCGCCTCGTCGAGCAATCGCGCAGGATCGGCCTTCAGATCAGCACCTGAAAGCTCCACCCGCTCGCCGGCATCGGGCAGCAGGCTGATGGCGCTGGCAAGCGCAGCCGAAGCGCCGCCTTCATCCGGCCCGCAGAAAAACCAGAGCGCGATATCGCTTGCAGAGCGGCGCGCGACCGAGGTGAAATTGGCCTGTGTCGCCTTCATCGTTGCGAGAGGGTAAGCGTCAGGCGCGAGACAATGCGGTCAGCCACCTGGTGCGCCAGATTTTCCAGTGCGGTCTGTTCTGCCGCAATCGTGGCGAATTCGGAACTCACCACATCAATCCCCGCATCAGACCCTGCGGTGGCGTCGAGCACAATTTCGCCGCTCGCCAGATCGACCAGCTGATAGCGCGCGCGCAAGGTGCGCCTTTCGCGCCCGATCGTATCGTCGGTCAGCAGGCCCAGCCCTTCGAGCTGGTCGTCGAGCAGCACGTCGAGCCGGTATTGCGGATTGCTTGCCGCCGCCCCGCCGTGGCCCAGCCGGTCGTTCAGTGCGTTGCGCACCAGAAAGCCCTCGCGCCCCTGAATCGGCGCGACTTCGACAGAGCCCAGCCCCTGTGCCAATGCCCCGCTGGCCCCGCCGGCATAAACGGGCCTCAGGCCGCAGGCGGGCAGCGTGGCAAGCAGGCCGGCCGCCAGCGCAAGGCGGGCTGCCTTCATCATGTGACGATATTCACCAGCCGGTCGGGCACCACGATCACCTTTTTCACGGCAGCGCCATTGATCGAACGCTGCACCTTCTCGCTGGCGAGCGCAAGCGCCTCCAGCTGATCCTTGGGCAGGCCCTTGGCCACGGTGATGGTGTCGCGCAGCTTGCCCATGTGCTGCACCGCCACAGTCACTTCGTCATCGACCAATAGCGCAGGATCGACAGCGGGCCACGCCGCATTGGCAATAAGGCCGGTGCCACCCAGCCCCTTTTCATTCAGCGCGGCCCATGCCTCTTCGGCCAGATGCGGCATCATCGGGGAGACGAGCAGCAGGATGCCCCGGATCGCTTCGTTGCGGTCAGCCGAAGGGGCGGCCTTTTCAATGGCCGACGTGAGTTCGTAGATCCGCGCGACGGCCTTGTTGAAGCTGAGCGCCTCGATATCGGCGGCCACCGCCGCCACGCTCTGATGCAGTTTGCGGCGCAGCGCCTTGTCTTCGCCGCTTGCCGCCGCATCATATTGCCCGAACAGCCGCCACAAGCGCTGCACGAAGCGCGCGCAGCCTTCGATTCCCGCCTCGGACCAAGGCAGGTCGCGTTCGGGCGGGCTGTCGGACAGCATGAACCAGCGCACCGCATCCGCGCCGTAATCGGCAATGATGTCTTCCGGGTCGACGACGTTCTTCTTCGACTTGGACATCTTGATGACCTTGCCGATCTGCACCGGCAAGCCATCGGCCTTGAGCACCGCGCCCTCGCTGCTGCGCTCGACTTCGGCAGGGCTGAAATAGATCTCGCGCACCCCGTCCTTGCGGCTGTAGGTCTCGTGCGTGACCATGCCTTGCGTGAACAGCGAAGCGAAGGGCTCCTTCACCTCGACCGCGCCGATATGCGCCAGCGCCCGCGTCCAGAAGCGGGCATAGAGCAGGTGCAGGATCGCGTGCTCGATCCCTCCGATATATTGCTCCACCGGCAGCCATTGCGCCACTTCGGCGGCGTCAAACGGCTTGTCCGCCGGCTGGCTGGCAAAGCGCAGGAAATACCAGCTCGAATTGACGAAGGTGTCGAGCGTATCGGTCTCGCGCCGCGCCGGTTTGCCGCATTGCGGGCAATCGACATGCTTCCAGGTGGGATGCCGGTCGAGCGGGTTGCCGGGGACCGAAAAGTCCACATCTTCTGGCAGCTTTACCGGCAACTGATCCTTGGGCACCGGGACCACGCCGCAGGCCTCGCAATGGATGAAGGGTATCGGCGTGCCCCAATAGCGCTGGCGCGAGACACCCCAGTCGCGCAGGCGCCACACGGTCTTGCCCTGCCCACGCCCTTCGCCCTCGATCCGGCGGATCACTTCGGCCTTGGCCTGCGCAACGGTGAGGCCGTTCAGGAAATCCGAATTGACGCAGATGCCATCGCCCGTCTCGGCCTCGGTCAGGGGTGCATCGGCCTGATCGGCGCTGGCGGCGATCACACGGGTGATCGGCAGGCCATATTTGCTGGCGAATTCGAAATCGCGCTGGTCGTGCCCCGGCACCGCCATCACCGCGCCGGTACCATATTCCATCAGCACGAAATTGGCGATGTAAACCGGCAAGGCCGCGCCGGTGAAAGGATGCGCGGCGGTGATGCCGGTATCGAAGCCCAGCTTTTCCGCCGTTTCGAGCTCGGCCGCGGTGGTGCCGCCCTTCTTGCATTGCTCGATGAAAGCGGCAGCGCCCGCATTGCTTGCCGCGACGTCCTGCGCCAGCGGATGATCTGCCGCCACCGCCACAAAACTCGCGCCGAAGATCGTGTCCGGCCGCGTGGTATAGACCGGCAGGCTTGCCCCGTTTGACAGGTCGAAGGAAAACTCCAGGCCGGTGCTTTTGCCGATCCAGTTCTCCTGCATCACGCGAACCTTTTCGGGCCAGCCTTCCAGCGTAGACAACCCGTCCAGCAAATCCTGCGCAAAATGGGTGATCTTCAGGAACCACTGGTTGAGCTTGCGCTTTTCCACCAGCGCGCCCGAACGCCAGCCGCGCCCGTCCACGACCTGTTCGTTGGCAAGCACGGTCTGATCAACCGGATCCCAGTTCACCGCGCTTTCGCGGCGATAGACGAGGCCTGCGGCATACAGATCGAGGAACAGCGCCTGTTCGTGCCCGTAATAGCTGGCATCGCAGGTGGCGATTTCGCGGCTCCAGTCGAGCGCGAAGCCCAGCTGCCGCAATTGCCGCTTCATCGTGGCGATGTTGTCGTACGTCCAGCCGGCGGGGTGGACGCCCTTTTCCATCGCCGCGTTTTCCGCGGGCATCCCGAAGGCATCCCAGCCCATCGGATGCAGAACTTCAAAGCCGTTCAGCTTCTTGTAGCGCGCCAGCACATCGCCCATCGTGTAATTGCGCACATGGCCGATATGGATGCGCCCCGATGGATAGGGGAACATCTCCAGCACATAGCTTTTGGGCTTGGTGCTGGCGGAATCGGCCTCGAAACAACGGGCCTCGTCCCAGGCGGCTTGCCAACGGGCATCGGCCTGCCCGGCATCAAACCGGACATCGAAACGCGGATCGGTCATGGCAATATCTTCAGGCTAGAAGGATCAGCCGATGGCCGAGCGACGCAGATCGCGCGCCTTGGTCAGGATGATGTCTTCCAGCCGCTGCACGGTGGCAGCCTGCACCGGCGCATCCACCCAGACGCCATCCTGCAAAATCTGGCGGCTGGCGCCAACCCGCACCGCATCGGCGCGCAGTTCGGCATCAAGGATCGAGACCGATACCTTGACCCGTTCGTTCGGGCTGGACGGATTGGCATACCAGTCGGTCACGATCACGCCGCCAGCGCTGTCAGCCTGCGTCAGCGGCATGAACGCGAGCGTTTCGAGGCTGGCACGCCAGAGATAGGAATTGACCCCGATATTGGTCACCTGCGCCGCGGCCAGATCCGCGACCGGGCGACGATCGCCGCCCCCGCAGGCGGCAAGGCCCAGCACGGCACCGCCCAGTACGACCGCGCGTAAGGCGCCTCGTGCCGAAAAAATGCCGTTCACACCCGTATGTCTGCTGGAAATGGCCATGCGTAATCCCGTAATTGTCCAAAGCGGCGCGCAAAAGCACCCAGAACGCCTCTATAGCCCTCCAGCGCTGCGCGGCAAGGCGCAGTGCGCGTAACGGTGGGAATCTCCCGTCCGGGCGTGAACCCGCGCTGAACTGGTCGCTGCCGCCCGGCCTATCGGAACCGCGCACGCCGCGTTTTGTTGACTGGATGCAACACACGGCAAAAAGCGCGCGATGCGGCGTTTTGCCCTCTGGCCTTTGTAGGGCGGCGGGCCTACGCAAATAGTCGGAGGAATAGCCGGATTCGATTCGGCATGGCTAAGCCTGCGTTCAGGCAAGCCCATGCAGAATGTCTGGCCAGAGGGATGAGCAGGCGCCAAGTTGTGAACAGGACAGCCACCACCAACCATAAGGGCCGATTGATTGCCGCTGCGGCAATATGCGCCTTGGTGGGCGCGCTTCCCAGTGCGGTGATGGCCGTTGGCATGCTGAATGGCGGTGCGTCCGGCGTGGCCACGCCGGGAACGATGGCTTCCTTTACTCCGGCGGATGCCGATCCTGCGCTTACCCGCATGATCGAATCGCGCAGCGTGGGCAGTGGGCGCATGATGCGTTTCACCCCTGCAGGTGCCATCAACGCCCCGGCAGACCGCACCGTGACCGTGGTGGTCCGCGTGGATGGCGAGGCGGCACGCGCCATTTCGGTGCGCAATGCCATCGGCGCCGTGCGGGCCGAAACCCTGGCCGAAGCCGAAAGCGCGATCACGCCCACCCGCTATAATCTTGGCCTTGCCCGCGGCTACCGCAGCTTTGCCCAGGCGCCTGCTTTGTCGCAGCCGCTTTCGGACGCCTCGATCCCCGATCTGTCCACCTATGCCCCCGCTGCGCGCAGCGAGGAGCCGAGCCGGTTTGCCGCTCGTGTCGCGATCGAGGAAGATCGCCGCGCTGCCCCCGTTGCCCCGCAAACGCTTGAATCGCTTGCGGATCAGCGAATCGATGTGGCGGGCAGCTACCGCCTCACGCGCAATCTGGATGTGCGCGCCGGCGTGCGTTACGAACAGGATCGCAACCGCATCGCGCCCGTCCCCAATGTGGACCAGCAGGATAGCCAGGCGGTTTACGTGGGCACGCGTTTCCGCTTCTGATCGCGCGCCCCGGTGCGCCGCCAGTGAAGGAACCCCGCCCCGGCGGGGTTTTTTCTTGCCCGATTCGCGCGCGGCCCTAGGAAAAAGCCTGGGCAAGGGTCGCATCTGATTCGAAAGGGCAAAACCACATGGCACGTGTCGCAATCGTCAGCGGCGGAACAAGGGGCATTGGCCGCGCAATTTGCGAAGCACTGAAGGCCGATGGGATGACCGTAGTGGCCAATTACGCAGGCAATGCGGAAAAGGCGCGCGCCTTTACCGAGGAAACGGGCATCCCCGCCTATCAGTGGGACGTGGGCGATCACGAAGCGACGCTCGCCGGATGTGCCCGCGTGGCCGAAGAGGTTGGCCCGGTGGACGTGCTGGTGAACAATGCCGGCATCACCCGCGACGGCACGCTGCTCAAGATGAGCTATGACGACTGGGCCGATGTGCTCAAGATCAATCTGGGCGGGTGCTTCAACATGGCGAAGGCCTGTTTCCCGCATATGCGCGACCAGAAATGGGGACGCATCATCAATATCGGGTCGATCAACGGGCAGGCCGGGCAATATGGCCAGGTCAACTATGCCGCCGCCAAGAGCGGGATCCACGGCTTCACCAAGGCGCTGGCGCAGGAAGGCGCGCGGTTTGGCGTGACAGTCAACGCGATTGCGCCGGGCTACATCGACACCGACATGGTGGCCGCCGTTCCGGAAAACGTGCTGGAAAAGATTGTCGCCCGCATCCCAGTGGGCCGTCTGGGCCATGCCGACGAAATCGCCCGCGGCGTGTCGTTCCTTGCCTCGGAAGAGGCTGGCTTCATCACAGGCTCCACCCTGTCGATCAATGGCGGGCAGCATATGTATTGAGCGACGGCGTGCCCCCTGTTTCGCACTCGCAAAGGGCTGTATGCCCGGCACAATGAACAGCCTTCCCACCCAGATCACGCTTCGCCTGCGCCTGCGCGCGCTGCTTGAAACCCGGCGTTTCGAACATGCGATCACCGCCGTAATCGTGGTCAACGCCGTCGCCTTGGGGCTGGAAACATCGCCCGCGATGATGGCGCGCTTCGGCGGCGCGATCGTGGCGGTTGATCGGATCGCGATTGCCATTTTCGTCGCCGAACTGGCGATCAAGCTGTTTGTCTACCGGCAGGCATTCTTCCGCAATGGCTGGAACATCTTCGATTTCGTTATCGTGGGCGTCGCGCTGGTCCCGGCCTCGCAGCAATTCGGGGTGCTGCGCGCCTTGCGCATCCTGCGCGCGCTGCGGCTGGTTTCGGTGGTGCCGTCGATGCGCAAGGTGATTGTCGGCCTGTTCAGCGCCATTCCCAGTATCGGCACGGTGATCGTGATGCTGGGCCTGCTGTTTTACATCAGCGCGGTGATGGCTACCAAGTTGTTTGGCCCGACCTTCCCCGAATGGTTCGGCAGCTTTGGTGCCTCGCTCTATTCGCTGTTTCAGATCATGACGCTGGAAAGCTGGTCGATGGGGATTGTGCGGCCGGTGATGGAGGAGCACCCGCTGGCGTGGACATTCTTCGTGCCCTTCATCCTGGTCACAAGCTTCATCGTACTCAATCTGTTTATCGGGGTGATCGTGAACGCCATGTCCGAAGCGGCGGGGGAAGAAGCGCATAGCGAGCGCGAGCAAATCCTGCGCGAATTGCGCGCCTTGGCGGACGAGGTGCGGGCGCTGCGCGAAACGGCGGGCAAATCCGTTTGACATACCCGTCGACGCCCTACCACCCACCGGTCAAGCGGTCGGTAGAAATCGCCGGGCACAAGACATCGGTGAGCCTTGAACCCCTGTTCTGGGAGGCGCTGCGCCAAGCGGCCCACAGCGAGGGCCTTCCGATCAATACCCTGGTCGCACAAATCGATGCGCAGCGCATTGCCGCACCGATACCGCCCGGATTGGCCAGCGCGATCCGCCTGTGGCTGGCGGCGCGCTGGCTGGCAAACGAGGGCGAATGTGGCGGCGATCAGTAGGTCGAGGGCGGATCGCTGGCGGGAAAGCTCTCGTCAATCCGCTGGTCCACCTTCGACCAGCCCTGCTGCGGAGGATTGGTCATTGCTTCCGGCCCGGCATCACGCACCGTCGCGCCGGCCGGCTTCGCGTGCTGCTTGTTGGCAAGGTAATATTTGTAGGCGGCATAGCCTGCTGCGCCCAAAAGGGCTGTCTTGATCAGTGTCATAGGACTTGTCCTTTCTGCCTCTACAACCCACAAGATGGGCAAGGGGTTCCGCCAGCGCGGATCAAAACGGCGCTTGGTTGCCCCGGCCGGACGCAGACAAGCCGTCAGCTTGCCAGTGGCCTTTTGAACAGGATTTTGGATGACCGAGAAGAAGCCGATCCGCAAAGCCGTGTTCCCCGTCGCCGGGCTGGGCACGCGTTTCCTGCCCGCGACCAAGGCGATACCCAAGGAATTGCTTCCCATCGTGGACCGTCCGCTGATCCAGTATGCGGTGGACGAAGCGCGCGAGGCGGGGATCGAGCAGATCATCTTCGTCACCGGGCGCGGCAAGACCGCGATCGTCGAACATTTCGACATCGCCTACGAGCTGGAAACCACCATGGCCGAACGCGGCAAGTCGCTCGATGTGCTGGAGCCGACACGTGCCACGCCGGGCGATATCATTACCGTGCGCCAACAGGTGCCGCTGGGGTTGGGCCATGCGATCTGGTGCGCGCGCGCGATCGTGGGGGACGAGCCGTTTGCCATTCTGCTTCCCGACGAACTGATGGTCGGCCAGCCGGGCTGCATGGCGCAAATGGTGGAAGCGTATAACGACGTGGGCGGCAACCTGATCTCGGTGCTCGAAGTGCCGTGGGAGGAGGTGTCCAGCTATGGCGTGGTCGATCCGGGCGAAAGCACAGGCGCGCTGACCGAAGTCAAGGGCCTGGTCGAGAAGCCGCCGCGCGAGCACGCGCCCTCGAACAAGATCATATCGGGCCGCTACATCCTGCAACCGGAAGTGATGCGCACGCTGGAAAGCCAGGGCAAGGGGGCGGGCGGGGAAATCCAGCTGACCGATGCCATGGCGCGGATGATCGGCCACCAGCCATTCCATGCGGTCACTTTTGCCGGGCGGCGGTTCGATTGCGGCAGCAAGACAGGGTTCGTCGAAGCCACGCTGGCGCTGGCGCTCGAACGCGAGGACATGGGCGCCGAGGTGCGGCGTATTGCCGAGCGGCTGCTGAAGGCCTGAGCGGGCCGATTACGCATAGCAAAAGGCGGCAGTTGACCTGCCGCCTTTTGCTATGCGCCGGTGCTGCCGCGCTGGGCCTCAGTCGCCGCCGCGCCCGCCTTCGCCGCGGCGCAGCTCGGCATATTGCGGCATCATGTAGGGGGTGGGATCGACCGCCACATTGTCCACGCGCACTTCGTAATGCAGATGCGGCCCGGTGGAGCGGCCAGTTGACCCGACATAGCCGATCAGATCGCCCTTGCGCACCATGTCGCCATCGCTAACGGTGTAGGCGGAAAGGTGGGCATAGCGGGTTTGCAGCGAACCGCCATGTTCGATCTGCACATAATTGCCGTAGGAGCTGTACCACTGCGCCATGCTCACCCGGCCATCGGCGGTGGCATAGACCGGCGTGCCGGTGGGCGCGGCAAGATCGATGCCGTTATGCTGGCGGCGGCCGCCCAGCACCGGATGCGTGCGCATACCGTAGGAGCTGGTGAGCGTCATATTGTCGAGCGGCGCGCGCGAGGGGATTGATACGCCGAGTCGCGGAGCGGCGATGATCGTGCCGCTGGTGGTGACCTGTCCGCCATTGGCAAGTTCGCCCCAGCTGGCGAACAGATCGCCAAATTCCTGATCGGGGCTGGCAGAGATGCCGGTATCGGCAGCTTCGATGGCGGCGGAAATGCTGGCGGAAGCGGGGACCAGCGCGTCATTTGCGAATGCCGGCGTTGCACCAAGCGTCAGCGCGGCGGCAAAGCCAAGTATCGATTTGATGATCATGCGATCCCTTTGATTTCCTTGGCCTTGCGGCAACCCGTCAACTGTGCCGAACCCCCCAGTCCGGCCGCTTTACCCGCTTGGGGAACTTTTCCCTTGCTGGCGTGTTGCAAGGGTTAAGGGGTCAAAGGTTAATCAGGCAAGCGCGGTGTAGGCATCGCGCGACAAACCGCCTGCGAGACGCGCTGAGTCGTTGAACGGAGGCTTAACTGCCCCCGAAAAATGCTGTTGGACGAGCGCAATCCAGCTTTCATCGACCGGTTTCCCGCGTTTTTCGCAGATTCTGCCGAAATGGCTTGATCCGGCGCGCACATGGCGGATTTCGTCGTCAAGGATTCGTTCGAGAATGCGTGCGCCGCGTTCATCGCCTGCCGCGCGCACGCGGGCCAGGGTTGAAGGCGTCACATCGAGTGCGCGCGCTTCGAGCACCATCGGCACCACTGCCAGCCGCGCCGCAACATCGCCGCTGGTATCCTGCGCCGCGCTCCACAAACCGTCATGCACCGGCAGGTCGCCATAGTGCACCCCCATCTCGCGCAGATGCCGTGCGATCAGGGTAAAGTGCATCGCCTCGTCCGCGGCCACGCCCAGAAAGTCCGCGATGAAACTCTCGTCCATCTGCGCGCCGAAACGCCCCACCATGTCGAGAGCGAGATCGATCGCCACGAATTCGATATGCGCCAGCGCGTGCCACAGCGCGGCGCGGTTGCGGTGCGAGCCGCCGCGCCCGCGCTTGGGCATTTGCGACGCCGGCGCAATGTGCAGATGCGCCGGCCATTCCGGGCGATCGGGCATGGTCGCGGCAAAGCCGGTGGGCAAGGTGCCGCGCCGCCACGCCCGCACAAGCGAGCGGGTGGCGCGCACCTTCGCCGGTGCGTCTGCTGTCAGCAGCGCGGCGCGAATGGCGTGAGAGAGGTCGGCCAATTGGTTACAGCGCGCGGGCCGCCTCAAGCACTTCGGCCGCGTGGCCCTTCACCTTCACCTTGCGCCAGATGCGGGCGATCCTGCCCGATGCATCCACGAGAAAAGTGCTGCGCTCCATCCCCATATAGGTTTTCCCATACATGCTTTTTTCGGTCCACACGCCCAGCGCATCGGACAGCCCGCCTTCCAGCGGATCGGAGGCCAGCGGCGCGGTGAGCGCGTGCTTGGCGGCAAACTTGGCGTGCTTGGCGGGGGGATCCTTGCTGACGCCCAGCAGCGCCGTGCCCGCCGCCTCGAAATCGGCCTTGAGCGCGGAAAAGTCGATATTCTCGGTCGTGCAGCCGGGCGTGTCGTCCTTGGGATAGAAGTAGATTACCAGCTTTTGCCCGGCAAAGTCGGACGGCTTCACCGTGCCGCCGTCGGGGGTTTCCAGCGCGATATCGGGGATGGAATCGCCCACATCGGGAAAAGTGCTCATGATCCGTCAACCTCCAGTGTCTCGCCAAAATGCACGGCCCATTCGGCCGCAATCGCTTGCCGCGCGGATGTGATCGCCGCAAGCAGGCCGGGGTAATCCGCCTGCCCGCAGGCCCGCGCCAACGCAATACGGGCAGCGGGGGGTGGTTCCTTTGCATCGGGCGCCAGCAGGCGGCTGGATATGAGCACGCGGGCCAGCGTGGAAAAATGCGCGCCGAAATCATCCGGCAGCAGGCCTGCCTCGATCAGCCCGGCAATCGCCACATCCACGCCGGACGCCAGCCCCTTGTGATCGCGCAGCTGCAGATAATGCACAAGGAATTCGCAGTCGACCAACCCGCCGCGCAGCAGTTTGACATCCAGCGGCCCCTTTGCCTGCTTGTGGCGTGCCATTTCGCTGCGCATGGCGAGCACATCGGCTTTGAGCTTTGCCGGATCGCGCGGGGTTTCGAGCACGCTGCGAATTATTTCCGTCAGCTCTGCCCGTGCCTTGGGTGAACCGTAAAGCGGGCGCGCGCGGCACAGCGCCATATGCTCCCACGTCCAGGCATCTTCGCGCTGGTATTGGGCAAAACTTTCGAGGCTGACGGCGAGCGGCCCCTGATTGCCCTGCGGCCTGAGGCGCGTATCCACTTCATACAGCGCACCTTCTGCCGTGGGGACAGACAGCGCGGCGGTGACGCGCGTCGCCAGCCGGTTGAAATAGAGCGAGGTGGTGAGCGGGCGCGGCCCGTCGGATTCGCTGCCGATCTCGCCGCCGGCAAACAGATAGACCAGGTCAAGGTCGGAGGCATGAGTCAACGCCCCGCCGCCCAGCCGGCCCAGACCCAGCACGACGAGTTCAGCGCCCGCAAGGCGCCCGTGTTTCGCCGCGAACTCCTCGACTGCCGCGTCCGCGCCAACCTGCAAGGCGGCTTCGGCCACCCGGCACAGCCCTTCGGCGATTTCGAGCGGGTCGTGCCGCGCTTCGATCAGCTGCACGCCAAGGGCAAAGCGCGCATCGCCCACCACCTGCCGGATGTGGTCGAGCCGCTTTTCGTAATCGCGGTCCTCACACGCTGCCATGCGCCCGGCGAGTTCGGGCACATCGCCGGGAAGATCGAGCGCCGTCGAATCGATCAGCGCGTCGAGCAGCTCCACCCGCCGGGCCAGCGCATCGGCCAACGGCGGGGCCAGCGTGATGATGCGCAACACTTGCTCAAGCAGGCCGGGGCGCTGTTCAAACAGACGAAAAAGGTTAATTGCAGTTGGCAAATGTGCCAGAAGGGTTTCCCATCGTGCCATGGCGCGTTCCGGATCGCTCGCGCCGGCAAAGGCTTCGGCAAGGTCGGGCAGGATCGCATCGAGCGCGAGGCGCGCCTCTGCCCCGCGAAGGGCGCGGATATTGTCCTTCCACCCTTCCACCCGCTCGGCAAAGGCATCGGGCAATCCCGACGCGGCGCGCACGGGTGCCGAGGCGGCCTCGGCATCCTCGCCCAGCAGCGTGTCATAGCGCGCAGCCACCGCGCCGCAGACCTCGCGCAAATCCGCCAGCAGCGCCGCGCCATCGGGCAGGCCATCGAGCCGCGCGACATTGTCCAGCGCGTCTGCCGTATCGGGCAGGCTGTGCGTTTGCCGGTCGGCCACCATCTGCAGGCGATGCTCCACTACGCGGAGCCGGTCATAGGCATCGCCCAGCACGCGCGCATCCTCGGCCGCGATGATCCCCTCGGCCGCCAGCGCATCGAGCGCGGCGCGCGTGCCCTTCTGCCTGACCGAAGTCAGCCTCCCGCCATAGATAAGCTGGTGCGTCTGCGCGAAAAACTCCACCTCGCGAATCCCCCCGCGCCCGCGTTTTACGTCAAAGCCCGGCCCCGGTTCGGTCGGGCCGCGATAGGCGCGGCGGATGCGGCTGGTCAGGCGGCGGATTTCCTCGATCGCGGTGAAATCCAGATTGCGCCGCCACACGAAGGGGCGCAGCTGCTCCAGAAAGCGCTCGCCCGCCGCGACATCGCCGCCCGCCGCGCGCGCGCGGATAAAGGCGGCGCGCTCCCACGCCAGCGCGCTGCTTTCGTAATGCGTCATCGCCGCGCCGAACGATATCGCCAGCGGGCTGACTTCGCTGGCCGGGCGCAGCCGCAGATCGACGCGAAAGACATAACCGTCCGCCGTCTGCTGGCTGAGCATTTCGACCAGCCAGCGCGCATAACGCTGCGCCGCTTCGCCCGGATCATCGCCCGCACGGCGCGGCAGCGTGTCGGGATCGTAGAGCAGGATGGGGTCGATGTCGGAGGAGTAGTTCAGTTCGCCCGCCCCGTGCTTTCCCAGCGCGATGGCGGTGAAGCCTTGCGCATCTGCATCCGCTACGCGGCGGGCGATCGCGGCCCTTATCGCCCGGTCGAGCGCGCGGTCAGCCAGCGAGGACAGCTCCGCCATCACGCGGGCCAGCGGGAAATGCCCCGCCAGATCGCCCACGCCCAGCACCAGCGCCAGACCCAGCCGTTCGCGCCGCAGGGCGCGGGAAACTTCCGGGCCGCCCTCGCCCAAGGCCAGCGTTGCAGCCAGCGCCTCGTCCGCGCGGCCCTGCGCCAGCATCTCGGCCAGGTCGGGCAGGCGTTGGAGAGCGAGCGTAAGGAAAGGCGAATGCGCCCGCACCCGCGTCAGCGCAAAGTCCCAATCGGGAGCGATATCAGAGATGGCTCCACTTCCCATGCCGCCTTCCCTGCCGCCAATCGGTCGTCAGGGCAAGCTTGCCCCCCGCTCTTTCCTTTGCCAGAGCATAGGCGATGCGCTCAGCCCTTGTCCTTGCCATCGCCGGCTCCCTCGCCCTTGCCGGTTGCGCCACCACCGGTGCGCCTTCGCCTGTTGCCTCAAGCGGCGAGATTCCGCTCGAACGCTGGCAGGACTTGTCGCGCACACTTGCCTCCGACGGGTTTGAGGGCCGCGCGCCGGGAACGCCGGGCGAGGAGCTGACGCTGGCCGCGCTGGCGGACGCCTTTGCCACGGCGGGCCTTCAGCCGGGCAATAATGGCAGTTGGTTCCAGGATGTGCCGCTGGTGGAGATCACCGGGCACAGCCATGCGCCCTTGGTGGTGCGCGGGGCAAGCGGTCCCGCCATCGCGCTGGCCTTTTCCGACGACTGGGCGGGCGTCACCTACCGCGAGGCGTCGGAAATCACGCTGCCCGCCAGCGAAATCGTGTTTGTCGGCTATGGCATCAACGCGCCCGAAAAGGGCTGGAACGATTACGCCGGCGTGGACATGAGGGGCAACATCGCGCTCATTCTGGTGAACGATCCCGATTACGCCTCCGAAACGCTCGACGGGCCGTTTGGCGGGCGCGCGATGACCTATTACGGCCGCTGGACCTACAAGTTCGAGGAAGCCGCAAGGCAAGGTGCCGCCGCCGCGCTGATCGTGCATGACACCTTCCCCGCCTCCTACGGCTGGAACGTGGTGCAATCGGGCTGGACCGGGCCGCAATCGCGCGCCCGCACGGCGGATGGCGGGGCGGGCGAGGCGTTGCTCAACGGCTGGGTACAGCTGGAGGCTGCGCGACGCATCATCGCGGCGGCAGGGCAGGATCCGGACGCGCTGATCGAGGCCGCGCGCCAGCCTGGTTTCCGCGCCGTGCCGCTGGGCCTGACCGGCGCAACCAGCTTTGCCAACACGATCCGCCCCTATGCCAGCCGCAATGTGATCGGCATCCTGCCGGGGCGCGAACGGCCGCAGGAATATGTGCTGCACACCGCGCATTGGGACCATATGGGTCGCTGCCCCGCCAATGCGGCAGGCGACGATATCTGCAACGGCGCGATCGACAACGCCGTGGGCACTGCCGCTCTCGCCGCGCTGGCAGAGGCGCATGTGAAAGCCGGGCCGACGCGGCGCACACAGGTCTTTCTGGCGGTGACGGCGGAGGAGGCCGGGCTGCTTGGTTCCGAATATTACGGCGCAAACCCCGTGTTCCCGCTGGAGCAGACGGCGGGCGGCCTCAATATCGATGCGCTTTTCGTTTCGGGCGAAGCACGCGATGTGATCGCCATTGGTGCAGGCAAGAGCGACCTGGACGATTACCTCAGCCAGGCACTCGCCACACAAGGCCGCCGCCTCTCGCCCGACACCGCCCCGCAGGCGGGGCGCTATTACCGCTCCGACCATTTCAGCCTCGCCAAGCGCGGCGTGCCGATGCTCTATCTCAAATCGGGCATTGACCTGATCGACGGGGGCGAGGAAGCGGGCCTTGCCTGGGGCCGAGGTTATGACGCGGTCTATCACGGCCCGGATGACGAGTTTGACGAGAACTGGGATTGGCGCGGCGCGATGCGCGATCTCCAGCTCTATTTCACGCTGGGCCGGATGCTGGGCGACAGCGCCGACTGGCCCAATTGGCGCGCGGGCGACGAGTTCCGCCAGGTGCGCGATGCCGCCTGCGCCGCGGCAAGACAGGGATGCTGACAATGACTTACCGTATGCCCGCCGAATGGGCCGAACAGGAATGGATCTGGATCGGCTTTCCCGCCGCGGCCGATCTGTGGGTGGAAGACCTCGAACCGGCGCAGCAACAGGTCGCGGCCTTTGCCAATGCGATTGCTGAAACCGGGCAGCAGGTGCGACTGGTGGTGCGCGATGACATGGCCGAGGCGCAGGCGCGCGTGCTGGTGTTGCCGCAGGTGGTGATCGAGCAGCATCCCTATGGTGACATCTGGATCCGCGACACGGGGCCACTGGTGCTGCTCAACGAAGCGGGTGAGCGCGCCGCGCAGCGGTTTGGGTTCAACGGCTGGGGCGGGAAATATCTGCTCGATGGCGATGCGGAAACCGGCGCCTCGCTGGTGGCGGCAGGCGCTCTCGATGATCTGGGACAGGCGGACTGGGTGCTCGAAGGCGGCGCGGTGGACTCCGACGGCACCGGCCTTGTGGTGACAACCGCGCAATGCCTGCTCAACCCCAACCGCAACCCGCAGCTGACCAAGGCGGAGATCGCCGAGCGGCTGGAGCGCGACCTTGGCTTTTCCCGCATCCTCTGGCTGGGCAACGGCCTGCTGGGTGACCATACCGATGGCCATGTCGACAATCTGGCGCGCTTTGTCGCGCCGGGGCGTATTGCCATTCCCGAAGGTGCGGGCGAAGATGACCCCAACACCGCCACTTATGACGATGCCGCGCAGCGCGCCGCCGCCTTTGGCCTTGACGTGGTGCGCGTCCCCTCCCCCGGCCTGTTTGGCGCAAGCGACGATGCCGAACCCGCCAGCTACATGAACTTCGTGATCGCCAACCATGTTGTGGTGGTGCCGATCTACGGCGCGGAAAATGACGCGGCGGCGGTGGAAGCCATCGGCGCGCTGTTTCCGGGGCGGAAAGCGGTGGGGCTGATGGCGGACGCCGTGCTGACCGGCGGCGGCAGCTTCCACTGTTGCAGCCAGCACGTGCCGCTGGCGCTGTAATGACACCCAGATCGCGTTAACACTTTGTTAGGGATTTGGGCGGAAAACGGGTGATATGCGCAACGCCATCGCCCTCACCCGCCGCTATGCCGCCGATCCCGCAGACGCGCTGCGCAGCGCGATTGTGCTCGCCTGCGCGGCGGCGCTTATCCTTGCCGGGTCAGCACTGCCTTTCTGATACGAAGCTGTCGAAGTTGACAGCGTGACGATGGCGCTCTTGCGGGATTAACCTCGCCTTATCAGATGTTTATGCGTCTTCGGCAAAGTTGACATTTTGCAGCGGCAAATCGCATTCCAGCGTGATTTCGACAATCAGAAGAGCAAGGGCGGCGGTGCCACAGCGCACTTGCTGTAGGACAGCCCGCCTTTGCCGCCCGCCATCACCGCAAATCAGGCGGCGTTGCCTCAGCCGCGATCAACGCCACCGCTTCGTCGAGGCTCATCACCTTCTGATGTTCCGCGCCCAAAGTGCGCAGGGCAATCGTGCCCTCTTCCGCCTCGCGTTTGCCGACCACCAGCAGGAACGGCACCTTGGCAAGGCTGTGTTCGCGCACCTTGTAATTGATCTTCTCGTTGCGCGTGTCGGTATCGACACGGATACCCGCCGCCGCCAGCTTTTCCGCAACTTGTGCCGCATAGCCATCGGCATCGGACACGATGGTCGCGACCACCGCCTGCGTGGGCGCAAGCCATGCGGGCAGACGGCCGGCGAAATGCTCGATCAGGATGCCGATGAACCGCTCATAACTTCCGAAGATCGCGCGGTGCAGCATCACCGGGCGGTGCTTCTCCCCGTCCTCGCCCACATAGACCGCATCAAGCCGTTCGGGCAGCACCCGGTCGGACTGGATCGTGCCCACTTGCCAGGTGCGGCCAATCGCATCGGTCAAATGCCATTCCAGCTTGGGGGCATAGAACGCGCCTTCGCCGGGCAGTTCTTCCCAGCCATATTCTTGCGTAGCCAGCCCTGCCGCGATCACCGCGTTGCGCAGTTCATCCTCGGCCTTGTCCCACATGGCATCGGTGCCGAAACGCTGCTGCGGCCGCAGCGCCAGCTTGATCGAATAGGTGAAGCCGAAGTCCTTGTAGACCCGGTCGGCCAGCTCGCAAAAGGCGCGCACCTCGCTCACGATCTGGTCTTCGCGGCAGAAGATATGCGCATCGTCCTGCGTGAACTGGCGCACGCGCATGAGGCCGTGCAGCGCGCCATGCGGTTCGTTGCGGTGGCAGCAGCCGTTTTCATACAGGCGCAGCGGCAGATCGCGGTAGCTGGTGATGCCCTGCTTGAAGATCAGCACATGCGCCGGGCAGTTCATGGGTTTGAGCGCCATCCATTGCGCTTCGCCAGAAATCACCGGGCCGTCATCCTCGGTATTGGGAACCTCGTCGGGGATGACGAACATGTTGGCGCGGTATTTGCCCCAGTGGCCGCTCTGTTCCCACTGGCGGGCGTCCATCACCTGCGGGGTTTTCACTTCTTGATAACCCGCCGCATCGATCGCGCGGCGCATATAGGCTTCGAGCGCGCGCCACACCTTGAAGCCGTTGGGATGCCAGAAAACCGATCCGTGCGCCTCTTCCTGCAAGTGGAACAGATCCATCTCGCGGCCCAGCTTGCGGTGGTCGCGCTTGGCGGCCTCCTCCAGCCGGGTAAGGTGCGCATCGAGCTGCTTCTTGTTGAGCCAGCCGGTGCCGTAGATACGCGTCAATTGCGCGTTCTTCTGGTCACCGCGCCAATATGCGCCCGCCACGCGCATCAGCTTGAACGCCTGCGGATCGAGCTTGCCCGTGCTCGGCAGGTGCGGGCCACGGCACATGTCGAGCCAGTCGCTGCCCGACCAGTATACCGTCAGCTCCTCGCCTTCGGGGAGTTCGGCGGCCCATTCGGCCTTGAAGGTCTCACCTTGCGCCGTCCAGCGGTCGATCAGCGCCTGCCGGCTCCACACCTCGCGCTTCAGCGGCTTGTCGGCGCGGATGATCTCGCGCATCTTCTCCTCGATCGCGGGCAGGTCTTCCATGCCAAACGGCGCGCGGCTGGCCGGGGCCATCACGTCGTAATAGAAGCCATCCTCGGTGGCGGGGCCAAAGGTGATCTGCGTGCCCGGCCACAAGGCCTGCACCGCCTCGGCCAGCACATGCGCGTAATCGTGCCTGACGAGTTCCAGCGCGTCTGCCTCGTCGCGCGCGGTAATCAGCGCCAGCTCGCAATCGCCATCGAACGGCCGGGTCAGGTCGCGCAATTCCCCGTCCACGCGTGCGGCCAGCGCGGCCTTGGCAAGGCCGGGGCCAATCGCGGCCGCAACGTCGGCCGGGGTCGAACCCGCCGGCATCTCGCGGGCGGAACCATCGGGCAGGCGGATCGTGAGCATTTCGGACACGGGAGGTAAACTTTCCTTGGGACAGGGGGCTGGCATTACGGGGAGGCCGCGCAGCCTGCAACCCCGGCAAATCCGCGCCGACCAAACCCTTTGCCGGACCAGCTATTTTTAAGTTCGCGTGACAGGCATCTGCGTCTAAGTAATCATGCTTAATTATGCAGCATCAAAATCTCTCCCCTCAGATCCAAGCTCGCCTGCGCGACCCGGCTTATCTCGATATGCATCTCGCTGCCGTCATGGCTATGCGCGAGGTCGGCAAAACCCCATGGTACGATGCCCACTTTCTCTGTTTTTACGAAGCGGCGAAAGTCTATCTGGCAAAGGTGCGCCCCGATGCGATCGACAGCTTTGTCGAGGGATTCGCGCCGCTGCACACGCCGCGCGACTTTCAGGTGCGCGAGGTAGAGGCGCTGTTCAGTGAGGCGGAGCTGGAGCCGATCCGAACAGTTGTGCGCGATTTGTCATCACGCGAGCTTGAGCGGCACGAACTTGAACATTTCGGCCGCCATGTCGTCCACGATCATCCCTATTTTGTCGATTTGCAGCTTCAATTGACCGCGCTGGTCAGCGAGCTTGCCGGGCAGGAACTCGAACCCGGCTACAATTTCCTCAGCCTTTACGGCAATATGGGGAGATGCGGGCTGCACATGGATCAGCCCGTTTCGATGTACACGCTCGACATCTGCATCGAGCAGGACGTCGAATGGCCGATCTGGTTCAGCGAGCTGGTGGACTGGCCCGACAGGGAAATCCTGGCTAATTTCGACGAGGAAGCGATAAAGCGCCAGCTCCGTTTCACACCCTATGTTCTCAAACCCGGCAATGCGATCCTGTTTTCGGGCAGCAGCCAATGGCATTACCGCGACGCCATGCCGCGGCCCGGTTTCTGCCACCTGCTGTTCTTTCACTATTTCCCCAAGGGCTGTCTTGATCTGGTCGAATCGAGTAACTGGCCTCGCCTGTTCGACATTCCGGAACTGGAAGCGCTGATCGATGTGTTCCGCCAGACCTATCCCGACGCGGTGGATTTCAAACCCTCTTTCGCCTGAAGCGCACGGCGGGTCATGACGACGTTCCGTCATTTCGCGTTCGCAGGCCAGCGCATCGCCTTTCGCCACACGCCCCGAACCAACGGCGGAACCGGCAGCGGCACCGACCCGGCCGTGGTCTTCCTGCCCGGCTACATGTCCGACATGGCGGGCGGGAAGGCGACCGCCGTGTTCGATTGGGCGCAAGCCACCGGGCGCGAGTGCCTGCTGCTCGACTATTCGGGCTGCGGGGAAAGTTCGGGCGATTTTGCTGATGGCACGCTCAGCCGCTGGCGGGACGAGGTGCTGGCGCTGATCGGCGCACAGGTGGCGGCGGACCGGGTGATCCTTGTCGGCTCCAGCATGGGCGGCTGGCTGATGCTGCTGGCAGGGCTAGGGTCTAAACCCAATCAGCCTCTTGAAATTCAGTGCGTGTATTGATTCAGAGTGTCTCCGCTGAAGCAGGAGACCTT
>NZ_JBANRN010000004.1:0-231810 GCF_037154155.1 Alteraurantiacibacter lauratis
GGTCTCCTGCTTCAGCGGAGACACTCTGAATCAATACACGCACTGAATTTCAAGAGGCTGATTGGGTTTAGACCCTAACGACAACAGTTTTTTCCTTGATCATTGGTACACCAATGCAGAATGAACCAGGCTTGGGAGGGTTATCAAGCAATATTGCTTGAGGACATTTGCTTCCCACCCCACCATTCCCCACCCGCGCAATCTGCGCTAGGGGCTGCGCGTCATGCAGCTTGAGATCGATATCGAGGATTGGCCCGCCCCTGCCGCGCCGTGGGGCGATTGGGCCGCGCTTGCCACACGCGCATTAAACGCGGTGCAGCAGGTCGCGCCGGAACTGGCCAATCCGCGCCTCGAAACCTCGCTGCTGTTCACATCCGATGCCGAAATCCACGCGCTCAACCGCGAATGGCGCGGGCGCGACAAGGCGACCAATGTGCTCTCCTTCCCCATGCTGGAGCGGGCCGAACTGCTCGCCCTTGCCCCCGAAGGCCCGCCCCAAATGCTGGGTGACATCGCGCTCGCCTATGAAACCTGCGCGCGTGAAGCGGCGGAAAAGGACGTGCCATTGGAAGCCCATGCCGCGCATCTCATCATCCACGGCCTGCTGCATCTGGCGGGCCACGATCACGCGATTTCCGCCGAAGATGCCGAGACGATGGAAGCGCTTGAAGTGTTGGCGCTTGCACAAATGGGTATCGCCAACCCATATAGCGAGAATTGAAACAGCAGGGGTAGCTTGCGGCGATGGCCGACAACAGCAAGGGTGGTGATTCCCAATCGGGAGACGGGGAGAGTAGCGGCGGCCTTTGGGGCGCGATAAAATCGCTGTTCGAAGGCGAGGAAGGCCCTTCCCTACGCGAACAACTCGAAGAAGCGATCGAGGAGCATGAGGAGGATCAGGCCTCCGGTGTGAGCGGTGAGAACGGCGCCAAGGGTGACCTGTCCCGTGCAGAGCTTATCATGCTCAAGAACCTGCTGCATTTTTCCGAACACGACGCCGACGATATCGCCGTGCCGCGCGGGCAGATCATTGCCATCGACGCCGCATCGAGCTGGGACGAGGTGGTCGCGCTGTTTGCCGAACACGGCCATTCGCGGCTGCCGGTATACCGCGAGACCTTGGACGATGTGATCGGCATGATGCACATCAAGGATGTCTTCCCGATCCTGGCCGAAGGGCGCGCGCCGCCGGCCGACTGGACCACGCTGATGCGCCAGCCGCTCTATGTGCCGCAGGCGCGCGGCGCGCTCGACGTGCTGGCCGATATGCGCGCCAGAAAGACGCATCTGGCCATCGTGCTCGACGAGTTTTCCGGCACCGATGGCCTCATCACGATCGAGGATCTGGTCGAGGAAATCGTCGGCGAAATCGCGGACGAGCATGACGATGACCCGGTGGACCTGGTGGTGCCGCTGGGCGACGGGATGTGGGAAGCCGACGCGCTGGCCGAACTCGACGATCTGGCCGAGACGCTGGGCGATCCGCGCATTGCCGAGGTTGCAGAATCGGTCGATACGCTGGGCGGGCTCACCTTTGTGCTGGCGGGCCATGTGCCGCAGCCGGGCAGCGTGCTCGAACATCCCAGCGGCTGGCGCATCGAGGTGATTGCAGGGGACGAGACGCATGTTACGCGCCTGCGCCTCCACGCCCCGCCAGCGGCGGAGGCCGAAGCGGTCGAATAGGCGGGCAATCGGCCGCTTGCTCCAGTTTTCCCAGCGATTTTTACTTATCCCGCTCGACAGCAGTTGCATAATTGTGAACAAAGGCCCCCATGCGCAGATTGCCGCCCCTTCGTGCCCTGGAGGCATTCGTGCGCACGGTGCGCCTTGGCTCGGCGCGCGCGGCGGCGAGTGAACTGGGCCTTTCGCCGTCGGCGCTGTCGCGGCGAATCACCAATCTGGAAGATTTCACCGGCAAGAAGCTGTTCTCCCGTTCGGGCCAGGTGATGAAGCTGACCGATGAAGGGCGCAATTTCTACGACGCGGTCGCCCCGCATCTGGAAACGCTGGCCGCCGCAGTGGAGGCGCAGTCGGAAAACCTGCAAACGCTGCGCCTGCGCCTTGGCGTCATGCCGCTGTTCGGCACGCAGCGGCTGTTCCCGCGCCTGCCCGAACTGCGCGCCATGCATCCGCGCCTGCATCTGGATATCGACACCGGCCCGCATCTGATCGACCGGGTGGGCGACACGCTGGATGCCGCCATTGCGCTCACCACTACGCCCGACAAGGCGTTTCATGCGGTGCAGCTCGACGAAAACAGTGTGCACGCGATCTGTTCGGTCGCGCTGGCCGAGAAGCTGGGACCGGTGCCCGACATTGCCGAACTGGAAAAGCAGACCTTCCTTGTCCACACCGACATGGAACTGAGTTTCGAGGCGTGGAAGAAGGCGCTGGGCCTCGAAAAGCTGCAACCCGTGGCGGTGGACCATTACGATTCGGGCCAGTTGATCCTCGAAGCCGCCGCGCAGGGCCTCGGCATCGCCATCATGCATGACGATCACATGATCCGGAATGCCGATCCGCGCGTGACCGGCCTTTACCGGCAGAAGATTGCCAGCCCCTATTCCTACTGGTTCCTGTGCAAGCCGGTGGATCTGGATGCGCGGCCCTTGCGCATCTTTCACGATTGGATCGTGTCGGCAGGGCTCTGACAGTCGCGCAACCCTAGCCCGCGTGGCCGTTTTGCGGCACAACCCCTCCCCTGCGGATTCGCAAATGATCCAAAGGGGAGAGACATGCAAATCAGGAAAACCGTTCTGGCTGCCGCACTGGCCGCCATCAGCCCGCTGGCCTTCATCGCGCCCGCATCGGCGCAGATGATGCCGCTCAACGACCCCGTGGTGGGGCATCCCGATCCCGAAAGCCTGTTCACCAGCCGCGATCCCGTGCTTCACCGCAACAAGCAGGCTGCGCTCCACATCATGCGCGAGCTGCTGCAATGCAACCAGTGGCACCGGGCGGGCGAATGGCTGACCGACCGCTACATCCAGCACAATCCGCTCGCCGCATCAGGGCTGGAAGGCGTGGTGAACTACTTTGTCAATGTGGCCCGCGTGCAGCCCACCCCCACCTGCGACCGGCTGGTAACGCCCATCGTCTCGGTGCAGGCCGAAGGCGATTATGTGACCGTGGTGATCCGGCGCGAACTGCCGATCCCCGGCGATCCCAATGGCGGCACCTACACGACCACCTGGTTTGACAGCTGGCGCTTTGTCGATGGCAAGGCCGATCAGCACTGGGATCCGGCCACCCTGCCCAATTACACCCCGCCCGCCGTTGCCGCCGACAATCTGCTGCGCGAGGCGCAGGACCGCGCCGCGATTGAACGGCTGATGTGGAATTACGTGCGCGCGATCGACACCTGGAACGCGGATGCCTATGCCGCTGTCTTCACCGAGGACGGCAGCTTCGGCAACACGCGCGGCCGTGATGCGCTGCGGCAGATGGTCAGCGGCATGGCCGCCAACCGCAACGCGCAGTCGCCCACGCTGCACCATGTGATGAGCAACCAGACCATTGAGTTCATCAATCCCAACCGCGCCGTGGTCCGCTATTACTGGCAGACCGTCACGCGCGGCGTGCCCGCTGGTCCGCGTCCGGAAATGCTCGCGCAGGGCTGGGGCGAGGACATCGTCATCAAGCAGAACGGCCGCTGGCTGATCCAGAGCCGCAATGTCGCGCCCGATTGATCGGGTCTGACACGATCTAACCGGGCCGAATTACGGCCCCTATTCGCGACCATGGAAACGCGAGATGTCGAACCAGACATCTCGCGTTTCGCCTGTTTGCAGGGAACGGGCCGCGGTGACATGGAAAGTGCGCCCGTTCAGCAGGTGCAGTTCCTGCCGCACCGCTTCCAGTCCCAGCAGGGCGAGAACTTCGATCTCCTGCGAACGGGAATAGACGACATAGGCATCGTCGGGCCCGGTGCCGCCCGCGCTGGCGAGGATGGTGGGCGCATCGGGCGGCAACAGGCACCCGGCCAGCGGCAAGGGCATTAGCCCCGCCGCCAGCAGCAGCGCCAGCCACTGCCCCAATGGCATCAAGAAAGCGTGGCCTTCACGATCTTGCCGGGGTTGCGCGGCGGTTCGCCCTTGGGCAGCGCGTCGACATGCTCCATCCCGCTGATGACTTCGCCCCATACGGTATATTGCTTGTCGAGGAAGCGCGCATCGTCAAAGCAGATGAAGAACTGCGAATTGGCGCTGTGCGGAGCGCTGGTGCGGGCCATCGAGCAGACGCCGCGCACATGCGGCACATCGTTGAATTCGGCCTGGAGGTCGGGCTTGTCGCTGCCGCCCATGCCGGTGCCGGTCGGATCGCCGCCCTGCGCCATGAAGCCGGGGATCACGCGGTGGAACACCACGCCGTCGTAAAACCCTTCCGAAACCAGTTCGGAAATGCGCGCGACATGGCCGGGGGCCACATCGGGGCGCAGCTTGATGACGACATCGCCGCCTTCGCCGTTGCCGGTGTCGAGGGTGAAGGTCAGATGTTCGGCGGCCATGCAAATGTCTCCTCAATGAAATGTGGTGCCGGGATATAGGGCAAATGCGGGCAAAGTCACGCCATCAGCGCGGCTGATGCTTGCTTTTACAGGCAGCGCGATTAGGCCCACCTTCCATGGCCCAGACCGATTTGCACGACCCGGCAGAAGACAGCGTCGAGAACGTTGCTGCGGAACCACGCGTGGAGGAGCTGGACGAAGACAATCTGCTGAAACCAAGCTTCGTCAACGCCGTGCGCGCCGCGCTGGCCGATGGCGATGTGGCGCGCGTCTACGATCTGGTCGAACCGCTCCACCCCGCCGACGTTGCCGACCTGTTCGAACTGCTCCAGCCCGCCGAGCGCGCGGGTCTGGCCGCTGCCATCACCGATCTGATGAGCGGCGAGGTGATCGCTGAACTCAACGACTATGTCCGCGAGGACATGATCGAGGCGCTGCCCGCCGCCGCGGTCGCGGAAATCGCCGAACAGCTCGACACCGATGACGCGGTGCAATTGCTGGAGGATCTCGACGCCGAGGATCAGCAGGCGATTCTGGCCGAGATGGAGCCGGAAGACCGCGCAGTCATCGAAAGCGCGCTGTCCTACCCGGAAGAATCCGCCGGCCGCCTGATGCAGCGCGAGCTGGTGGCGGTGCCCGATACGATGACGGTGGGCGACCTGATCGACTATCTGCGCGAGCATGACGATCTGACTACCGAGTTCTGGGAAGTCTTCGTGGTCGATCACCGGCATCACCCGGTGGGCACCTGCCAGCTTTCGTGGATCCTGCGCACGCCGCGCCACATCGCCCTTACCGACGTAATGAAGCGCGACCAGACGCTGATCCCCACCGACATGGATCAGGAAGAAGTCGCGCTGCGCTTCCAGAAATACGGCCTGATCTCGGCGGCCGTGGTGGACGAGAGCGGCCGGCTGGTGGGTCAGCTCACCGTCGACGACATCGTCCACATCATTCAGGAAGAAGCCGGCGAGGACGCGCTGCTGCTGTCGGGCGCGGGCGATGGCGACATTAACGAGCCGATCCGCGATGCCTATTCCGCGCGCGTGCGCTGGCTGCTCGCCAATCTGCTCACCGCATCGGTCGCCAGCTTCGTGATTTCCCGCTTCGAGGATGTGATCGCGCAGATGGTGGCGCTGGCCGTGCTGATGCCGATCGTCGCCGGGATCGGCGGCAATGCGGGCACGCAGACACTGGCGGTGACGGTGCGCGCCCTGGCAACCAACCAGCTTACCAGCAGCAATACCTGGCGCGCGGTGCGGCGCGAAATGTCGATCGCGCTGCTCAACGGCACCACCGTGGCGCTGGTGATCGGCACGGCGGTGAGCCTGATCTTCGGCAATCCGATGCTGGGGCTGGTGATTGCTCTGGCGATGATGGGGAATATCGTGATCGCGGGCTTTGCCGGCGTGTTCGTGCCGCTCACGCTTGACAAGCTGCGCGCAGATCCGGCGATCGCCTCCTCGATCTTTGTCACCATGACGACGGATTCGATGGGCTTTCTGGTATTCCTGGGCCTCGCGGTCGGCATGGGGCTGGTCTGAAAGCAGGGAAACCCTATCTTCCCCCCATGCCGCTCCACCTCACCAAGATCGCCTTCCGCTGCTCGTCTCTGGCCGAGCTGGAGGCATGGTTCGACGGGCGCACGCCGGACAAGCGGCTGCGCACACGCTACCTGCCCAAGCGCCATGCGGAGATTATCGGCGGCTCGCTTTACTGGATTCACGAACACGCGATCATTGCCCGCGCCGCGATTACCGGCTTTGAGCAGCGGCCCGACGGGCATTGGGACATTGTGCTCGAAAACCGCCTCCACCGCGTGCACCCGCGCCCCAAGCGGGCGCATCAGGGCTGGCGATACCTGGAGGATGCGGACGCGCCTGCCGATCTGCTCGATGGCGAAGTGGTGGGCGATGCCATGCCGGGCAAATTGGTGAGCGAGCTGGCAAAGCTGGGGCTGGTCTAGCGCCTTTCCCTCACGCCAATGCTTCCATGGTGGCGAGCTTGATCAACGCCTGTTTGTAGCTTTCCGGCTCCGCGCTGCCTTGCAGGATAAATTTGCCGTTGACCACGAAGGTGGGGACCGAGCGGATATTGTTCTGCGCCGCCAGTTCCTGATCGCGCCGGATCGCCTGCGACAGGCCGGGATCGTCGAGCGCGCGGGCCGCCGCCGCCGGATCAAGCCCCTGCGCCGCCACCAGATCGAGCAGCACCGCCCTGTCGGAGATATTGCGCCGCGCCTGAAAATGCGCGGCGAACAGCGCCTGTTTCAGTTCACCCTGCGCCTGCGCGCCCGATGTTTCCAGCGCCCAGCGCAGCAGCTTGTGCGCGCCGTGCGTGTTCCACACATGGCGCGGCGGGGCATCGCCCTCGCCTGTCCAGCCCATATCAAAGCCCGCCGCCTCTGCCGCCGCTTCCACATGGCGCTGCATTTCAGTAACTTCCTCGGCGCTCTTGCCATAGGCCCGCGCCAGCAATTCCGCCTGATCGCGGCCTTCGGGCGGCATGTCGGGATTGAGCTCAAAGGGCAGGAACACCACGTCGACGTCCACCGTGCCTTTCAGATCGGCCACCGCCTGCTTGAACTGCGCATGGCCGATGGCGCACCAGGGGCACACCACATCCGACCAGATATCCACCTGCAACACCTCGCTCATCGGGTTCTCTCCAGCCACCAGCCAAGCATGGCATTGGCAATAGCTTGCGCTGGTGGCGGAATGAAGGCGGCGGCATCGCTGCGCCTCTCCATCGCCTCGGCCACTTCGGCGCGGGTGAACCAGCGCGCATCGGCCAGTTCGGTGTAATCCACCGTCAGATCGCGCGCATCGGCCAGCGCGTGGCAGCCGATCATCAACTGGCTGGGAAAGGGCCATGGCTGGCTGCCGATATAGCGGACCGAGTGGACGCGCACGCCCGCTTCCTCCCACACTTCGCGCGCTACTGCCTGTTCGATAGTCTCGCCCGGCTCAATGAAGCCTGCGAGCGCCGAATAGCTGTGCGGTGGAAACTGCGTTCCG
Organism: Alteraurantiacibacter lauratis; assembly: GCF_037154155.1. Classification (NCBI taxonomy): domain Bacteria; kingdom Pseudomonadati; phylum Pseudomonadota; class Alphaproteobacteria; order Sphingomonadales; family Erythrobacteraceae; genus Alteraurantiacibacter; species Alteraurantiacibacter lauratis. Next base: position 7,525 of record NZ_JBANRN010000004.1, read on the forward strand.
CGCCCCAACAGCAGGTCGCCCTCGTGCTCGACCAGCATGATCGCCACCGGATCGGTGCGCGGGAAATGCTGCGCGGTGCAAGACGGGCAATCGCGCTGCCAACCTCCCTTGGCGATCACCGTGGGCGCGCCGCAGCGGGCGCAGAAGCGGTGCCGCGCGTGCCAATCGACCAGACTGCGCGCACTGGCGTAAAGCGCCATGTCCTGCGCACCCAGCAAGGCTATGGCGGCCCAATTGGGCTTTTGCCGAAAAGCCGGGCGGTCGTCCCCCTCTGCCGGCACCGCAGCAAAGACGGGCACTTCGCCATCCATGCCCAGAAACACCGTTTCGGCATCGGGCGGCAGATCGGCGGCCGCGCCAAAACTCAGGCGGTTGGCCGGATTGAGCACTGGCGAGAGCGCATCAAGCAGCAGCAGCCGCGCATCGGCCCGTGCGCGCAAGGCCGCCAGCAAGGCGGGATCAGTGCGGCTGTGATCGGCCCGGTCCAGTCCGTGGCCGGGATAGTGTATCGTCATGCAGCCAATCTCAACCCCGGCGCGAGGCCAGCGCGGCGGCATCACCGGCCACCACTACGGGAAAATCATTCTGCACGCTGTATTCCATGCTCGGCATATATTGCGTCATCAGCGTGTGGCGCAGGCCCCGGTTCATATCGACAAGGCCGCAGGTTCCTGCCGCGCCGAACCAGCCGAACAGCCCCGCCGCATCGCCCCGGCCAACCAGCCCGCCTGCGCCATAACCGAAAGCACGCCCGCCGCTGGAGAACCCGCCATCAGCAGCCAGCGTATCGGGCATCAGGTCGCTTGTCGCCTGCTCCACGCTGCTGCGATCCAGCACAGTCACCCCGTCCACCGTGCCGCGCCCCGCGATCATCGCCAGAAAGCGGTCGTAATCGCGCGCACTCGACACCAGCCCCGCCCCGCCAAAGGGGAAAGGCGGCGGGTCGAGATAGACGCTGTTGTCGGGCAGGTCGATCGGCACCAGCATCCCGTTCAGCAGGAAATAATTGGCGGTAAAGCGGTGCGCCTGTGTCAGCGGCACCTGAAAGAAGGTGGAGGTCATGCCCAGCGGATCGAAAAAGCGCTCCTTCAGGAAACGGTCGAAGCTCTTGCCCGTCACCACTTCGATCACACGACCCAAGAGGTCGAGCCCGACCGAATAGACCCAGCGCGTGCCCGGCTGCGCCACCAGCGGCATTTCCGCCAGCCGGTCAGCAAACAGCGCCAGACTGCGCACCGGCGTGCCGCGAAAGGCGGGCACATTCTCCATTCGCGTGACCAGGCCCGGCACAAGGCCGGCGGCGGTATAGGCATCGGCCAGCGGCCCCTGCTGCACGATCGAATAGCCGAGGCCGGCAGTATGTGTCAGGCAATGGCGCACGGTGATCGGGCGCGCGGCGGGCTCCAGATTGTCGGGCGTGATCGGCCCGTCATAGACCTTTTGCACCTGCATATTGGCGAAGGCAGGCAGGATGTCGGCAATCGGCTGGTCAAGGTCCAGCCAGCCTTCCTCTATACAGGCAAAGGTCGCCATGCCGGTAATCGGCTTGGTCATCGAATAGATGCGGTAGAGGCTGTCCGCATCGGCGGGCTGGCCGCTGGTGAAGCTGGTATTGCCCATCGCGATCACGTCCGGATCGCCCGGCCCCATCCCCAGCGCCGCGACCATGTTCGCCACCCTGCCATCGCCTACATAGCTGCGGACCATGTTTGCCACGCCGGGCCAGCGGCGCACGGCATCGTCGCCAGTTCCTTGCGCGAAAGCGAGGTGCGGAAAAGCCAGCGCCAGGGCCGCAAGGCCGCCCGCGCCTGCGAATTGCCGCCGCGACAAGGCGATGCCGTCGATACGATTGGCTTCCACGCGAATTCTCCCGTTCTGATCCTTTTGTGGCGGGACACTAGCAGCGCTTGCTCGCCCTTCAAGCGAGCGATTGCGCCGCGGCTGACGGACCCTTGCGATCGCCCAGTGTCTTACCTAAATAAAACAGATGCTGAACGTGCTCTCCATCCTCATCGGGCTGATCTCGTTGATCATTGTAATCCCCTCGCAAATCCCGCTGTTGGGCTGGGGCAATTGGCTGGCATTGCCGCTGGTGGTGACGGGGATTGTCGTGGGCGCGCTGTCGAGCACGAATGCGGGGCGCAATTTCTGCCTGGTGATCTTTGCCATCGCGGTAATCCGCCTGTCGCTAGGCGGCGGGATCATCTAATTCCGCGCCAACACCAGCTGCGCCGCCTTGGCGAACAGAGTAGGAAGGCCCGCCTCGTCAAGCCGCTCCACCGGCCACCATTCGCCGCCGGATAACTCGATTATTGCATCCTCGGCATAGATCGCCACGCCCAGTTCCAGATCGAAATGGCTGAATGTGTGGCGCACCACGCCGCCAGCCTGCCAGCGCCCGCCCAGCGGCGGATCGCCGTGTCCGTCTCCCCGCGCTGACCAGCCATCGTCGGGCAGTGCGCGCATCCCGGCCAGCATTCCGCGCCCCGCGCGCGTCACCAGCCAGACAGCGCCGTCGCGCTCAATCCAGAAGGCAGTGCCCGTGCGGCGCGGTCGAGCCTTTTTCGCAGCCTTGACCGGCAGCCGCAGCGGATCGCCGGTGGCGCGGCCCCGGCATTGCGAGGACAATGGGCAAAGCAGGCATTTGGCATCACGCGCGGTGCAGATCGTCGCGCCCAAATCCATCATCGCTTGGGCAAAATCGCCCGCGCGGTTTTCTGGCGTGATCGCATCGGCGGCGGCGCGGATTGCCTTGCGCACACCCGGCAGCGGTTCCTCTATGGCAAGCAGCCGCGCCACCACCCGTTCCACATTGGCGTCCACCACCACCGCCCGCTGACCAAAGGCAATCGCGGCAATCGCGGCGGCAGTATAGGGGCCAAGTCCGGGCAGCTTGCGCAGCTCCGCCTCGTTTTCCGGAAAGCCGCCACGCGCGGCAACATCGCGGGCGCAGGCCACCAGATTGCGCGCGCGGCTGTAATAGCCCAGCCCCGCCCATGCGGCCATCACCTCCGATTCTGGCGCGGCGGCCAGAGCATCCACCGTGGGCCAGCGCGCCACGAATTTGTTAAAATAGGGCGCAACCGCCGCCGTTGTGGTCTGTTGCAGCATCACTTCGGACAGCCAGACGCGATAGGGATCGGGCCTTGCGCCGCCCTTCACCCGCCACGGCAGGTCGCGGGCATGGCCATCATACCAATCGAGCAAGGCCTGTGCGGTGTTGTCCATTGCCGCGCCATGGCATAGGCAGGGCCGCAATGGAAAGCGGCAAGCCCCCACCCCGGCCCAAAAGCCCCCCTGCCAAACCCGCGCGCCCCTATGAACGGCCACGCGGCGGGGACGCGCAGGCGGTGGCCGATCTGGTGCCGCAAATCGGGCGCGCCGCCTTTCGCCGCTTTGGCTTTGTGCAATCCAGCGTCGTCACGCGCTGGCCCGAAATCGTGGGTGCGGCCCATGCCCGCGTCTGCGTGCCCGAAGCGATCCGCTTTCCCCCCGGCGAAAAGGCCGACGGCATCCTGCAACTGGTGGTCCAGCCCGCACACGCCCCGCTGATCCAGCATGTCATCCCGGAAATTATCGAGCGGGTGAACCGCTTTTTCGGATACAAGGCGGTGGCACGGGTAAAGATGCGGCAAGGCGCGGTTAAGGCGGATGCTGCTCAAAAACCCGCTACCGCGCCGCCTTCGCTCAAACCCATTCCGATGGAATTGGGCGATTCCTTGCGCGATATTGGCGATCCGGAACTGCGCATGGTGCTCGAATCGCTGGCCCGTTCGCTGGGATCGAAAGAGGATGATTGAGGAATGAAGAAGGCTGTTCTTGCAGGGCTTCTGCTCGCCGCCGCCCCGATCAGCGCGGTGGTGGCGCAGAACTGGGACGCCACCTATTCGACCACCGATGGCGGGAACCTGCACGGCAATCCGCAGGCCTCCACGCGGCTCACCACCTTCGTCAGCTATACCTGCCCGCATTGCGCCAATTTCGAAACGCAGGCCGAAGGGCCGCTGCGCCTCGCCTATGTGCAGACGGGACGCGTGGCGGTGGAAGTGCGCCATGTGATCCGCAACCCGATCGATCTGGCGGCCGCGCTGGCGGCGGAGTGCGGTTCGGCGGACAGGTTCTGGGGCAATCACCGCGCGATCCTGCGCGATCAGCCTCGCTGGCTGGCCGCCGCACAGGCGACGACCCCGGCGCAGCAGGCGCGCTGGCGCACCGGCACCACCGGCGCGCGGATGCGGGCGATTGCAAGCGATATCGGCCTTTACCGCATCATGGAGCCGCGCGGATATACCGCCGCGCAGCTCGACCAGTGCCTGAACAACGAGGCCGAGGCGCGCCGGCTGGCCGAAACCGCCGCAGCCGACAATGCGCGCTGGGACATTCCCGGAACACCCAGCTTTGCTATCAACGGCACGATGGTATCGGGCGTGCACAGCTGGCAGGCGCTGCAACCCCGGCTGGATGCTGCGCTGCGTTAAGCTTGCGAAGGGGCTGCGCGTGCGATTAGCTGGGCATATCCTGTGCAAAAGCGGGGCCACAGGCGCGCGCAACGCTTGCCCCTGCGTCCAAGCGGTCTAGCCTTCCTCCCAATATCCGAAAAGGAACCTGAAATGTCCGTGCTTCGTGATCGTCCGCTTCATCGTGTGATCTTCGCCGTGCTCGCCGCGCCGCTGGCGCTGGGCCTTGCGGCCTGTTCTGGCGAAGATGCCACCACGGCGGGCGGCAATGGCGAACCCGTGGCCCCCGTGGCCGCGCCTGCCGGCACGACCTGGTCGAAGACCGTCACGCGCACGGAGCAGGGCGGCTGGCTGGTCGGCAATCCCGATGCGCCGATCAAGCTCGTTGAATACGGTTCGCTCACCTGCCCCGCCTGCGCCCGTTTTGCCGAGGAAGGGTCGAAGGCGCTGCTGGAAAACTATGTCGATACCGGCCGCGTCAGCTTCGAACTGCGCAGCGCGGTGATCCACGGCGTTGTGGACCTGATGCTCACCCGCCTGATCGAATGTGCGCCTGAAACCGCCGCCATACCGCTTGCCGATCAGGTGTGGTTCAATCTGGGCGAAATCCAGCAGACCTATATGAGCCAGCAGGACGCGATGAACCGCGCGCTGCAATTGCCCGAAAACCAGCGCTTCGTGGCGCTGGGCGAAGTGGGCGGCTTCACCCAGTTCTTCGCTGCACGCGGGATCAGCACCGATCAGGCCAATGCCTGCCTTGCCGATGCGCCCGCCATGATGCGCCTTGCGGAAGTGACGCAGGGCGCAATGCAGGCCGACAATGTGACCGGCACGCCCACCTTCTTCCTCAACGGGCAGAAGATTGACGCCACCCGCTGGGCCGAGGTCGAAGGCGCGCTGCAACGCGCCGGCGCAAGGTAAACCTGGCAAGAGGGGGGAAGCCGGCCAGTGGAGATCAGGAAGCTCAGACTTTCGGGCTTCAAGAGCTTTGTCGAGCCAGCTGAACTGCGCATCGAACCGGGGCTGACCGGTGTGGTCGGCCCCAATGGCTGCGGCAAATCCAACCTGCTCGAAGCGATCCGCTGGGTCATGGGCGAAAACAGCCCCAAATCCATGCGGTCAGGCGGGATGGAGGACGTGATCTTCGCGGGCACTGCCACCCGCCCGCCGCGCGATTTTGCCGAAGTGGTGCTCCACGCCGCCGATAGCGAGGGCGAGGAACTGAACGTCACCCGCCGCATCGAACGCGGCGCGGGCAGCGCCTACCGCGTCAACGGGCGCGATGTGCGGGCAAAGGACGTGGCGCTGGTGTTTGCCGATGCCGCCACCGGCGCACATTCCCCTGCCCTCGTCAGCCAGGGCAAGATCGCGCAGGTCATCGCGGCCAAGCCCGAAGAACGGCGCATGATGCTGGAAGAGGCGGCGGGTATTGCGGGCCTGCATGTCCGCCGCCGCGATGCCGAAAACCGCCTGAAAGCGACCGAACGCAACCTTGCGCGGCTGGAAGACCTGATGGCGGGCCTCGACAGCCAGATCGCCACACTGCGCCGGCAGGCCAAGCAGGCCGAACGCTACAAGGCCTTGTCCGACCAGATCCGGCTGGCCGAAGCGCGGCTGGTCTTTGCCCGCTGGCGCGACGCGGCGGCGGCGGCTGAGGCAGCAAGGCAGCAGGCGCGCACTGCCGATGCTGAAGTGGCCGCCGCACAGGAGGCGGCAAAGACGGCGCAGGCGGCGCAGCACGCTCTTGCGGAAAAGCTTACCGAATTGCGTGACGAACTGGCCGACCGCCGCGACGATGCCAGTGCGCACGGGCACCGCATGGCCGCGCTCGCCAGCCAGCTCGAAGCCGCGCAGCAACGCCTTGCCGATCTCGACCGGCAGCAGCAACGGCTGGAAGAGGACCGGTTCGAGGCCGACCGCCTTACCCGCGACGCGGCACAGGCGCTGAAGGATCTCGACGCTGCGCTTGCCGCCAATGTCGCCGCGCTGGAAGAGGCGGAAAAGGCGCGCCCTGCCCTGCTCGCCAAATCCGAAGATGCCGAACGCGCCGCACGCGCCGCCGAACTCGCACTTGCCCGCGCAACGGCGGAAAACGCAGGAGTGGAAGCCGAATGGCGCGTGGCCGAGGCCGAGGTGGCGCAGGCGCGTGCCCGCGCCGATCGCTTGCTGGCCGAGGCGCGGCGGTTGGCGGAGCAAAGGGCCGCCCTCGAAAGCACCGGCGATCCGGCAGCAGCGGTGGAAGCCGCGCGCAAGGCCGCCGAAGACGCCTCCGCCCGCCGCGAAAATCTGCGCGCTGCGCTGGACGCGGAACGCGCGCGCAAGGATGCGCTTGGCGCGGAGCGGGACGCCGCCGCCAGCCTGCTTTCCTCCGCCCGCGCGGACCTGGCTGGAATTGAACGCGAATGGCAGGCGCTCGACCGCGACCGGCAAGCTCGCGCCAAGGCCGCGCAGGGCAAGCATGGCCTGCCTGTGGCGCTCGATGAGGTGGCGGCAGAGCCGGGCTATGAACGCGCGCTGGCAGCGGTGCTGGGCCGCGATGCCAAGGCGCCGCTGGGTATGCCCGACAAGGCCGCCGAAGGCCGCTTCTGGACGGGCGCCGCCGCGCCCAGCCCCGTGGCGGACAATCTCGCCGCCCATGTGCGCGCCTGCCCGCCGCAGCTCGCCGCGCGGCTGGCGCTCGTCCATGTGGCCGATGCCGATGATGGCCGCACGCTTGGCCCCGGCGAATGGCTGGTGACGAAAGATGGCCTGCTGCGCCGCTGGGACGGCTTTGTCGCACGCGGCGAAGGCGCTGCCGAGGCGGCGCGGCTGGAAGCGGACAACCGCCTTGCCGATCTGGAACAACGCCTGCCGCCCTTGCGCAAGGCCGTGGCAGAAGCGCAGGCGCGTCACGATGCGCTGGCTGCGGAGGCGAGCGAGCTTGCCCGCGCGCTGGTTGCCAGCGAACGCAGCGTTAACGAGGCGGCAGAGGCCGAGCGGCAAGCGCTGCGGGCGCTCGATCAGGCCGAAGCGGCGGCAGAACGCCATGCGGCACGCCTTGCCGAAATCGCCCGTGCCAGTGCCGATCTGGCGCAGCAGCAGGAGGCCGCACAGGCCGATATCGCGGCGGCCGAAGCGAAACGCGCCGCCCTGCCCGATCCTGCCGCGGGTCGCGCCGCGCTCGACGCCGCGCGCCTGCGTCACGAGGCCGCACGCGAAGGCTTGCAAGCCGCGCTCGCCACTCTCGCCGCGCAGGATCAGGCGCTGGCGGTGGCGCGCGAACGCGTGGCCGCGCAGCGCAGCGACAAGGCCAATTGGCAGGCGCGGGCGGGCGAAGCGGCGCAGCGACTGGCGGGCATGGAGGCCCGGTTCGCGGAAATTGCCGAACAGCGCGCGATTACTGCCGCCAAGCCTGCCGGACTGATCGCGGAGATTGAAGGCGGCGAAGCGGTGCGCGCGCGACTCACCGCCGAACTGGCCGCTGCCGATGCCGCAGTGCAGGCTTGCGCAGAAGAATTGCGCGGCGCGGAAACCGCTCTCGCCACCGCCGCCGAAGCACTCGCCACCGCGCGCGAAAGCCGTGCCACGCTGGCGACACGGGCGGAGAACGAGGAGAGCCGGCGCGAGGAAATGGCGCGCATTTCGGGCGAACGTTTCCAGTGCCCGCCGCCGCTGCTACCCGAACGCTTTGCGTTTGACGCGGCCCAGGTGAGCCATTCCAGCGCGGAGAGTGAGGCGATGGAGGCGCTGACCGCGAGCCGCGAACGCATCGGCCCGGTCAATCTGGTGGCGGCAGAGGAGCTGGCCCGGATCGAGGCCGAGCATGGCGCGAGCGCACAGGAACAGGCCGAACTGGTCGAAGCGGTGCACCGCCTGCGCGGCAGCATCGGCAATCTCAACCGCGAAGGGCGCGAACGCCTGCGCGCGGCGTTCGAGGCGGTGGACGGCCATTTCCGCGCGCTGTTCACCCGCCTGTTCGAAGGGGGGCAGGCGCATCTCGCGCTGGTCGATTCGGACGATCCACTGGAAGCTGGGCTGGAAATTTACGCCCAGCCGCCGGGCAAACGGCTGCAATCCTTGAGCCTGCTGTCGGGCGGGGAACAGGCACTAACCGCAACGGCACTTATCTTTGCATTGTTTCTAACCAATCCGGCACCAATTTGTGTGCTGGACGAGGTCGATGCCCCGCTCGACGATGCCAATATCGACCGCTTCTGCGACCTGCTCGACTGGATGGTGGGCGAAACGAAAACCCGCTACCTCATCGTCACCCACAACGCGGTAACGATGAGCCGGATGCACCGCCTGTTTGGCGTGACGATGGTGGAACGCGGCGTCTCGCGGCTGGTCAGCGTGGATCTGGGCGAAGCGGAACGGCTGGCGGCGGAGTAGGCTGCGCCTATCCCCTACCTGCAAACCAGATCACATGGCGCGGCCCCTTGCCGTTGCTGCGGGCGCGCACCACCACTTCGTCCACTGCAAATCCTGCCTTGCGCAGGCGGCTCGCAAAGACCGGATCGGGCGCGGCGGACCATACCGCCAGCACGCCGCCGGGTTTCAAAGCTGCCTTTGCCGCCATCAGCCCTTCGCGCGAATAGAGGCGGCCGTTATCGGCCCGCACCAGCCCGTCCGGCCCGTTATCGACATCGAGCAGGATCGCATCATAGATGCCCTTGGCTCCGGCAATCGCCAGCGCGACATCTGTGTGAACCAGATCGGTGCGCGGGTCGTCGAGGCCACCTGCGGTGAGTTCCGCCATTGGACCGCGCGCCCATTCGATGATTTCGGGCACCAGTTCGGCCACGGTCAGCCGCGTGCCGGGCGCGGTTGCTTCGAGCGCCTTGCGCAGCGTGAAGCCCATGCCGTAGCCGCCGATCAGCCAGTGCTGTTTGGGCCGCGCACCCAGCCGCTCGGCAGTCATTTCCGCGAGCGCCTCTTCCGATCCGCTCATCCGGCTGTTCATCAATTCGTTGCGGTCGAGCACGATCATGAAATCGGCCCCGCGCCGCATCAGACGCAATTCCTCCCCACCGGGGACCTGGGCAGAGGCGAGATGTTCGAGCGGTATCATGGGGCAGGCTATGCCCGCGTGCGGCGGATTTAGCTAGTCCAGCACTGCTCTGGGTCCCGGCCCTTTCAGACCGAGCCGGTCGTCCTTGTTATACAGACGGCATTTGTCGAGGCTGAGGCAGCCGCAGCCGATGCACTGGTCGAGCTGGCCGCGTGCGCGGGTAAGCAGGCCGATGCGCTTGTCGATCTGGTCGCGCATCCCGCGGCTGATGCGCTGCCAATCGAGCTGGGTCGGGCTGCGGTTGTCGGGCAGCGCGGAAAGCTGTTCTTCGATCTCCCCCAGTGCGAGGCCCAGCCTTTGCGCGATCAGGATGAAGCTGATGCGGCGGATGTCGCTGCGCAGGAAACGCCGCTGATTGCCGCCCGTGCGGACGGAACGGACAAGCCCCTTCTGCTCGTAGAAACGGATCGCGGAAACGGCCACGCCGGTGCGCGCGGCAAGTTGCCCGATGCTGATATAACGATGCTCGGTCATGCCTTGCCGATATCCCCAAACCCTTGAGTTAAAGCTAACTTCAGCTTGGGAGGGAGGCAAGCGAATTGGCCGCAGAACACACAGGCAGCACCAGCCTGTTACCTTTTTTTCAAGCAGTTATGTGGCACATCTCACAAAAAGCGTGAGCAGCGGGAAACTAGAACGCTTCCTCATAGGCCCGCGAGATGTCGCCGCCCCATTCGCCGTGATACTTGTCCAGCAGGCGCTGCGCGGGGACTTTGCCGCTTGCCACGATCTCGTGCAGCGGTTCGAGGAAGCCCGTCTCGTCATCGCCCGAAGCGTTGTGGCGCGCGCGGTTGGCAAGCCCGCGATGCGCGATGGCGAGCACATTCTTTGCCAGATCCTGCAAGCGGTGCCCGCCCGGAATGGCAGCGTCGAGCGCCTGCGCGGGAACGGCGGAACGCAGGGCCTCGCGCTCCTCCATCGACCAGTCCTTGACCAGATCCCATGCGGCATCGAGCGCTTGCGGGTCGTAAAGCAGACCCACCCAGAAGGCAGGCAGCGCGCAGATGCGGTTCCACGGCCCGCCATCGGCGCCGCGCATTTCAAGGAAGCTTTTGAGCCGCACTTCGGGAAAGGCGGTGGACAGATGATCCTGCCAATCGCTGGGCGTGGGCAATTCGCCGGGCAGCGCGGGTAATTCGCCTTTCAGGAAATCGCGGAAGCTCTGCCCTGCCGCGTCGATGTAACGCCCATCGCGGAACACGAAATACATCGGCACGTCGAGCATATAATCGACATAGCGTTCGTAGCCGAAGCCATCCTCGAACACGAAGGGCAGCATTCCCGTGCGGTGCGGATCGGTATCGCTCCAGATATGGCTGCGATAGGACAGCATCCCGTTGGGCTTGCCCTCGGTGAAGGGCGAATTGGCGAACAGCGCAGTCGCCAGCGGTTGCAGGGCGAGGCTGGTGCGAAACTTCTTCACCATATCGGCCTCGCTCGAATAATCGAGATTAACCTGAATGGTGCAGGTGCGCAGCATCATGTCGAGGCCCAGATTGCCCACCCGCGGCATATGGCGCAGCATGATGGCATAGCGGCCCTTGGGCATCACCGGCAGTTCGGCGCGAGTCTTGTCGTGCCACATACCCAGACCCAGAAAGCCGAGGCCCAGTTCATCGCCCACTTCACGGCATTGTTTCAGGTGGCGGCCGGTTTCGGCGCAGGTCTGGTGCAGGTTTTCCAGCGGCGCGCCCGACAATTCGAGCTGGCCCGCCGGTTCAAGGCTGATCGCGCCATCGGGCCCGGTCATCGCGATGACATTGCCGCCCTCGATCACCGGCTCCCAGCCAAAGCGCTCCATCGCTATCAGCAGGTCGCGAATGCCGCCCTTTTCGTCATAGGACGGCGCGCGGTGGTCGGCGAGGCGAAAGACCAGCTTCTCGTGCTCGGTGCCGATTCGCCAGCGTTCAGCCGGCTTTTCGCCGCGCTGCATGGGCAGCAACAGCTCCGCGCGGCTCGCAATCGGCCGCTCCTCCCCCTCTGACGCCTGGCGCGTGCTCATGCCTGCGCCGTTAGGATGGAAACGCCGCCGATGCCAGCGCGAAATTGCACCATTATTTGACTGTGTCCGATTTGGACCATCGCGTGACCGGATAGCTATCCCCGCCAATCCCCGGCGACCCCCATCCACAAGGCTATGGCGGCGATGGCAGCGGTTTCCCCGCGCAGGATTCGCGGACCAAGGCTGACCGGTCGGGCAGCGGGATGCGCACGGATGGCGGCGCGCTCGGCATCGTCAAACCCGCCTTCCGGCCCGATCAGCAGCGCGGCGGGGCCGGTATGCGCGGCAAAGGCGGCAGCGGCGGGCTCCCCACCTTGCTCGTCCGCAAAGAACAGCGCCCTTTCGGCAGGCCAATCGCGCAAGAGGGCGTCGAGTTTTGTCACCGGTCCCAATTCGGGCAAGGCCGTGCGGGCGCATTGTTCGGCTGCCTCGGTCAAAATGGCACGGGCGCGCTCAGGGTTGAGCTTGTCCGCCACGCAGCGCCGCGTCAGCACGGGGACGAAGCGCGCCACGCCCAGTTCGCTCGCCTTTTCCAGCACCAGATCGAAGCGATCCTTTTTGAGAAGCGCTGCGCACAGCCAGAAATCGGGCACCGCCTCGCGCCCGCGCAAAAGCTCCGCCACTTCCAGCACCGCGTCGCGCTTGCCCGCTTCCACCACGCGCGCGGCCCATTCGCCGGTCTGATTATCGCACAGGATCACGCCGTCGCCGGCCGCAACGCGCATCACGCGGGCAAGGTAATGCGCCTGCGGCCCATCCAGCGCCACATGCGCCCCCTGTTCCAGCCGCTGCGGAACGAACAGGCGCGGAGCGCTTCGCGGGGGCCATGCGGGAGTTGCTGCCATGGCTAGGCACTAGAGCGCGGCGCGGCTAACACGCAAGCCATGAGTGCCGAGCATATCACCCCGGACAGCGAACATCGCGGCCTTGTCGGCCTGCTCCCGCCCCAAATGCGCGATTACGCGCTACTGGCGCGGTTTGATCGGCCGATTGGCTGGTGGCTGCTGTTCTGGCCCTGCGCCTGGGGCGTGTGGCTGACCGGGTCGGGCGTGCAGGCGGGGCTTGTCGTGTGGCTACTGCTGGGTTCGATCGCCATGCGCGGGGCGGGCTGCGTGTATAACGACATTGTCGATGCCGATCTGGACCGGCAGGTTGCACGCACTGCGGCGCGGCCCGTTGCCAGCGGGCGGGTGAGCAAGCGCGCGGCGTGGGCATGGCTGCTGGCCTTGTGCGCGGTGGGCCTGATCGTGCTGCTGCAACTGCGCTGGCAGGCGCAGCTGGTGGCGCTGGGCAGTCTGGCGCTGGTCGCGGCCTATCCCTTCATGAAGCGGATCACGCATTGGCCGCAGGCATGGCTGGGGCTGGTGTTCACTTGGGGCGCGCCGGTGGGCTGGATGGCGCTGCGCGGCGATTATATCGGCGCGATGCTGGCGCTCTATGCCGCCGCCTTCTTCTGGTGCATGGCCTATGACACGATCTACGCGCTGCAAGACCGCGAGGATGACGCACTGGTGGGCATCCGTTCCTCTGCCCTCCGGCTGGGCAGCCAGGTGCGGCTGGGCGTGGGCCTGTTCTATACCGCCGCGATCCTGTGCCTTGCGCTGGCGTTCTGGCAGCTCAGACCCGATCCGCTGGTTTTGTTGGCGCTGATCCCGGCGGCGACGCATTTCGGCTGGCAGGTGGCGACGCTCAATCCCGATGATGGCGCCAATGCCCTCGCCCGCTTCCGCTCGAACCGCTGGGCGGGCGCGCTGGTGGCGGCGGCGTGCTTTGTGGTGGGCAACGCCTGAGGCGAGGCTATTCCGCCGGTTGCAGCGCAGGCCGGACCGGGCGCGGATTGGCGCGCTTCCAAAGTTTCGCCAGACGGCTGGTGATGAGGCCATGTTCCTGCATCCAGTCGTAATAGGCACGGTATTTCGCGTCCTCACCCAGCAGATGCGCTTCTTCGGTGCGCGCGCGCCAGTAGTAGATGCCGCTCACCACGCACAGGAAGAAGGTGTTGCGAATCACATCCACCAGGCTGCCGCTGGTCACGAAGAAGGGCAGCACCGAACACCACCAGAACAGGTTCTTCGACAGATAGGCCGGATGCCGCGTGTAACGGTATGGCCCGTTGGTCAGCACACCGCGATAAGTGAGGTTGGAAAAGCGGATGCCAAAGGCAAACGTCGCCCAGGCATAGACTGCGGTCAGGAACACCAGCCAGCCCGCCCACAGCCACAGCAGCGCATCATGGCCCGCCAGCCAGTGCCCCCAATCGGCGGTGTTGTATTCATACTGGATGATGCCGCCGCCACCCATCAGGCCATAGACAAAGGGCGGATAGCACATCAGCGCCGCCAGCCAGCCGGCCAGAAAGGGGTTGCCGCTGCGGATATGCGCGTCGAGCGGGCGCAGGGTGAGCAAATATCCCACCGTGCCGATCTGCACATCGATCAGGAACAGCATTTCAAACAGGAATGTCGCCAGCCGCACCGGATCGCCCGCAAATTCGCCCGGATTGGCTTCCACCACCGCGGCAAAGCCGAAAGGCAGGATCGAGATCATGAAGGCCGAAAAGAAGCCCTTGATGCCCCAGCTTCGCCAGTGCTTCTTGACCTGCGCCAGATCCCATTCCTCGCGCCCCAACAGCATCGCGCCGAAATGCCAGACATGGTCGCGCGGGTTCACCATCACCCGGTCGAGCCAGAGGACATAGGGAACGCTCAGCACCACCATCGGGATCGCCGCCACGCCGATCACCTTCATGGCGAACAGATACTGTCCATCCCAATACCAGCGGCCCAGGCAATAGAAGGCACCGATCGCCGCCCATGTCACCCACAGAGCGGCGATCTTGGTGGCCGAAATGGGCAGGATGTCGGAAATGGGGCGCGGATTGTCCCAGTCGATGCCGGTGGAGGGGTTACGGTGCACCTTCTCCACCCCGACCGACCAGGCGGCCATGGCAAGGCCCGTGAGCGCCATCGCCAGCAGCGCGGCATAGGGGCCGGACAGGCGCTGCGCCGGTCCGGGCAGGCTGAATGCGGTGACGATTTCCGGCCATGCGCGGCAGATCAGGATGAAGGCAAGCAGCACCGCCAGCCCGACAAGGCCCACGCGCGCGGGCACATCGCTTTGCGGCAGATGCAACGGGGCTGCGGATGCAGGGGCGCTCATGCCCGCAGCCATAGGGCCGGAAGGTTAAAGCGGCGGTAACGCGCCGCTTTGCAGGCCCGCAATGGGCAGGATTTACCGCCAGGCGGTGATGCGGCCGCTGTCGTCGAGGATATACAGCGTGTTGTTCGCCACCACCGGCGGCAGCGAGACGCCGGCGCTCAGCGTGGTGAACAGACTGGCGGTGCCGGTCATCACGTCGACCGAGTGCACCTCGCCCCGGCTGCTGGCGATCCACAGGCGGTTGTCAGCCAGCACCGGCCCGGTCCAGAAGATCGGGTTCTCGCGCTTGTTCGGGTTGCGCCACCGCGCCATCTGCGTGATCCAGCGCACGCGGCCGGTGTTGCGGGCGATTGCCAGCAGGCGCGAATCATCGGTGAGCGTGAAGATCCACTCGCCCGCCAGTGCCGGGGTGGAAATGCCCGCCAGCGTCAGTTCCCAGATGCGCTGCCCGGTGACGAGTTCATAGGCAGCCATGCGGCCGCCCTGCCCCAGCGCGAAAACCTGCCCGTTCGAAATGATCGGATCGGCATCCACATCGGTCAGCGCGCCCACTTCGGTGCTGATCGAGGTGCGCGCCAGCGCGTCCGACCACAGCACGCGGCCATTTTCGTAGCGGTAGGTAACAAGTTCACCCGATGAATAGCCGGCGACGACCGACCCTTGCGCCGCCGCAGGTGCCGCCACGCCGAACACGCCCGACTGGCCCGATGCGGCGACATCCTGCCAGATCGGCTCGCCCGTGGTCATGTTGAGCGCGTGGATCTGGTTGTCCTGCGTCATCACGAACACCGAATTGAACGCGACAGTGGGCGAACCGCGCAGCGGTCCGGCGGGCTTGCGCCGCCAGATTTGCGCGCCCGTTTCGGCATTCAGCGCCACCACA
The DNA here is from genome assembly GCF_037154155.1 of Alteraurantiacibacter lauratis. Lineage (NCBI taxonomy): Bacteria > Pseudomonadati > Pseudomonadota > Alphaproteobacteria > Sphingomonadales > Erythrobacteraceae > Alteraurantiacibacter > Alteraurantiacibacter lauratis. The sequence continues at coordinate 23,076 of NZ_JBANRN010000004.1, forward strand.
TCGCCTGTGCCGGTGGTGGCATAGACCACATTGCCGGCAACGCTTGCGCCGCCGCCAAAGGTGGCATCGCGCAGATCGCCGGACACCTGGATCGTATGGCTCCAGATGCGGGCACCCGTTGCCGCATCAAAGGCGTGGACAGTCCCGCTTGTATCCACCGCAAACAGCCGCCCGCCGGCGATGACCGGGGCGGCCGCCAGGCGACGGGTGTTGGTGGTGCCGGCAATCTGCGCGGTCCAGGCACGCTGCGGATTGGCGGAAAGCGTGACATGGCCCGATACCTTGGCCGCGTTGCGCCCGCCCTGCGCCCAGTCGGCATTGGTTTCCGCCGTGGGCAGGATCACCGCTACGCCCGCCAGATCGGGATGCGGAGAGATGTCGGAGGCAATGCGCGACAGAATCGGCGTGCGCGTGCCCGCTGTCGGGGTGACGCGTTCGTCATTGCCGCCCCCGCAGCCGGCCAGCACCAATGCTGCCAGCCCGGCAATCGCCAGATGCGGCACGCGCCGGGCAGCGGCGGCGATGGAACGGGCGGGAGCGACAGTCCTGGTCATGCAATCATCCTGCGTAAGCGGCCGCATCACTGGCCAGTGGCCGCGGCATTTTTATCCTGCGAAGCGACCGAATCCATCAGCTCACCCACATCCTCGATCGCGTCGAAGCCATAAAAGCCGGCAAGCTGGCGCGTGCGGGCGCGCAGCGAATCGGGCACGGTTTCATCCTGCGCAATCTGCACCAGCAGCGGCCCGGCCAGCTCCGGCTTGTTCTGCGCCAGATAGGCGTGCGCGACCATTTCACCCGCGCTTCCGAACCACGGCCCGCCGGGACGCGCCAAGGCCTGCAATTCGTCAATGATTGCCTGCGGCTGCATCTGGTCGAACCGGATCGAGACCTTGCGCACCAGGCTGGCATCGCGCATCGGCTGCGGCGCCTTTTCATTGGCGATAACCTGTTCGTAGAATGTCACCGCATCATCGAAACGCTCTTCCTGCATCGCAATGGCTGCGCGCATCATCAGCGCCGAGGCATAGGCGGCAGGACTGACATCACCGTCGATCAGCGCCAGTTCAGCATCGGCATCGTCAAGCTGCCCCGCTTCCAGCTTGTCCATCGCCAGCACCAGCATTTCCGACTGGCGTTCGAGTGCGGCTTCGGTGCGGGCATCCCACCAGAGGTATCCGCCAAAGGCGGCAAGGCCCAGCAGCAGGCCGATCCCCACAGGCCAGCCATATTTGCGCGCCGCGTTCGTAACCTCGTCGCTGCGGACAGCCTCGTCCACCTCGCGCATCAGCATCTGCTGGGCAAGGTCGGGGGCTTCTGCGGTCTTTCTGGGATCGTTGGGTGTTGTGGCCACGTTCGTCTGCAATGGAATGGTAAAGGGTCGTCGCGCTGTTAAGCGCTGGGGCGCGGCAATTCAATCTTTGTCTCGAACCTGTCCCCTGCGGACTGAACGGGCGATGAAGCGAGCCGGGTTCACCGCCCTGCGAAATCAGCCCGGACGGTTGCGTCCCATCAATCCCCAATACAGCGCGCGATAACGATCCATCATCGCCTTTTCGTCATATTCAGCGCGCGCCTTCTGGCGGTTGGCCGCACCAATGCGCTTGCAGTCGGCGGGGCTGTCGGCAAGCTCCCGCAGAATGTCGATCAGCAGGCCTTCCTCGCCTGGCGGGGAAAGGTAAGGACCGTTTTCGCTTGCCACCATTTCCCCGATATCGCCCACGCGCGGCGCCACCACCGGCAGGCCCGCCGCCATCGCCTCCACCACCGAGATGGGGAATTGTTCGGAATGCGAGGACAGCGCGAAAATGTCGAACAGGCCCACCAGCGTTTCCGGCTTGGCAACAAAGCCGGGCAGATGCACCCGGTCCTCCACCCCCAGCTCGGCCGACAGGCGCACCAGCGCCTCCCTCTCCGGCCCTTCGCCCGCGACCACCAGATGCCAATGCGGCGGCAGCTTGGCGATGGCGCGCACCAGCACGGGCAGGTTCTTCACCTCGCGAAGGCCCGCCAGCGAGCCGAGCCACATTTCCCCCGGCCGCTTGATCAGGCCGGGCAGCGCGTCCCGCCGGGGGGCAATGGCAAAGGCGCGCGTGTCGATCCCGTTGGAAATGCGCTGCACGCGCGTGCGCGGCTGCTTCCAGATGTCGAGCGCGATGCGCTCCAGCTTTTTCGACGGCACCACCAAAGCGGCAGACCGGCCCAGCGCAATGCGCCGATACCAGTTGCGCCGCGTTTTGAGGCGCGACGCCTCGTCCTCGTTAAAGCCATCCTCGTGATGCACCAGCGGGGGCAACTTGAAGACATCGGCAAACAGCGTGTGCGCCATCACCGCGTCGATCGCGCCCCAGTTGTAGGTGCAGATGAGGTCATACCCCGCCATCGCGGCGGCAATGTCCTTCAGCCGCCCAAAGGTGGGCCTTCCTTGCAGCGAAGGGAAACGCGGCCATGTCACCTTCACCTTGGGCGACAGCAGGCGCGCGGCGCCGCGCTTTTCCAGATCGCCCGATACGATTGCGTGCTCGGCATCCTTGCCCCACGCGTTGATCAGGCGCACGCAGCGCACTTCCTTGCCGCCAGCGTCAAAGGTGGAATGCAGATGCAGGATGCGCGGGGCGGGCTGCTTGCTCATGCGACGTTTTCCAGCAGGCGGGCGATGGCGGCGCGGGCCGCCGGTTCACCCAGAGTGGGGGCATGGCCGGTGCGCGGCACGGTCACCGTCTCCAGCCCCGCAATCTTGCGTTCCATCGCCTTCAGCGTCGATGCCGCCAGGATATCGGACAATTCACCGCGCACAACCAGCCGGGGCACCATGGGAAGGCTGCGGAAGGCGGGCCACAAGTCAACCTCCGGCGTGCTGCCTCCGGCAGCCTCTGCCGCCATGAAGGGTTCGGCAATGCGCATATCGTAATCCAGCACGATGCGCCCGCCATTGCCCAGCGTCATCAGCCGCTTGGCCTGCACCAGCCAGTCCCCGATCGTGTAGTCCGGGAAGGCCGCGCCGTTCAACTCCTTCAGATAACGCGCGGCGTGCATCCAGGTGGGGAAGCTGCGCCCCTGCCCCACATATTCGCGAATCCGCGCAAGGCCCGCAGGCTCGATCACCGGGCCGATATCGTTGATCACCATGCCCGCAATCCGATCAGGAAAGGCATTGGCCAGCATCACCGACACCAGCCCGCCCAGCGAGGTGCCGATCGTGATGACCCTTTCCAGCCTTGCCTGTTCCAGCAGAGCGGCGATATCCGCAACATAGGTAGCGGGTACATAGGTGGCCGTGTCGCGCGCGTAATCGCTGTCGCCGCGTCCACGAAAATCCACTGCGATCACGCGCCATTTGCCGGCAAAGGCTTCTGCCACCGGCTCGAAATCGCGGGCATTGCGGGTCAGGCCGGGCAGGCACAGGATCGGCGGGCGGGCCGCGCTGTCAGGGTCTGTGCAGGGATAATCGCGGTAATGCAGGGACAGGCCATCGGCGCTTTGCCAGGTGCCATCCTGCCATTGCTGATTCATCATGCCGCCAACCCTTGCACCCTGTTTGCGCCGCTCGCGGACTGGTCGCCACCTTGCGTCCCGCCCCTTGCGTGGCCACTAATGGCAGATGTCCACCGAACCGCAACCCGCCCCATATCGCCCTGACCCGGCAATTTCCGCAATTTCCGAATGGATTGGCGACGGGGTTGATGCCGCGCCCTTTCCCGATCACGCGCTGCGCTTTCGCAATACCCGCTGGGACAAGGCGGTGGGCCTTGATTCGCTGGGCGAGGAGGAATGGATCGCGCATTTCGGGCAATTCGCGCCCCTGCCGGACAACCTGCCCCGCCCGCTGGCGCTGCGCTATCACGGCCACCAGTTCCGCGTGTACAACCCGCAGATCGGGGACGGGCGCGGCTTCCTGTTCGCCCAATTGCGCGCTGCGGATGGCCGCCTGCTCGACCTCGGCACCAAGGGCAGCGGCACCACCCCCTACAGCCGGCAGGGCGACGGGCGGCTGACGCTGAAAGGTGCGGTGCGCGAAATATTGGCGACCGAGATGCTGGAGGCGCTGGGCGTCTATACCTCCAAGACCTTCAGCGTGGTCGAAACGGGCGAAAGCCTGTGGCGCGGGGACGAGCCTTCGCCCACCCGCTCCGCCGTGCTGACGCGCCTGTCACATTCGCATATCCGCATCGGCACATTCCAGCGCCTCGCCGCGCTGGAGGAAAAGGCGCATCTGGCGGCGCTCGTGGATTACTGCCTTGCCCATTATCCCGGCCCCCCGCCCCCCGCCGACGCGCCGGGGCGCGATGAACCGGCAGCGGTGTTGATGCATCAGGCGGTGGAGCGGATGGCGGATCTGGCCGCCAGCTACATGGTGGCAGGATTTGTCCACGGCGTGCTCAACACCGACAATTGCAATATTACCGGCGAAAGCTTCGATTACGGCCCCTGGCGCTTCTTGCCGCGCTGGGACCCGACCTTTACCGCCGCCTATTTCGACGAGAACGGCCTCTACGCCTTTGGCCGGCAGCCCGAAGCGATCCGCTGGAACCTCGCCCAGCTCGCCATTTCCTTGCGCCAATTGGTGGAGGCCGAACCGCTGATCGCCGCGCTCGACCGATTCGGGCCGTGCTACACGCAGGCGATGATGCGCCGCTTCTGTTGGCGGCTGGGCATTGCGCCGCGCGGGGTTGAGGCGGACGGCGCGCTGATCGAGGCGGCGGAGGTGACCATGCGCGAGCAGCAGCTCAGCCCCTTTGCGTTTTTTCACCGCCACCGTTCTGGCCGGAACGCGGCAGGCAGGCTGGCCGAGGCGCTGGTTGGGCATGCTCTAGCAGGAGAGGACCATCCGCACTGGGACCAGCCCGAAGCTGAAAGCCTTTTGATCGAGGAGGTGGAGGCGATCTGGGCCGCCATTGCCGAGCATGACGATTGGCAGCCGCTCCACGCCAAGGTGGCCGCGATCCGGCAATTGGGCGCAGCATTGGGCGATGCACCCGCGCCATCCGGCCATTTACCTATCACACCCTGCGCGTAAGCTGTGCTTTAACCCCCGTCTGCCATGGCTTGACCCAGCCGACCGGCGTGCCTTGTTGCATTTGCAACCAGCCATGGAATTTTGCGCCGCAGCCGCTTATGGAAGTCCGACGCATCAACAGAAAAAGGCTCCGCTCTCTTGGCCGTGCACGAACTGGTATCCTACGAACCCGCAACCGGCCTGGAATTGTGGCGGGGGCCGCATGGCGATGTGGACGAGATCGTGGCCCGCGCACGCCGCGCCTGGCCGCAATGGGCCGCGCTGCCGCTCGCCAACCGGATTGAGCTGGTGCGCCGCTTTGCCAATGAAGTGCGCAAGGAACAGGAAGCCTTCGCCACGCTGATCGCACGCGAAACGGGCAAGCCCCTGTGGGAAGCGCGCACCGAAGTGGAATCGGTGATCGCCAAGGTCGAAATCTCGATCCGCGCCTATGGCGAACGCACCGGGCAGAAACGGCTCGACAGCGGTCTGCAAGGCAGCGCCGCAGTGCGGCACAAGCCGCACGGCGTGATGGCAGTGCTTGGCCCCTACAACTTCCCCGCACACCTGCCCAATGGGCACATCGTGCCCGCGCTGATAGCGGGCAATGCGGTAATCCTGAAGCCATCCGAAAAAACGCCCGCGGTGGGCGAGATGCTGCTCAGCCTGTTTGCCCGCGCCGGGATTCCGGCCGATCTGGTGCAGGTGCTGATCGGGGGGCCGGACGAAGGAAAGGCGCTGGTCGCGCATGACGGGATTGACGGCGTGCTGTTCACCGGCAGCGCGCAGGTGGGCATTGCCATCAACCGCAAGCTCGCCACCGATCCGCGCAAGATCGTGGCGCTGGAAATGGGCGGCAACAATGCGCTGGTCGCCTGGGACACGCCCAAGATTCACGACGCCGCCGCGCTGATCGTGCAAAGCGCCTTCACCACCGCCGGCCAACGCTGCACCGCGGCGCGGCGGCTGATCGTGAAATCCAGCCTGTATGACGATGTCGTGGGCGAGGTGAAACGGCTTGCCGACCGCATCATCGTGGGCGCGCCGTTCGACGATCCGCAGCCTTTCATGGGCCCGGTTATCGACAACGCCACCGCCGACCAACTGACCGAGAGCTTCCTCTATTTCCTCTCACACGGGGGCAAGCCCATCAGCCACATCCGCCGCCCTGACGAAAACCTGCCGTTTCTCACCCCCGGCATCATCGATGTCACCGCGCTGCCCCAGCGGCCCGATGTGGAGCTGTTTGGCCCGCTCTTGCAGGTCATCCGCGTGGACGATTTCGACCAGGCCATTGCCGAGGCGAACACCACGCGTTTCGGCCTGTCGGCCTCGCTGGTTGGCGGCACGCCCGAACAATACAACCGCTTCTGGGCCAATGTGCGCGCTGGCATCATCAACTGGAACCGGCCCACCAATGGGGCGAGTTCGGCCGCACCCTTTGGCGGGGTGGGCTTTTCGGGCAATCACCGCCCGGCGGCCTATTATGCGGCGGATTACTGCGCCTATCCCGTGGCCAGCACCGAGATGGAGCAGCCGCGCGCCAGCGTGGGCGTGGGTTTTCGCAGCTAGCCGCCCCTCTCAACCTCCCCCTTCAGCCGCCGGTCGTTACCAGATCGACCGAGATATGTCCGCCGGCCACAGGCCGGGCAAACACCATGAAGCTGGAATTGCCGCGCGTGCCGCCCAACACATCGTCGCCATCCTGCACGATGCGCTGCACGCTGAACCCTTCGGCGATGGCGCGCGAATAGTAGAAATCCATCACATCGGTGAGCGTGACCGGCGTGGTGAAATTGACCACGCGCAGGCGGCAAGTGCCCTCGTCCGTGCCCGCCGCCTCGTGCACTGCGCCGCGCGGATAGACGGGGAAAGCGGCCGGCAGGCGCGCGGCCCATCCCGCGCTGAACTGCGCCAGCGCCGCGCAATCGCGGTTCGCCCCGCCCGGCACAGCGGCAGCGCGAGCGGCCACTGACAGCGCAGCTTCAGCGGGCAAAGTGCCCTCCACGCGTTCCGCCGCAGGGGCACGACGCAGCGCCGTAGTGCCGCCCAGCAGCGCAATCGCCTCGTCCCGCGCAGCGCGCGCGGCATCGGGCCCGCTGTCGGGCAAGGGCAGGCTGCCATCCATTGCGGGAAAACTGATGGCCTGATTCGCACCGTTCAGCGCCACCATGTCGGGATCGACCAGAATATGATCGGCCAGCGCGCCTTCCATCAGCGGGTCGGAATGGTCGGGCGGCGTGCTGGCGGCGCCTTCCTCGCTCTGGCCGCACCCTGCCAGAGCCAGCAGGGCCAGCGGCAGGGCGGCCAACAGGAAGAGATGCGGCTTGGTCATTCAGACCGCATAGCGCGAAATTGCCAATGGCTGTTTAACGCGCCCGCTTCTTGCAGCCCCGCCGCGCAAGGCCTACCGCGCGATCTGCATATGGCACGCGCACCGATCACCCCGCAGATCACGCCCGCAAGGGGTCTTGCCTATGCGCTGGGCGCGCATGTCGCCTGGGGGTCGATGCCGCTCTATTTGCTGCTGGTGCAGACCGTGCCCGCGCTGGAGTTTGTTGCATGGCGGCTGGTCTTCACCCTTCCGCTGTGCCTGCTGATCCTGGCGGCGCGATCGGGATTTGCCGAACTGTCGGGCGTGCTGCGCGACAGGCGCACCATGGCGACGCTGCTCGGCACATCGGCGCTGATCGCCATCAACTGGTATCTCTATGTCGAGGCGATCCAGACGGGCCATGTCTATGCCGCCAGCCTTGGCTATTACATCCTGCCTCTGGTAATGATGCTGCTGGGCATGGCGTTTCTGGGCGAGAGGCTGACGCGGCTGCAATGGGCGGCGGTGGCGCTGGCGGGCGTGGGCGTCGCGGCGCTGGCGGCAGGCGCGTTGACGACGCTGTGGCTCAGCCTGTCGATGGCGATCACCTTTGGTCTCTATGGGCTGCTGCGCAAGACGGTGAAGGCGGGGCCGCTGGCGGGATTGACGGTGGAATCGCTCATCCTCATGCCGCCCGCGCTGGCGCTGGCGGGATGGTATGCCGCAAGCCCTGCTGGCCCGGCGCTGGCACAAGGGTGGCAAGTGGCGTTGGCTGTAGCCTTTAGCGGGCCGATGACCGCGATCCCGCTGCTGATGTTCGCCGCCGCCACGCGCGCCCTGCCCTATACCGTGATCGGCTTCCTGCAATTCCTCTCGCCCACGGTGGTGTTCCTGATGGGCCTGTTCGTGTTTGGCGAGGCATTGAAGCCCGCGCAGCTTGCCTGTTTCATCGCGATCTGGGTCGCGGCGGGGCTGTTCACCGTGGGGATGCTGAAAAAGCCGAAAGACCTGCCTGCCCCGCAGGTTTAGCCGACAAACCGCCAGCGCAGCGTTTCGCCCGCGTGGAAGGGCACCAGCTCCGCCGCACCCACATCGAGGCTGGCGGGAACTTCGCACTCCACGCGCTCCAGCGTCACCGTCTCCTCGTTTTCGGGCAGGCCGTAGAAGGCGGGGCCAAAGCGGCTGGCAAAATCCTCGAACCGGTCCAGCGCGCCCTCGTCCTCGAACACGGTGAGATAGCTTTCGAGCGCATAGGGCGAGTTGTAAATCCCCGCGCAGCCGCAAGCGCTTTCCTTCGCCCCGCGCGCATGCGGCGCGCTGTCGGTGCCGAGGAAGAACTTGGGATTGCCGCTGGTCGCCGCCTTGCGCAGCGCCAGGCGGTGCGTCTCGCGCTTGGCCACGGGCAGGCAATACATATGCGGGCGAATGCCGCCCACCAGCATCGCGTTGCGGTTGATATGGAGGTGCTGCGGCGTGATCGTGGCGGCCACATTATCGCCCGCGCTTTCCACGAACTGCACCGCCTCGGCCGTGGTGATATGTTCGAAGATCACGCGCAGATGCGGGATGCGCTTCAGCAGCGGCTCCAGGATCTGCTCGATGAACACAGCCTCCCGGTCGAACACATCGACATGCGCATGCGTCACCTCGCCATGGATGCACAGCGGCATCCCGGCATCGGCCATGGCTTCGAGCACGCGGTCGATCTTGCGGATATCGGTCACGCCGCTGTCCGAATTGGTCGTCGCGCCTGCCGGATAGAGCTTGGCCGCGGTGAACACGCCCTCGGCATGGCCCCGGACCAGTTCCGCCGGATCGGAATTGTCGGTGAGATAGGCCGTCATCAGCGGGGTGAAGCTCATGCCTTCGGGCACTGCCGCCAGGATCCGCTCCCGATAGGCCGCGCCTGCCGCCACATTTGTCACCGGCGGGGTGAGGTTGGGCATCACGATGGCGCGGGCAAACTGGCGCGCGGTGTGGCCCACCACGCCGGCCAGCATCGCGCCATCGCGCAGGTGAACATGCCAATCATCAGGGCGGCGGATCGTCAGAGTCGAGGTCATCCCTTCCCCTTAGCCAAGCCCCGCCCTATCTGTCACGCATGACCGGAAACCGCCTGTTTTCGCGCGCCGTGCTGCGCCTGTCCCCGCTGGATGAAAGCGAAGATGCGCGCGCTTTCCTGCAAGGTCTGGTGACGAACGATGTGGCTGGCTCCCTGCCCGTCTATGCCGCGCTGCTTTCCGCGCAGGGCAAGCACATGTTCGATTTCCTGGTGTGGGGCGATGGAGCCGACCTGTTGATCGATTGCGAAGCCGCGCTGGCCGATGATCTGGTCAAACGCCTCTCGCTCTACCGCCTGCGCCGCAAGATCGGCATCGCGCGCGACGTTGGGTTGGGCGTGTTCTGGAGCGCTGATGGCAGTATGGGCACACCCGATCCGCGCCTGCCTGCTCTCGGCCAGCGCTGGATCGCGCCTGCCAGTCCCGATGATGCGCCTGCCGACGCCGATTGGCTGGCGCACCGCCTGTCGCTGGGCGTGCCCGAAGGCCGCGCCGAACTGGGCGACCTGCTCTGGCTGGAAACCAATGCGGCGGATCTGAACGGCGTCAGCTTTACCAAGGGCTGTTACATCGGCCAGGAGAACACCGCGCGGATGAACTGGCGGCAGAAGGTGAACCGGCGGCTGCTGGTGGTGCCCTTGGATCAGAGCGATCCGGAGCGGCATAAGGCGGTCTATCCCGAACTGGGCTTGGCCGTGGATCACCGCCGCGTGGCCGATATTCCGGCAGAGCTTGCACCAGAGTGGATGAGCCTTGGCGCAAGCGAGGATTGACCGCCTAGCCGCGCATTTCGCCTGATTGCTTGAGCGCGGCGACGATCATCTCTGCCGCCTTGTCGCGCGCGGTATTGCGCTGCACCTTGAACGAGGCCGACAGCATATCGCCCAGCAACGCATCGCCCAGCGCCATCAACACCAGAGTATAGGCCGCCTCGTGCATCAGCCGGTTGGCGCCCGGCTGCAATTCGGACGGATGCAATTCATCGACCAGTTGGTGGATCGTCTCGACGATGGGATCCAGCGCATCCTCATTCCCCGACAGCAGCATCCAGCTGGCCAGCGCGCCGCCGCCTTCGCGGCCAAAGGCATCGAAGGCAAGGTCGATTGCCTGCCGCGGCGTGCCGGTGCCGCCGCGCGTGGCGCGCACCGCATCGCTGATTGCGTCGCACACCGTGCCCGCAATCTGCGCCGCCAGCGCCTTTTGCAGGCCTGCCGCGCTGCCGAAATGGTGCAGCAGATTGGCATGCGTGCGGTCAATTCGCGCGGCAACGGCTTTCAGCGTGACTGCCTGCGGCCCCGCTTCCACCAGCAGATCGCGTGCGGCGGCAAGCGCAGCGGCGCGGCTTTCCTCAGGCGAGAGGCGCTTCCTTATTGACATTGATGTCAGTTAAATCCATATCGCGTGCATCAGCAGCAGACCTAGGGGTTGTGCCCATGCCCGGCAAGTCACCCGCAGATTTGGCCCTCACCGTGCGCGACCGGCGCTTTGGCCGGGAACAGAAGTTGCCGCACCACTGGCTGGGGGGCGATCCGGTGGCGAGTGCGTGGTTCACCGCGCTGTCGGCCAGCTTCCCACGCGGCGAGGCGATGTTCATCGCCGCAGTCAAGGCGCACCGCGACGGCACTGATCCGGCGCTGGCTGCGCAGATTCGTGATTTCATCCGGCAGGAAGTCAATCACAGCCGCGAGCATCTCGCCTTCAACCGTGCGGCAGAGGATGCGGGCTATGACCTTGCCTCGATCGACGCGCGCGTGGCTGCGCTGGTGGCGATGACAGAGGACAAGCCGCCCATCATCCGGCTCGCGATTACCGCGGCTTTAGAACACTTTACCGCGATCTTTTCACACCAGTTCCTCACCCGACCTGAACATTTCGGCCATGCGGATGGCGATCTGGCGGAATTGTGGCGCTGGCACGCGGTAGAGGAGATCGAGCACAAGGCGGTCGCCTTTGACACGCTGCTGCACGCCACGCGCGATTGGACGCCGCGGCGCCGCTGGCTGCTGCGCGCGGCGGTGATGGCCGATGTGTCGCGCCGATTCCTGCGCAACCGCTGGATCGACGCGCTGGAATTGTTGGCGCAGGACGGGATCACCGGCTGGCGCGCAAGCTGGCGTTTGTTTGCCTATCTGTGGCTGAAGCCGGGAATCCTGACGCGCGTCGTGCCCGCATGGGCCGGCTGGTTTGCGCCAGGTTTCCACCCGTGGCAGATCGACGACCGGCATCTGATTGCCGGCTATCAGGCGGGCTTGCACTCCCCGCCCGATACGCCCGCCTCTCCCGCTTCGGCCTGAATGGCGAGGTCGAGCGCATAGCGCCGCGACAGCACCAATTGCCCGCCCCGGCCCAGCGCGTGGGTGGGGCGCAGCTCGCCGGTTTCGGCAAAGCCCGCTTTCACCAACACCGCGCCGCTGGCCGGGTTGTCGATATAGTGACCTGCCGCCACCCGGCGCACGCCCAGCATCCGCGCAATATCGAGCACGCCGCGCAGCGCTTCGGTGGCATATCCCTTGCCCCGGTGGCCGCGCGCGATCCAGTAACCGATTTCGGGCACTTCCGCCGCGCCGTTCAGCCCGATCCCGCCGATCACCGTTGCCCCGTCAACGCCGGGCTTCGTGATGAGGAAGCGCAGTTCGAGCGGATCGGGCGACGCGCTGCAAAACGCCTTGGCGTCGCTTTCGGTATAGGGCCAGGGCGCGCGGGCCAGCATCCGCACCACGCCGGCGTCGTTGATGCCCGAATACAGGGCGCGCCAATCCTCCGGGAATGGCGGCCGCAGGAACAACCTTTGCGTGCGATGGAACACGGTACTTCTCCCTCGTCGCGCCCCCGCCGCGCGCATAGGCGCGGCGGATGACGAACATGTTGCGAAGGAGAACGAAAAAAGGAGACGGGTCAGCCCCATCTCCTTCGACTTTTCGGACTTTGCTTGTCCGAAGGGGCCACCCGGTGGATGACCCCTTTATCGGATCACCCGGTTATTCGGCTGCTTCGGCCTGCATGTCCACGGACACGTACTGGCGACCCAGCTTGCCCATGTGAAAACGCACGCGCCCGCCGGTGAGCGCAAACAGGGTGTGGTCCTTGCCGATGCCCACATTGGCACCCGGATAGAACTTGGTCCCGCGCTGACGCACGATAATGTTGCCGCCGACCACTTCCTGGCCGCCGAACTTCTTCACGCCGAGGCGACGGCCAGCCGAATCGCGACCGTTGCGCGACGAACCGCCAGCTTTCTTATGTGCCATCTCGTCTTACTCCGTCTCTACCGGCCGGGGCCGGGATAAATCTTATTCAGCGGCCTTCTTGGCAGCGGCCTTCTTGGGCGCAGCCTTCGAAGCGGGGGCCTTCTTGGCGGCAGGTGCCGCATCCGCAGCAGGCGCTGCTTCGGCTTCGACCTTCTTCGGCGCAGCCTTCTTCGCTTCGCCCACGCCCACGATGCGCAGCAGCGTCATCTGCTGGCGGTGGCCGTTGCGGCGGCGATAGTTGTGGCGGCGACGCTTCTTGAAGACGATCACCTTCTCGCTCTTCGCCTGGGCGATGATCTCGGCCGAGACCGTCACCTTGGATGCATCCGCCAGATCGGCGCCTTCGCCGGCCAGCAGCACATCACCCAGCACGATCGTGTCGCCGGCTTCGCCAGCCAGCTTTTCAACCGCGATCTTGTCTCCTTCGGCAACGCGATATTGCTTGCCGCCTGTGCGCACGACTGCGAACATGGTGTCCAACTTCCGTTTCTAATCGCTGTCCTTGAGGCGGACGAGAACCCGCTGCAATGACAAAAAAGGCGCCCACAAGGGCACCGCCAAGTGGGGCGCCGATACGGCAGAGCGGTGCGCCTGTCAACACGGGGGGCGCATTTTCGCGCGGCACGGCGCGTAATTCGCCTGCGCCCAGTCCATGCTGGAAACCGCGCCGCCGCCCGTCTAAGGCATGCGCAATGATGCACCGCCATGACAAGCTGATTACGGCCAGCGCCGCGCTGTTCCTGCTGCTGGGCGGCTGCGCGCGCAGCGAAGGCTATCCCAGCCTCTCCATCCGCGATTCGGAGCGGGTGACAGGCGTCATCGACGCGGCTGCCGCCGCCTTCACGCCAGCCCCGGCGACGCCCGCCACGCTGGCACAGCTCGATACGCTGGCCGCCAGCGCCCGCGCCGCGCACCAGCGTTTCCTTGCCGCGCAGCCCACGACGGAAAGGCTCGTGGCGGGCGCACGGGGCAGCGCCGCAGGCACCGAAGGATGGGCGCGCGCGCAGGTCGCCATCGCCAATCTCGAATCGCTGCGCAGCGACACGATGATCGCGCTGGCCGATATCGACCGGCTGCATGTCGATGCCCACACCGGAGGCGGGGACATTGCCGAAACGGGCGCCGCGCTGGCCGAAATCAATACATTGGTGGATCAGCAAGACGCGGTGATCGCGGCACTGCTCGGCCAATTGGGCGGCTAGAACCACCTCGCAAACGCAAAACGCGAGGCCGCCCCTGATGTCGACCCCCAAGCCGCAAACGCAAAACGCGGGGCCGACCTTGAGGTCGACCCCCAAGCCGCAAACGCAAAACGCGGGGCCGACCTTGAGGTCGACCCCGCGCGCATACGGAGCAAATGGCAGCGCTTTCCCTTTTCGCGTGTGAAAGGGTTTAGCGCACCAGGGCGGCAATGGTCACAACCGCCAGACCCCAGACGACGATCAGTGCCGGGAGGATCAGAACCTGCACTGTTGCCGCGCCTGCGGTGTTGTGCCCCGTAAGGGCGGTAATGCCATCGCGCTGGAAACGAGCCCAGCTCATGGCCTTTTTGGGAGCATCGGGGGCCATCTTCGTCCACACCGTGGGAAGGCCGAACCCGGCAATGATGAAGAAGGCAAAGATCGCCATCGGAATGATCAGTTCCGCATGGGCAAAGGCCAGCGCCGTAGTGGCAAGGAAGGTGAGATAACACCCGACCATTGCGACATAGAGGCCGCGCGGCAGTTCGAATGTGCGGTCCACGACATGCGGCGCACGCAGCGCGGGCGGCTCGGCATGGATATCGGCATGGGCGGCAATGGCGGCAAGGTTGTGCTTCTGGGCCATGATGGCGATCCTTCCTGTGTGACAGGTGAAGGATTGCCGCGAATCGCACCGCTACGCCTTGATTTGCGTCAAACCGCGATGGCGGTTTCACTCACCCCCAGCGGGCGATATCAGCGTGATCCTGTTCGCGCGGTTCGATCCAGTGCCATTGTCCGCCGCGCCTCTCGCGCTTCCAGAACCAGCTGTCCGATTTGAGGTGATCCATCGTGAAATCCACCGCATCAATCGCGCCGCGCCGGTGGCGGGCGGCGGCGGATACCAGCACGATCGGCTCGCCCACGCGCATCACGCCGGTACGGTGGATGATGAGGATGCCCATCAGGTCAAACCGGGCCAGCGCCTCATCCGCCAGCGCCTCCATACCGGGCAGCGTCATGGGCGGGTAATGCAGCAGTTCGAGCGCTTCGACGCCCGCATCCTGCCCCTCGCCGCCGCGCACTTCGCCCACAAAGGTGCACACACCGCCAAGGCCGGGATGGGCATTGGTGAAAGGGCCGACGAACTGGCCGGGATTGAACGGCTCGGCCAACAGGCGAACATCGCGGGCCATCGGATCAGCCGCCGCTGACGGGCGGTAGCAGCGCCACCTCGTCCCCCTCACCCGCGCTGAGCGCCGACTTGTCGGCCAGCAATGCGCCGTTGACGGCAATGCGCGTGCGTTCGCTGCGCACCGCCTCTCCCAGCGGGCCCGGCACTGCGTCAAGCAGACCCTGCCAGTCGAGCGGCGCAGGCAAATCCCGCTCAGCCACTCCGGCCAGGTCGGCCAGCTTGCCCAGGAACACGATGCGCACGCTCATGCCCTTCAGCCCCCTGTCACCGACATATGGCGCGGCTGGGCCGGGCCAACGCCTTCGGCAATGCGGAAATGGTGGCGTTCAGGCTTGATCCGCATCGCCTCGTCCAGCGCATCGGCCAGACGCGCATCGGGATCATCGGAGCGCAGCGCGGCGCGCAGATCGACCATCTCGGCCCCGCCAAGGCAGGCGAAAAGCTGGCCTGTGGCGGTCACACGGATGCGGTTGCATCCGGCGCAGAAATTGTTGGTCAGCGGCGTGATGAAGCCCAGCCGCCCGCCGGTTTCGCGCACGGTAACATAACGCGACGGGCCACCGGTGCGAAAATCGCTGTCTTCCAGCGTGAAGCGCGCCTCCAGCGCATCGCGCACCGCGGTGAGCGGCAGGTAATGATCCACCCGCTCGCCATCCACCTTGCCCAGCGGCATGACCTCGATCAGCGTGATGTCGTGCCCTTGCGCGTGCGCCCATTCGACGAGGTATGGTATCTCCTCCTCGTTCAGGCCTTTCAGCGCCACGGTGTTGATCTTGACCTTGAGGCCCGCTTCCTTGGCCGCCGCAATGCCTTGCAGCACCTGCACCAGCCGGTCGCGCCGCGAAAGCTGCTGGAACAGCGCGCCGTCCATCGTATCGAGGCTGACATTGATGCGGCGCACGCCCGCCGCCGCAATCGCCTCGGCATGGTCGGCCAATTGCGTGCCATTGGTGGTAAGTGTCAGCTCCTCCAGCCCGTCCCCCAGCTTGCGCCCCAGCGCGGCGATCAAGTCCACCACATCGCGCCGCACCAGCGGTTCGCCGCCGGTCAGGCGGATCTTGGTAATCCCCCGGTCGATCATGGCGAGCGCGAGCTTGTGCAGCTCCTCCAGGCTCAGCACGTCCTTCTTGGGCAGGAACTGCATCGCTTCGGGCATGCAGTAGGTGCAGCGCAGATCGCACCGGTCGGTCACCGACAGGCGAAGATAGGAAATGCGGCGGTTGAACGCGTCGACAAGGGGTTTGGCGCAGCTCATATCGGACTCATTTAGTCCGATTTTGCCGGATTGCCATCCCGTCCGTTGATTTCGTCCAGCATGAACACCTGCCCCGTCACGCCCGGCGCATCGGCCAGATAGGCCAGCACCGCGTCGATATCCGGTTCGTGCGTGCCAACAATGGCGTTGAATCGGCGCTGCGGCGCGGCAGCGCGGGCCATGTCCTGCACGGCGGCTTCGCGCCAGCCGCTGTGATCGGGCGGCGCGGGCGGAAAGATCACCACCATATCGCCGCCTTCGGGAAGCGCTTCCGTCGCTTTCCGCAATTCGTCAGCGACATGGGTGTGAAACGCGCCCGCCGCCTCCAGCGCCGCATCGGGCAGGCGCGAAATGCGCAGCACGCTCTGCGCCATCAGCGCCGTTCCCGCACCAGCGTAATGCCGATCTGCTCGTCCGCCTCAGAGAGCGCCAGCTTGACGATCTTGACGCTGACCTGTTCCACACGGCTATCCTGCAAAAACAGCGTTTCGGCAACGTGATCGGCCACTGCCTCGATCAGCTTGTAATGCGTATCGCCCAGCCCTTCGGAACAGGCGAATTTCAGATCCATGTAATTCTTGGACGCATCGAGCGGGGTTTCGGGATCGTAGCGATCCTCGACCTTCAGCTTCACCTGCACGGTGAACTTCAGCGGCTGCGGCTGGCCGGTTTCTTCGGAATAGATGCCCGTGTGCACATCGTGCACGAAATCGGCGAGTTCAAGGATGAGGCTGTCTGCCATGGGCGCGCCCTTGGCAAAGGCGCGCCCGCTTGGCAAGCGCGATCAGTCCCGCTTTATTGACAAAGTCCGGCGGCGCGTTCAGCTATCCCGCGCAAACCGCCCCGGCAACGCGGCAGGGCGGCGGGCTGCGGGGCCTGTGGCGCGGCATCCGTGTCCTGTCCCGCACCGCCCATGCCCATCATCGCTTCCATGCCAGGAATCATCATTGCCATGGAACGGAACCGCACGCGGGCAACCCATTCGGGCCGCCACGAGGACGGCGCATTTTGCGGGCGCGGCGGGTAGGAGAAATCCGCCTGCGGGCCATAGGCATAAAGGCTGGTCATCATCCCCTCTGCCGCCTGTTCGCGCACTTGCCGCGGGATGACGCATTCGGTGGTGCCGGGTGCCAGCAATTGCCCCGCCTCGACATAGCGGCGCGCGGCGGCCGGGCTGATCCAGTCGGCAAACGGCCCGCCAAAGGCCTGCGTTGTGGAACTGGTCCACCACACCATGTCCCGATTGTTCCGGCCCGCACCGATCGCCCAGGCGTAATATCCGGTGGCCTTGTCCAGATGGTTCCAGCGCATTCGCACCGCCCCGCCCGGCAATTCTGCGCCTGTGGGATTGAGCGCGGGCATGAAATCCTCTGCCAGATTGAAGGCGATATCGGGCGTGTAATTGCCCGCCACGCGGTGCGCGCCCAGCAGCGAGGATTGCGCGGTCAGCCGCCGGTCGGCCCGCTCATTCGGCCATTCGCCGTAAGTGGTGCTGTTGCTTGGCATCACCTGCCAATCGTCGGGCAGGTTCAGCCCTTGGGCATAGAGGCCGGGCGGCACTTCGCCGCGCGCCAGCCGCGCAAAGTCGATAATCACCGGCTGGCCCGGCCCGGCATTCTCCCCGCAGCCCCAGAACAGCAGCAACCGCCCGCGCGGCAATTCGGTCTGGCCAATCTGGCCCGGCTCTCCCGCTTCCCGAACAGCAGGGCGCGGAGTGACCAGCGGCACCGAGGGGCCAAGCCGGGCATTTTCGGGCATGAAGTGGTCGGCGGCCGGCGATCCGTTGGCGGGCGCGCGCACAGTTCCCAGCCGCAACACCAGTTCGTGCGCCACCTGATCGCCGCCGCGCATCATGTTCATGACCGCACCCATGCCGCCGCCGCCCTGGCTCATCGCCGCCATGCCTGACAGCGTGCCCGCATCCATGGTGTAGCGAGCTACCGTTTGCGTATTGGTCTGCGACAGGACCGGCGCGAGGCCGAGTGTAGCCGCACCGGCGGCAAGGCCGGCCAGCATCAGGACGCGAAAGCGTGTGCGCATCGTTGTTCCCCCCAAACGCGCAGGGAACCGCCGACTCCACCAGCAGGCAGGCCCTGCAAGAGGTGCCAGCATATGCCTGTCGCGAGCCGCCGCAAAGCGCGAATTGCGCGCGGACTGAGTCGCGCTAGTCGCGGCGCCAGCGGGCGAAAATGGCGGTGGGCAGCAACCGGCCATCCGCGCCCTCCTCGCGCACTGCCAGATCGCCGTGCTCCACCGTTCCGGGCAGATCGCGCAGCACCTCGGCCAGCAGGCCGCCGATGGCGAGGCTGCTCATCCGCACCGCGTAAACCGTCAGGAACAGGAACCGGCTGTCGCCATCGAGCAACCGGGCGCAGTCGGCAACCAGACCGGGCAGATGCTCCTCCAGCCGCCACACCTCGCCTTCGGGCCCGCGCCCGAATTTGGGCGGGTCGAGGATGATCCCGTCATAACGCTTGCCGCGCCGCACTTCGCGCGCGGTGAACTTCGCCGCATCGTCCACCAGCCAGCGGATCGGGCGATCCGCCATGCCCGCCAATTGCGCATTCGCACGCGCCTGCGCGACCGATTTCTTGCTGGCATCGACATGTGTCACCGGGCCATGGCGGCTGAGCGCCTGCGTGCCCACGCCGGTATAGCCAAACAGGTTGAGCGTGGCGGCATCGCTGCGCCCGGCCAGTTGTTCGCGCATCCAGTCCCATACCGGGGCCATATCGGGGAAGAAGCCCAGATGGCGAAACGGCGTGCATTGCGCGGTGAACTTCGCCTCGTTCCAGCCGAGCGGCCAGCCGTCTTTCGGCACCTTTCCGCTGAATTGCCAGCGCCCGCCGCCATCCTCGTCGCTGCCAGGCACGAATTCGCCATGCGCCTGCCAATCGGCCAGACGCGGCGTCCACATCGCCTGCGGTTCGGGCCGGATGAAGCGATAGGAGCCATAGCGTTCCAGCTTGCGCCCATGGCCGCTGTCGACCAGGCCGTAATCGGCCCACGGCGCGCCTTCCATCACCAGCGGTTGCAGCGCCAGGTTCGCCATTACTGGCTCGGCGTCGCGTGGCTTTCCACAAAGGCACGCACCACATCATAATCGCCCGGCAATTCGGTGTAGCTTTCGGCGCGTTCGAACAGATCGCCCATGCGTGCCGGCAGTGCGGGGCGCTGGCCGGTGGCGCGTTCCACCGCGTCGCGGAACTTGGCCGGATGCGCGGTCGCCAGTGTGACCACCGGCACTGCCGGGTCGATGCCCGCATGGCGCGCGGCGTGGAGACCGATCGCGGTATGCGGATCGATGATCTCGCCGCAATTGTTCTTGGCCCAAGCCATAGCGCGGGTCATCTCGTCCCCGTCACAGCGGGCCGAGGTAAACAGCGCCGCCGCCTTTTCCCGTTGCGCATTGGTCAGTTGCATAGCCTTGGTCGTTTCGAACACGCGCATCTGTTCAGCCATCGCCACGCCGTCGCGCCCGCCGCAATCGAACAGCAGCCGCTCAAAATTGCTGGAGACCTGAATGTCCATGCTGGGCGCCGCCGTGGGCGTCACCGTTCCGGCCGAATAATCGCCGGTGGACAGCGCGCGGTGCAGAATGTCGTTGATATTGGTCGCCACGATCAGCTTCTCGACCGGCAGGCCCATCTGCGCCGCGACATAGCCGGCAAAAACATCGCCGAAATTGCCCGTCGGCACGCTGAAGGCTACTTTCCGATCCGGCCCGCCCAGTTGCAGCGCCGCGGCAAAATAATACACCACCTGCGCCATCAGCCGCGCCCAGTTGATCGAATTGACCGCGGTGATGCGGTAGCGCGTATTCACCTCGGCATCGTTGAACATGCGCTTCACCATCGCCTGCGCATCGTCAAAACTGCCGTCGATCGCGATGTTGTAGACATTGGGCGCGCGCACCGTGGTCATCTGGCGGCGCTGCACATCGGACACGCGGCCATTGGGGTGGAGCATGAAGATATCCACCCGTTCGCGCCCGGCCACCGCGTCGATCGCCGCGCTGCCGGTGTCGCCGCTGGTCGCGCCCACGATGGTGAGATGCGCGTCGGTCTTGGCCAGGAAATGCTCGAACAACCGGCCGAGCAATTGCAGCGCCACATCCTTGAAGGCGAGCGTCGGGCCGTGAAACAGTTCGAGCAGCCAATGCTGTTCGTCAAACTGCTTGAGCGGAGTGACCGCGGCATGAGCGAAGCGGCCATAGGCCTCTTGGGCCAGCGCGCGCAGTTCGTCTTCGGTCAGGCTGGGCTGCACGAAGGGCAGCATCACCCGCACCGCCAATTCGGCATAGGGAAGCCCGCGCATCGCCCGGATTTCGTCTGCCGAAAAGCGTGGCCATTCGCGCGGCACATACAGCCCGCCATCGCTGGCAAGGCCCGCCATTGTAACCCCGGCGAAATCGAGTGCGGGCGCAGCGCCCCTGGTCGAGATATATTCCATAGCCCCGCGCGGTTAGCGCCCCCGCTTGCGCAAGGCCAGCACATATATGACCAGCGCCGACAGCGCGAAGAAGAACCACTGCCCCGCATAGGCGAGGTGGTTGTTGGGCGTATCGGCCGGATCGGGCGCGGCGTTTGCCTCCAAACCGGCGAGCGGCGGATCGGCCACGATGCGCCAGCCCGCCACGCCGCCGGGATCGATTGTGCCGGTCAGCGCCCCGCCTGCCCAATCGGGCACCAGCGAGGGATCGCGCGACCAGCCGAGCACCACCTCCGCGCCCGGACAGCTGGCAATATGAACATATCCCGCCTGCCCGCGCGCGTTGCGGCCGGAAATCGCATTCCAGGCCGTTACCCCGGTGCAGGTAAACGCTACCCGGCGATAGAGATTGGCGAGCGGATCGGCGGGAAGCGCGGCCAGCGTCTCCGCACTGGTCGCTGCGGCCTGATAGCGGGCGATCAGCGCTTCCTTCTCCTGCATCCGGCCCAGTTGCCAGATGCCAAGGCCGATCATCGTGGCAATCGCCGCAGCGACGATAAGTGTCGCAATGATGGGGATGCGGTGCGCTCTGCTCACAACGCACTCCCGTCATGCCGATGTTCTTCGGCGCGCATTTGGAACTCGCGCACCAGAAGTGCCGCCTTCGTCACCCGAAGGCCGCCAATCACCAGTGCCACCACCAGCGGCAGCCACAGCGCGATATGCACCCAGAAGGGCGGTTCAAAGCTGAGTTCCAGCCACACGGCAAGGATGGTGACGAGCGCGCCCACGCCCAGCGTCAGGAAAGCCGCCGGGCCATCGCCCACATTGAAGGCTGCGAAATCCAGGCCGCAAATCCGGCAGCGGGGAGCGAACCTCGCAACGCCTGCAAACAGCGTGCGGCTGCCGCAGCGCGGACAGCAGGCGAAAAGGGCAGCCTCGGTCAAACCGGGCTGCCCCTTTGTCGTGGTTTCCGGTGAGGTCACGCGCAGATCAATGGATCGGTGCGCCCCAACCGCCCCACACATAGACCGAGACGAACAGGAACAGCCACACCACGTCAACGAAGTGCCAATACCACGCCGCCGCTTCGAAGCCGAAATGCTGGCGCGGGGTGAAGTGGCCGAGATAGGCGCGGCGCAGACAGACGGCGAGGAAGATGGTGCCCACGATCACGTGGAAGCCGTGGAAGCCGGTCGCCATGTAGAAGGCCGAGGAATAGGCATTCTTGCCAAAATCGAAGGTGGCGTGGCTGTATTCATAGGCCTGAATGGCGCTGAACAGCACGCCCAGCGCGATAGTCGCCCACAGGCCCTTCTTCAGGCCTTCCCGGTCACCGTGGATCAGCGAGTGGTGCGCCCAAGTCACCGTGGTGCCCGAACACAGCAGGATCAGCGTGTTGAGCAGCGGCAGATCGAACGGATCAAGCACATGGATCCCGTCATGCGGGAACACGCGCGCGGCCTCTTCACCGCTCTGCCCCACAATGTTCGACCACAGCCCAGCCGCCGAATCGTAAACCAGCGGCGCGGGGAACAGCGCGAAATCGAACCAGCTCCAGAACCAGCCGACGAAGAACATCACTTCCGACGCGATGAACAGGATCATGCCGTAACGCATGTGCAGCTGCACCACCGGTGTGTGATCGCCGCGCTGCGCTTCCATCACGATCTTGGAAAACCAGCCGAAGAAGGTGGCGATCAGGCCCGCGATACCCAGACCCAGCACCAGGTGCCCGCCGCTCATGTCATGCATGAACAGCACCATGCCGCTGGTGAAGGTGAGCGCCGAAAGCGAGCCGACCAGCGGCCAGATATCGGGATCGAGGATGTGATAATCGTGATTCTTGGCGCCAGCCATGGTCCGGTATCCTGATTAGTCCTGTTGCCTTGCCCTTAGTGCGGCTTGGCCAAAGGGTCTAGAGCCTATCAGTCCTGTTTTGCACGGTGGAATGTGTAGGACAGGGTGATCTGTTCCACGCCTTCCATGTTGGGATCGTCCAGCACTTTGGGATCCACGAAATAGAGCACCGGCATCCGCACCTCCTGGCCCGGTTGCAGCGTCTGTTCGGTGAAGCAGAAGCACTGAATCTTGTTGAAGTAGCGGCCCGCCTGTTCGGGCTCCACATTGAAGGTGGCGGTGCCGGTGATCGGCACATCCGAATTGTTGCGCGCCACATAGGTCGCCATGTCGCGCTGGCCAATCGCCACGCGGTCCACCCGCTGCAACGGATGGAATGTCCACGGCATATTGCTGGCCGTATTCGAATCGAAACGGATCGAAAATTCGCGCGCACCGGCGCTTGCGGCCATGCGTGCGGCAAGATCGGCATCCGCCTCGCTCGCCACCTGCGTGGTGCCGCCAAAACCGGTCACCCGGCAAAAGAGGTCATAAAGCGGCACCGCCGCGTAACCCAGGCCCAGCATGGCCGCCGCCATGCCAAAGCCCATCCACATCACACGGCGATTTCGCCGCGCAAGATCCCCCGATCCGCCTGCTCCTTGCCCCCCCGCGTTTGCCAACACGGTCATCAGTCCGATATCCTTACAATGGTGATCATGTAGAACAGCACGACAAAGCCGAGAAGGATGAGGCCCAGCGCAATGTTGCGTGCCTTGCGGCGGCGCAGGAATTCGGCTTCTTCATCGGGCGTCATTGCGCGGTCAACCTGCCTCCAAGTTTCGGCCGATCTAGGCCAGCAACACCCGATCCGCCACCAGCGCGGCGAACAGGGCAAAAAGATAGAACACCGAATAAGCGAACAGCCGCTTTTCCGGCGTCATGCGATCATCGGCCCCGGCGGTGCGGAATGCAACCGGAACCGACAGCGCCACAAATGCACCCGAAAGCACGAGCGCGGCAATACCGTAGATCGCCCCTGTCCCGCCGATTGCCCAGGGTGCCACGCTGATGGCAAGCAGTGCGATGCTGTAGCCGAGAATCTGCCGCCGCGTGCTTTTCTCCCCCGCCACCACGGGCATCATCGGAATCCCCACGCGCGCGTAATCGGTCTGCACGAACAGCGCCAGCGCCCAGAAATGCGGCGGCGTCCAGATGAAGATGACCGCAAACAGCAGCACCGGCATCAGCGTGATGTCGCCGGTTACCGCGACCCAGCCGATCAGGGGCGGAAACGCCCCTGCCCCGCCGCCGATCACAATATTCTGAGGCGTGCGCGGCTTCAGCCAGATCGTATAGATGACCGCATAATACACAATCGACCCGGCAAGGATCAGCGCGGCCAGCCAGTTGACCGCCAGACCCATCACCACCACCGATGTGCCCGACAGAAACAGGCCGAAATCGCGCGCATCCTCGCGCCGCATCCGCCCTTGCGGCAGCGGGCGCGCGGCTGTGCGCTTCATTTCCGCGTCAATATCGGCTTCCCACCACTGGTTGAGCGCCGCCGCCCCGCCCGCACCAAGCGCGATGCACAGGATGGCGGTGAAGCCTATTACGGGGTGGATGGCGCCCGGTGCCGCCAACAAGCCGCACAGCCCGGTAAAGACCACCAGGCTCATCACGCGCGGCTTGGTCAGCGCAAAGAAATCGCGCCATTCGGCCGGCATCGGTGCCGCAAGAGGAGCGTCTGCCTTTGTCATCATATCAAGACCCCCTCCCGCCCGAAGGCGAGAGGGGGCAGTCCTTTCCGGGAAACCCCGATCACGTTTCCGATCAGGCGCGGGCGGGCGCCGCGCTGATATGATCGTCCGCCGTATGGTGATCCTCGATCACCGGCAGGGTTTCGAACTGGTGGAACGGCGGCGGGCTGGACAGCGACCATTCCAGCGTCGTCGCGCCTTCACCCCAGTAATTGGCCGCAGCCTTCTTGCCGGCGGTGAACGCATAGATGATGTTGATGAAGAAGATCCCGATCGAAGCGGCCATGATGATGTAGCCGTAGGACGCGATCTCGTTCCAGTAGGTATAGGCCGGGGTGTAATCCGGATAACGGCGCGCCATCCCCTGCAGACCCAGGAAGTGCATCGGGAAGAAGATCAGGTTCACGCCGATAAAGAACACCCAGAAATGCAGGTGCGACAGGAATTCGCTGTGCATCCGGCCAAACATCTTGGGGAACCAGTAATACCAGCCCGCGAACATCGAGGTCACCGCACCCAGCGACAGCACATAGTGGAAGTGCGCCACCACGTAATAGGTGTCGTGCAGGTTGTCATCGATGCCGCCATTGGCCAGCACCACGCCGGTTACGCCGCCCACGGTGAACAGGAAGATGAAGCCCATCGCCCAGACCATCGGGCTCTTGAACTCGATCGAGCCGCCCCACATCGTGGCGATCCAGCTGAAGATCTTGATGCCGGTCGGCACCGCGATCACCATGGTTGCGGCGGTGAAGTACATCTTCGTGTTCACGTCGAGGCCCACCGTATACATGTGGTGCGCCCACACGATGAAGCCGACCACGCCGATGGCGACCATGGCGTAGGCCATGCCCAGATATCCGAAGACCGGCTTCTTGGAGAAGGTCGCCACGATCTGGCTGATCATGCCAAAACCCGGCAGGATCATGATGTACACTTCGGGGTGGCCGAAGAACCAGAACAGGTGCTGGTACAGAACCGGGTCACCGCCGCCGGCCGGATCGAAGAAGGTCGTGCCGAAATTACGGTCGGTCAGCAGCATGGTGATGGCGGCAGCCAGAACCGGCAGCGCCAGCAGCAGCAGGAACGCGGTCACGAGCACCGACCACACGAACAGCGGCATCTTGTGCAGCGTCATGCCCGGCGCGCGCATGTTGAAGATGGTCGTGATGAAGTTCGTCGCACCCAGGATCGAACCCGCGCCCGCGAGGTGCAGCGAGAAGATCGCGAAGTCCACCGCCGGACCGACCGAGCCGGTGGTCGAGAGCGGCGCATAGACCGTCCAGCCCACGCCCGCACCCATGCCCGTGCCGCCCGGCACGAAGGCCGAGAACATCAGCGACACGAAGCCCGCCACCGTCAGCCAGAACGAGATATTGTTCATGCGCGGGAAGGCCATGTCCGGCGCGCCGATCATCAGCGGCACGAACCAGTTGCCGAAACCGCCGATCATCGCCGGCATCACCATGAAGAACACCATGATGAGGCCGTGCGCGGTGATCAGCACGTTCCACATGTGGCCCTGCTGGTCAAAGGTGCCTTCGCCGCCGAGGAACTCGACCACCTGGCCCATGACCTGAAGGCCCGGCTCGGCCAGTTCCCAGCGCATCAGGCCGGAAATGGCGCCACCGATGATCCCCGCGAAAATCGCGAAGATAAGGTACATCGTGCCGATGTCCTTATGGTTGGTGGACATGAACCAACGCTTGAAAAAGCTCGGCTTGTGATCGGCATGATCATGCGCGTGGGTGTCGTGGTGGGCGTCGAAGCCTTCAGCGGTGGTGGCCATGTTTCTCTCGGACCTTAGGCTAGGAAATCAGACAGGATAGTCACAATCAGGCAGCGGGAGCCGGGGCAGGCTCGGCAGCGGGAGCAGGTGCGGTTTCCGCCGCCACTTCCGCGCCGGGCAGTGTGCCGCCCTTCGACAGCACCCAGGCTTCAAAATCTTCCGGGGTGCGTGCTTCGATCGCGATCGGCATATAGCCGTGGCGCGCACCGCACAGTTCCATGCACTGGCCGTAATAGATGCCTGGCTGTTCGATCACGAGCATCTTCTCGTTGATGCGGCCGGGGACAGCATCCATCTTGAACCAGAGCGAAGGCACACCGAAGGCATGGATCACATCCGCGCCAAAGGTCTGCAGGCGGATCGGCACACCCACGGGCACAACCATGCGGTTGTCCACCTCAAGCAGCGGAGGCAGGCCGGCTGCGACGGCATCGGCTTCGGGCATCATGTTCGAGATGACTTCGAAACCGCCGTGGTCGGGATATTCGTAACCCCAGTACCACTGATAGCCATTTGCCTTGATCGTGATCGCGTTTTCCGGCGGCGCTTCATATTGCTTGGCAAGCAGGCGGATCGAGGGAACTGCGATCACAAGCAGGATGATGACCGGGATCACTGTCCAGACGACTTCGATCAGCGTGTTGTGGCTGGTCTTGGAGGCAACCGGATTGCGGCGCTTGTTGTACCGCACGATCACCCACAACAGCAGGCCAAGCACGAAAATGCTGATCACCGTGATGATCGGCATCAGGATCGCATCGTGCATCCACAGCGCATATTGGCCGTTGGGCGAGTGCTGGTTCTGGAAAGTCACGCCGCGCGCTTCGGGCTGGCCGATAATCATGTCCGCGCCGAAATGATCGAAAGCGGGCGCTTCCACCGCCGCCGCATCGGCCGGAGCCGCCGCGTCAGCCGCAGGCGCCGCGCCATCCACGGGCGCCGCAACCGTCGCCTCTACCGGAGCCGCAGCCGATTCCGCATCTTGCGCCAGCACGGGCACCGATGCGGTGGAGAACGTCAGGCCAGCGGCCAGAATTGCCAGGAATTGCAGCCGCTTGCGGGCGATATCGCCGAAAATCATCAGTCCAGTGCTTTCCGTTTTCGTTGCGAGCCCATGTGACCCGTCAAAGGCCGGGAAACGGGCGTTCGGCGCGGCCTATACGCCCGCTTGCCCCGTGCCTCAAGCGCTTCTAGGAGGATTTTTCACAGAAGGCGATGCGGGCTTTCGTCCGCTTTGCCTTCGCACCCCTGCTTTACCACCCGAAAAGGCGATATCCGAATCATGACCGAAGACGAGGTGCTGGCCGAATTCCGCAGCTGCCATGCCCTGCTGGAAGGGCATTTCAAACTGTCCTCCGGCCGCCATTCCGCGCATTACCTGCAATGCGCGCGCGTGCTGATGAACCCCGAACGCGCCAGCCGCCTGGCGCTGGCGCTGGCGCAGCGCTTGCCGCGCGATCTGCGCTCGTCGATCGACCTGGTCGTCTCCCCTGCGATGGGCGGCCTCATTATCGGGCACGAAATGGGCCGCGCGCTGGGCAAGGACGCGATCTTCGTCGAACGCCCCACCGGCACATTCGAATTGCGGCGCGGCTTTGCCATTCCCGCCGGCGCGCGCGTGCTGATGGTGGAAGATGTCGTGACAACAGGGCTTTCCAGCCGCGAGGCCATGGAATGCGTCCGCGCCGAGGGAGGCGAAATCGTGGCCGAGGCCGCGCTGGTCGATCGCAGCGCGGGATCGGTCGATCTGGGCGTGCCCTTCTACCCGCTGGTGGCAATCAATTTCCCGACCTATGCGGAGGATGAAATGCCCGCCGCGCTGGCTGCCATTCCGGTGACCAAGCCCGGCAGCCGCAAGGAGTGAGCCGCATGGGCCGACTGCGCCTTGGCGTGAACATCGACCACGTCGCCACCATCCGCAATGCGCGCGGCGGGGATCATCCCGATCCAGTGCGCGCGGCGGAAATCGTGGCGCGCGTGGGCGGCGATGGAATCACCGCGCATTTGCGCGAAGACCGCCGCCATATCCGCGACGAGGATCTGCGCCGCATTCAGGAAGCGACCGATCTGCCGCTGAACCTCGAAATGGCCGCGACCGAGGAGATGCTCGCCATTGCGCTGGCCCATAAACCGCACGCCGCCTGCATCGTGCCCGAAAAGCGCGAGGAGCGCACGACCGAAGGCGGGCTGGACGCCGCAGGCCTGCACAACCAGCTTGCCCCCATTTGCGCCCGCCTTGCCGATGCGGGCATCCGCGTCAGCCTGTTTATCGAGGCGAGCGAGAAGCAATTGGAAGCCGCGATGCGCCTTGGCGCGCCGGTGGTGGAGTTTCACACCGGCGAATATGCGCATGCCTGGATCGACGGCGACCGCGAGAAGGTGGCGCGTGAATTGAAGCGCGTGACCGATATGGCCGCGCTCGCGGTCAAGAACGGGATCGAGCCGCATGCCGGCCACGGCCTGACATATGAGAATGTCCAGCCGATCGCCGCGATTCCGCAGATCGCCGAACTCAATATCGGGCACTATCTTATTGGCGAGGCGGTGTTCGTGGGGCTGGAAAATGCCGTGCTGCGGATGCGCGAGTTGATGGATGCGGCGCGTTAAGGTGGCGGCATGATCATCGGCCTCGGTTCCGACCTGTGCAATATTGACCGGATTGCCAATTCGCTCGCCCGCTATGGGGAGCGGTTCGAGGCGCGCGTGTTCACCGATGTGGAACGCGCCAAGGCGAACCGCCGCCCCTTCAGCAAACCGGGCACGCTGGCCAAGCGCTTTGCCGCCAAAGAGGCGTTCAGCAAGGCGGTGGGAACCGGATTCAAGCGCGGCGTGTTCATGAAGGATATCGGCGTGGTCAATACCCCATCGGGCGCACCCACGCTGCACCTGACCGGCGGCGCGGCGGCGCGGCTGGCTGAACTCACACCGCCGGGGCACCGCGTGACGATCCACCTGACGCTGACCGACGACCATCCCTTTGCGCAGGCCTTCGTCATTCTGGAGGCGCATCCGGCATGAGCGGCCCGGCTACCGAAAACGGCGCGGATGCGAAGCCGCCCGTCAACTGGCTGGCCGAAATACGCGGGCTGGCGCTGATGATTCTGGCCGTGCTGGCTTTCCACACCTTCATCGCCAAGCCGTTTTACATCCCCAGCACCAGTATGTTGCCAACGCTGATGGTGGGCGACCGGCTGGTGGTGAGCAAATACCCCTATGGCTGGAGCTGGGTTTCAGTCAGCTTCCACCTGCTGCCGCGCGGCGATTGGCGCATCGCCCCTGCCACGCCCGAATATGGCGATATCGTGATCGTGGTGCCGCCCGACCGGGCCGAGGATTACATCAAACGCGTGGTGGCCTTGCCGGGCGACCGCATCGCCATGGTCAATGGCCGCATCATCCTGAACGGCGAGCCGGTGCCGCAAGCGGTCGAACCGGCGGTGCGCCTGCCCGCCTTGCACCAGAACAGCTGCGACAATGGCTGGGGCGCAGTCGGGCCGTGCCTCGACGTGTTCGAGGAATACCGGGTGCGGCTGGAGGACGGAAGCGAAGTGATCGAACCGCCGACTTACCGCGAAACGCTGCCCAACGGGGCCAGCTACCTCATCATCGACCACCGCGAGCAGGGCCTCGACAATTTTGACGAGATCACCGTGCCGGAAGGCCATGTCTTCCTGATGGGTGACAACCGCGACCATTCGGCGGACAGCCGCGCGCCATCCGCCGTTGACGGGGGCAACGGGCTTGGCGGCCCCGTGCCGCTGGCCGATATTGGCGGGCGGGCCGAATTCATTACCTTCTCGCTCGACGGGCGGGCCACGGCCAACCCCTTGACATGGTGGGGTGCGCTCCGGCCTGATCGCGCCTTGACCAGCCTGCGCCCGCCGCTGGCGCAAAAAGCTGCTGGAAACGGAGCCGCGCAATGAGTGCCACACCTTCTGACCCGGACACACAGATGCCCCGCACGCTTGGCCCCAGCCCTACGCGCATCGCCAGCCCGGAATTGCGGCACGAAGCGCAGCGAGCAATGGTCTGGATCGCGCTCGTCAGCCTCACCATTCTGGCGGTCTACATCTCGCAAAGCCTGCTGGTGATTTTCGGCGCGCTGGTTTTCGCCGCGATGATCGACGGCGGGGCGCGGCTGCTGGGCCGGGTGGTGCCGATCGGGCGCGTCTGGCGCATTGCCATCGTGCTGCTGGGTGCGGTCGCCTTCCTGGTCTGGCTCGCGATGTTCGCCGGATCACAGATCAGCCGCGAAGCCGCGCAACTGCCCGCCATCATCGAGGCGCAATCACTCAATCTGATTGCCTGGCTCGACCAGCAGGGATTCCAGATCGACATCAGCAGCATCCAGGGGCTGATCGGGCAGGCTGTCAGCGGCTTTGGCACGGTGACGCGTGCGCTGGGCGGCATTCTGGGCGGGCTGACCACGCTCGTGCTGATTGCCATCATTGGCGTCTATGTCGCGCTGGAACCGCGCCTGTACGAACGCGGCGTGGCCTGGATGCTGGCGACCAAGAAGCGCGCCGATTTTCACATCCTGGTCAGCCGCATGGCCTATACCATGCGCCGCCTGATGTTCGGGCGGTTGGTGGGCATGGTGTTCGAAGGCATCCTGACCTACATCATGCTGGCCGCCTACGGCGTGCCGATGGCGGCACTGCTCTCCATCATCACCGGCCTGCTGGCCTTCATCCCCAATATCGGTGCCTTCATTTCGGGCATCCTGATGGTGCTGGTCGGCTTTTCCGGCGGCTACGAGATGGGGCTCTACACGATCCTTGTCTATTTCGTGGTTCAGACCTTCGATGGCTATGTGGTGATCCCGCTGATCGCCAAGAAGACGGTCGACCTCGCCCCCGCGCTGGTGCTGGCGATGCAGCTGATCATGGGCATATTGTTCGGCGTGCTGGGCCTGTTCCTGGCCGATCCGCTGCTGGCGATGATCAAGGTGGCGCTGGAACACCGGGCGGAGAAGAACACGGCTGAGCAGGGCGAGGCAACCGGCGACGCGGCAGGGGGCGAGCTGGCGGAGAGCAGCGATGCGTAAGTTCCTCTACATCATCGTCGCGGGCATTTTGCTGTCGGCTGCCGCGCTGTTCGCGCTGCGCCTGTATGGCGAGCGGCTGACCGAGCTGGTGCTGGTGCCCTCCGCCCCGTTCGAGGTGCAGGGCGCGCTGGCGGACAATGCCTATGCCGATCCGGCGATGTGGTTCTCGCGCCCCGGCATGGATGCCCCCGCCGATCCGGCGCGCTGGCAACCGCCGGTGGACGCGGAAAAATCGCTTCCCGCCGCCACCCCGCTTCCCAGCGAGGACCCGGCTGCGACCTCCGCGGGGCCAGTGCCGCGCTTTGCCGTATTCTTCATCCACCCCACCAGCTATTACAGCGGGCAACGCTGGAACGCGCCGCTCGACGACGAAGGCGCGACCACCCTCGCCCGCAATTTCGTGCGCGGCATGGCGAGCGCGTTCAATCCGGCAAGCGAGATCTGGGCGCCGCGATACCGGCAAGCCGCTTTCGGCGCCTTTGTGACCACGCAGCACGATGCGCAAAGGGCGCTCGACGCGGCCTATGCCGATGTCGCGCAGGCGTTCGATTTCT
The DNA here is from genome assembly GCF_037154155.1 of Alteraurantiacibacter lauratis. Lineage (NCBI taxonomy): Bacteria > Pseudomonadati > Pseudomonadota > Alphaproteobacteria > Sphingomonadales > Erythrobacteraceae > Alteraurantiacibacter > Alteraurantiacibacter lauratis. The sequence goes on from NZ_JBANRN010000004.1 coordinate 54,748, forward strand.
TCCTAGCCAGCCTCGATGCCGATACGCCTTTCGTACTCGCCGGGCACAGCCAGGGGTCGGTGCATCTGCTCCGCTTGCTGCGCGAGAAGGTGGCAGGCACCGATCTGGAGCCGCGCCTTGCCATGGCCTATCCCATCGGCTGGCCGATATCGGTGGCGCATGATCTTCCCGCTCTGCCCCTGCCTGCCTGTGCCGATGCGCAGCAAACGCGCTGCATCCTTGCCTATGCCAGCTTTGCCGAACCTGCCGAGCCGGGCCAGTTCATGACCCGCTATGCGGCAGAACCCGGCGCGGACGGCCAGCCGCGCGGGGCCGGCGATCCCATCCTCTGCGTCAATCCGCTCACCGGCGCGATGGGCGGCGTTGCCGACATCTCGCGCAATTACGGCACGCTGGTGCCCGATGCGAATCTGGAAAGCGGAGAGCTGATTGCGGGCGCGGTTCCGGCGCGTTGTGATCCTGCCACCGGCCTGCTGCTGATCGGCGATCCGCCGCGCATGGGGCCGTTTGTGCTGCCGGGCAATAATTACCACAGCTATGACATTCCGCTGTTCTGGGCCAATCTGCGCGCCGATGTGACGCGGCGGATGCGTGCCTTTGCCGCCCGTTGATAGCCGGGTGATGGACGCAGGCTTCGTCACCGAAAACGCGATGGAATTTCGCGATGCGCTGCCTGAGGAAGGCGGCGCGCTGCTGGGCCTTGATCTGGGCACGCAGACCATCGGCACGGCGCTGTGCGATGCCGATTGGCGTTTTGCCACCCCCGCCAGCACGCTGCCGCGCGGCAAGTTTGCCCGCGACAAGGCGGTGCTGGCCGATCTTGCCGCTGCGCGCCGGGTGAAAGGGATCGTCATCGGCCTGCCGCTCAACATGGATGGCAGTTCCGGCCCGCGCGCGCAGGCCAGCCGCGCCTTTGCCCGCAATCTGGCGGTTCTGGGCCTGCCGATCCTGCTGTGGGACGAACGCTGGTCCACCGCCGCGGCCGAGCGCGACATGATCGCGCAGGATTTCAGCCGGGCAAAGCGCGCCGAACGGATTGATGCGCATGCCGCCGCGGTGATCCTGCAAGGCGCGATTGACCGGCTGGCGGGCGGGATTTTCTAGGCTTCGGCCAGTTCCCGTCGCCGGCGTGTGGCTTCGCCCGCGATCAGGCGGCTGCCATTGCTTTCCGCCCGCCGCCACAGATCATCGCGCGCCGCCAGATCCATGATCCCCGCCTGCGCCTCCAGGGCAACCAGCCGCAGACGCTCGCTGACATGGCTTCGCGCAAATGTCTCCGCCAGATCGAGCGCTTGCGGATGCTCCAGACCCACCGCCACACGCAGGAACAATTCGTTGCAGCCGGGGCTGAGCACGCGGGTGATCTCGTCCTTTTCCACGTCAAAGCCGTATTGGTCGAGCCACCCCTGCGCGCCGCCCGAATGCATGATGTTGACGCTGACCGAGAGGCTTTCGGGCGGCAATTGCGAATGCACGTCCAGATGCGCGCGGTAGTGCATCAGCTTGCCCGGATCGAGCGTCGAGCGCTCCACGAAACGCAGCCCTGCCTTCTCCCCGATCACGCCCGCCACCGCCTCGTAGTCATACTCGTAATAGTCCGAGGCATAGCCCGGCCCGAAATAGCCCACCGTCAGGAAATGGAAATTGTGATCGTGCGGCACTTCATAGCTGAAGGCAGTTCGGCCCGACGCGCGGAACACATGGTCGTTGGGGCCGGGCCAGAAATTGGCGCGCAGGAAATAGTCTTCGCGAAATGGCGAGAGCATCACCACCTGCGCTCCGTAAGAGCTGGCATCCTCCTGCCCATCCGGCCCGTCTTTCAATTCGACCAGCATGATATCGGCCAGGAAATCGCGGTTATTGCCCAGCCGCCGCAGCCAGTGCGCGGCGTGGAGCAGGCTTTCCTCCTCCAGCGGGTCGAATCCGCTGGCATCCAGCCCGGCGATGCACTCGCCAAGGTCGCAAGGGCTATCGTCCACGCATTCGATCACGCGGGGCATCAGGCAATCTCCACTTCGCCAAGTTGCGGGTAGTCTTCCAGCAGGCGCGCATGCAGCGCAGCCGCTTCGGCATAGAGGTTGTCCGCCGGATTGCGCGCAATGCGGGCCAGCGCGGCAAAGCCCTGCGCGGTATCAAGCGCCAGACATTCGCGCAGCGCCTGCCAGCGCAAGCCGCGGTCGTGTTCGCGCAGCGCCATTCCGGCCAGCACAGGAGCAGCATCGCGGCGCTGCATCCGGCCCAGCAGCGCCACCATCATCTCGCGCCGGCTGGTGGCGAGCGATCCGGCGGACAGATGCAGCAGGCGCCCCGTATCCCGGTCATATTCGCGCGCGGGGTTCGGCGTGGCCGACGCCTGCACCAGGCTCAGCGTCACCAGCCGCCGCTCCACATGCGTCACGCGCATTGCTTCGCTGGCGCAGGCAAGGCCCAGTCGCACACCGCCTTCCAGCGCAAGCGCTTCTTCGGTGAAGCGCACCTGTTCCAACGGGCCGTGAATACGCAGGATCGCGGCCTCGGCCCGACCGGCCAGCACGGCCTCGTACCGCAGATCGTCGAAAAACGTGACGCTGGAATAGGCATAGGCGCCCGGCTCGCGCGCTTGGAGCACCAGGCTGGCGCGGCCCGAACGGGCAAGCAGCAGGCTGGATGCCTTGCCATCGAATCCGTTGCGGAACGGAGGATGCGCCAGCGGATGCGACGCGATCCCTTCGCAGAAATGGCGGACGAGTGAGGCCATAGCCGCCTCTGCCGCGCCCTGCCCGGTGAACATGGCGTCAAGCGCCGGACATTCCTCCAGACGGGCGCCGCCGCCGAATTGCTTGAACTGGGCCAGCACCCTTGCCGCTTCCGGCTCGGCCCGCCAGCCATCGAGCGCGGCCGTCATCGCGGCCTGGGCGTGGCGCTGCGGAGCCCGGTCGCTCCGCAGCGCCGCGATTGCGGGGTGAACGCGCATCGCCAGCCGCCCGCTCAGATCAGGCCGCCACCACCGCCGCCATTGGCTTCATAGACAATCGTCGCGATCATCACGATCCGGTCGTCATGGCCGGGATTGGGGGTGCGGCCGGAACCGAACACGCCGATCAGATTTGTCAGTTCCGGCAGGCTCGCCAGATCGATATTGGGCAGAAATTTCATTGGTGCATTCTCCTCTTGCGGTCGGGCGTTTCCCGGCCGGGGAGAATGTGACGCGGCGCGGACAGCGTTTGAAATTAAGAGATTGTAATCGGCCCCGGCGCCGCCGGATCGAGCCGGAGCACGACCACCAGTCCTTCGGGTTCTTCGCCGCAGAAGGGCAGCGGATGGCGCGCGGCATCGGCGCGCGCGCGGTCGAGAATGGCCGCCGGAATTGCAGGATCGTGGAGCACGGCATCCGCGCTTCCCAGCAGGCGCGCGGCACGCAAAGTCATTTCCTCAGGATCGGTGCTGGCGAGCATGATCTCAATCCGTCCCTTCACCGAATCGTCCGCCGCGCCCACCAGCCAATCGTCGATCCGCGCGGCGGCACCTGCGCGCAAAGGATCGAGCGGGCCACCGTTGGTGAGCGCCCGGTCAAGCGCCTGCCGCCTGTCCGCCATCACCGGCCAGCGTGCCTTTATCGCGCCGCGCGCCTGCCCCAGCCGCAGCGCCAGATCGCCCAGATCCGCCGGAAGCAGCGCCTCCAGCCGCAGCCGCAATTGCTTGGCCAGCCCTGCCGATGCGCCATCGGTGCCCACCGCCAGCAGAACCGGATCGCGATCAAGGATGCTGGGCGTGGTGAAATCGCACAGGTCGGGACGGTCCACCACATTCACCAGCAGCCCCGCCCCGCGCGCGCGGATCGCATCCGCCTCGCACATGGCCGCGCTTTCATGCGCGATGAAGGCAAGCCGCGCGCCGCGATCCACCCCTTCGGCCAGATCGTCGATCACCTCGGCCCCGGCGCGTTCGACCAGTCGCCGCTTGGGCTCGGCCATCGGCCCTTCGCCCAGCACCACCACCGGCTGTCCGGTCAGGCGGTGGAACAGCGGCAGGCTTCTCATAGGCCGGTCAATCGAGCCATTCGGGGACGCGTTCGGCCGCGGTGATTTCGGCGGGAAGGATGCGGTCGGCAACGCTCGCCACCTTGTCCCCATCCACCATCACCTCGGCCACGAAGCCGCGCGAATTGTAGGAGCTGGCCATCGTCGCGCCATAGGCGCCTGCGGTGCGGAACACCGCCAGATCGCCGCGTTCGAGCGCATCGGTCTCGCGGTCGCGGGCGAAGGTATCGCCCGTCTCGCAAATCGGCCCGACGATATTGGCCACCATGCGGGTGCCCTGCGGCTTTACCGCGTCAAAATCGTGCCACGAACCATACAAGGCAGGACGCGCCAGATCGTTCATCGCCGCATCGACAATCACGAAAGGTACGCGGTTGCCGTTGCGCTTTACCCGCACCACGCGGGTGAGGAGGACGCCCGCATTGCCCGCTATCACGCGGCCTGGCTCGAACATCAAGGTCACATCCCAGCCCTTGGTCACGCGGGCGACCATGTGGCCGTATTCCGCCGGGCTCGGCATCACTTCGCCCGCGCGGTAGGGCACGCCAAGCCCGCCGCCGAGGTCCACATGCGTCACCGTGCCCCCGGACCCGCGAATTTGCTGCATCAGCGCGCCGACTTTCTCGAACGCAAGTTCCAGTGGGCGCAGATCGGACAGCTGGCTGCCGATATGCACCGCCAGCCCGCGCATATCGAGGCCGGGCAGCGCGGCAAGGCGCTGATACATCGCCACCGCCATGTCGATCGGCACGCCGAACTTGTTGTCGGCCTTGCCGGTCGAAATCTTCTCGTGCGTGCCGGCATCAATGTCCGGGTTCACGCGCAGGGCGCAGGGGGCGCGAAGGCCGCGCGCGGCGGCGAGTTCGGCCAGCTCCAGCCCCTCCTCCTCGCTTTCGATGTTGAACTGGCCGATGCCCTTTTCGAGGCCCATCACCAGCTCCGCCTCGGTCTTGCCGACGCCCGAAAACACGATGTCGCTGGCGGGCATTCCGGCGGTCAGCGCACGCGCCATTTCGCCGCCCGACACCACATCTGCCCCATAGCCTTCGCGGCGCATCACGCGCAGCACGGCAAGGTTGGGATTGGATTTGACCGCAAAGGCGATGTGCGCAGGCTTGTCCAACCCTGCCAGCGCTTCACGGAACACGCGCGCGTGCCTCTCCAGCGTGGCGCGCGAATAGATATAGACCGGCGTGCCGAATTGCTCGGCAATGCGGCTCATCGGCACATCTTCGGCGTGCAATTCGCCGTTCTTCAACTGGAAATGATCCATCGGGTGTTCGTTCAGCCTTCAGGCGGGAGATCGAAGGGATCGTCCTCGCGTTCTTCGGATTCGCGCCGCAATTCGACGCTGCGTTCGGGCACGGCGGTCGGCTCGCTGCGGAGCAGGCGCGCGGCATCGGGCGGTTCGCTGGCACCATAGGGTGCAGGCGGCAGGCTGGCACCTTCGGGCGGCACGAGGTCGCCGATGCGCCCGCAAGAAGCGAGCGTCAGGGCCAGCATGATCGCGGCGGCGCGTTTCATTCTCCGCCCTCCAGTTCTGCCAGCGCTTCGGCCACGCGGGCGCGCACCTGGTCGGGCGCGGTGCCGCCATAGCTGGCGCGCGCGGCGACCGATGCCTCCACCGACAAGGCGGCAAACACCCGCTCGTCAATCCGCGCGTCAATCGCCTGCAAATCGGCCAGCGGCAATTCAACGAGCGCCAGGCCCCGGCTTTCCGCCAGTTTCACCGCCGCACCCGTGATATGGTGCGCCTCGCGGAAAGGAATATTCGCCTGCCGCACCAGCCAGTCGGCAAGATCAGTAGCAGTGGCGTAGCCCAGTTCCGCCGCCTGCCGCATCCGTTCGGTGCGGAAGGTGCTGCCTTCCACCATCCCGGTCATCGCCGCGATCGACAGGCCGAGCAGATTGGCCGCCTCGAAAACGGGCGGCTTGTCGTCCTGCATGTCCTTCGAATAGGCGAGCGGCAGGCCTTTCATCGTCACCATCAGGCTGGTGAGGCAGCCGACAATGCGCCCGGCATGGCCGCGCACCAATTCGGCGGCGTCGGGGTTCTTCTTCTGCGGCATGATCGAGGAGCCGGTGGAGAGGCTATCGGCCATGCGCACAAAGCCGAAGGGCTGGCTGGCCCAGATCACGAATTCTTCCGCCAGCCGCGACAGATGCAGGCTGCACTGCGCGGCGGCCTGCAGGTAATCGAGCGCAAAGTCGCGGTCCGACACGCCATCGAGGCTGTTGCGCATCGGCGCATCGAACCCCAGCGCCGCCGCCGTCATCTGCCGGTCGATGGGAAAGCCCGTTCCCGCCAGCGCCGCGCTGCCCAGCGGCGAGACATTGAGGCGGCGGCGCGCATCGGCAAAGCGGCTCCGGTCGCGCCGGATCATTTCGTAATAGGCCATCAGGTGGTGGCCCAAAGTCACCGGCTGCGCGGTCTGCAAGTGGGTGAAGCCGGGCATGATGCTGGCCGCGTGCGTGCCTGCCTGTGCCAGCAGCGCGCCTTGCAGCGCTTTCAGCCCCGCGTCTGCCTGATCAATCGCGTCGCGCACCCACAGGCGGAAATCGGTCGCCACCTGATCGTTACGGCTGCGCGCCGTATGCAACCGCCCTGCTGCCGGGCCAATCAGTTCGGCAAGGCGGCTTTCGGTGGTCATGTGGATGTCTTCAAGGTCCCAGTTTTCGGGCACCCCGTTCGCCTCGTATTCGCCTGCGATCTGCTCCAGCCCGTGCAGGATCGCCGCCGCATCCGCATCGCTGACGATCCCGCAGGCGGCCAACATGCGCACATGCGCGCAGCTTGCCGCGATATCCTGCCGCCACAGGGCCTTGTCGAACGGGATCGAGGCATTAATCTCGCGCATGATGGCGGATGGCCCTTCGGCGAACCGCCCGCCCCACATCGCGTTGGAGGAATTACCCTTGCTCAAGATCACACACCGTTCCGCTAGACTTGCCGTCGCCTGCCTGATGGCAGGGGCACTGGCGGGCTGCGATACCGGGGCGAGCGATGCGGCGCAAGGCGGGGAAGAAGTTGCTGCGGAAACCGCCGCGCATGAATTCACCGGTATTCTCGAACGCAGCTTTGCCGGCGATGCGCTGCCTGATGTGACCTTGACCGACCCCGATGGCACCACGCTGAAGCTGGCGGAAGCGACGGGCCAGCCGGTGCTGCTCAACCTCTGGGCCACATGGTGCGCGCCCTGCGTGGCGGAAATGCCTCTGCTGGATGATCTGGCGGGCGATCTTGCAGGGCAGGTGCGCGTGCTGACGGTGAGCGAGGACATGAACGGGGCCGAGGCGGTGGTGCCTTTCTTTGAACGGCACGGATACCGCAACCTGCCGCGCTGGATGGACCCGGCCAATGACCTCGCCTTCAAATTCGGCGGCGGGGCGGTGCTGCCGCTGACCGTGCTGTATGATGCTGAGGGGCGCGAAGTGTGGCGCATGATGGGCGCCTATGATTGGAGCAGCGAGGATGCGCGCGCCCTGATTGCCGAGGGGCTGGCGGAGAGCGCTGCGGCAGGACGCTGATCCCGCCGCGATTGCGGGCGTGTCAGCCCATTACTTCGCCAATTTGGGCCGCATTGACCACCTGCACCACACAAGGCACGCTATCGAGCGTTTCGGCGCGCACCGGGCGCGGAGGCCACATGATCGCGGGGACCGCCAGAGCCACGCTGGTGGAAAACAGGACAACGCCGCGCATCGCTTGGTCTCCAGTTGCTACGATAGCGGCAGACTAACGCGCGGGGGCCTGCGCCCAATACGCTGTTCGGCGTATCCCCTTGCGCCGCGTGGAGGCGGATCACCGGCGCCAAGAACCGGGCGCAACAGGTTCCCTTGCACACAAGGCATCGCAGGTTTCGCCCACAGCAGAGGCGACCATGGCCGAATTACCGCAAATCCCGATGACCAAGCGCGATCTCCTCTCGATGATCGGCAAATCCGCCGGCGCCGGCGCGATGCTGATGGCCATGGCCCCGCTGGGGCAGGCGCACGCTTCCACCTTCACAGGCCCGATCAACCTGCAAGGCGGCGGCACCGGAAAATCGGTGCTGATCCTGGGCGCAGGGATTGCCGGAATGGTCGCGGCGCTGGAACTGACCCGCGCCGGCTATCAGGTGCAGGTGCTCGAATACAATGCGCGGGTCGGCGGGCGCTGCTGGTCGCTGCGCGGCGGGGACAGCTATACCGAACTGGGCGGCGCGACCCAGCACTGCACCTTTTCCGATGGCAATTACCTCAATCCCGGCCCGTGGCGCATTCCGACCGAACATGGCGGGGTGATCCATTACTGCAAGGAACTGGGCGTGCCGCTGGAGCCGTTCCAGCAGAACAATTACAACGCCTATCTGCACCACACCGACGCGTTTGACGGCAAGCCGCAGCGCTACAAGGCGATCCAGGCCGATTATTACGGCCATGTCGCCGAATTGCTGGCCAAGGCGGTGCGGCAGAACGCGCTGAGCGACGCGGTGACAGCAGAGGATGCCGAGATCCTGCTCGAATCGCTGCGCAGCTGGGGCGCGCTGGATCGCAATATGCGTTATGTCGCCAGCAATGCCGCATCGGGCCGGCGCGGATGGGCCAAGGGGCCCGGCGGCGGGTTGACGGCAGAGCCCATCCCTTCACAGCCGATGGACCTGTCTTCGGTGCTCAAATCGGGCCTGTGGCGCAATATCGCCACGCATATGACCAATGAACACCAGCACGCGATCTTCCAGCCGGTGGGCGGGATGGACCGGATTGCGGCGGGGTTTGGCCGCGCGGTGGGCCATCTGGTCCGCCACAACGCCAAGGTCACGGCGATCCGGCAAAGCGATGCGGGCGTCGTGGCCGAGTATGAGGATACGCGCACGGGCGAGAAGCTGACGGCGGCCGCCGATTACTGCGTCTGCACCCTGCCGCTGTCGATCCTGGCGCAGATTCCGCTCAATGTCGGGCCGGATATGTCCGCCGCCATCCGCGCCGTGCCTTACCGTCCCAGCCTGAAAGTGGGGCTGGAATTCAAGCGCCGCTTCTGGGAACAAGACGAACAGATCTATGGCGGGATCACCAGCACCAATCTGCCGATCAGCCAGATCTCCTATCCCAGCGACAAATACGGCTCCTCCGGCCCCGGCGTGCTGCTGGCGGCCTATTCAGGGGGGTCGTTCGCTTATGAGATGACCGCGCTTTCGCCCGAGGAACGCATCCGGCGCACGCTGGAAATGGGCGCCGTTATCCACCCGCAATACTACGAGGAATTTGTCAGCGGCATCTCGGTGGGCTGGCACCGCGTGCCCTTCGTGCAGGGCTGCTTCGGCATGTGGTCGGAAGAGACGCGCGCGCGCCATTATTCCAATCTGTGCCAGATCGACAACCGCGTGGTGCTGGCGGGCGAGCATGCCTCCTACATCGGCGGCTGGATCGAGGGAGCGGTCACCTCTGCGCTCGATGCCGTCACCCGCCTCCACCAGCGCATCCAGTCCGCATAAGGAATATCTGATTATGAACGGAAAGCTCTTTCTGGCAGCCGCAGGTCTTGCCCTGGCGGCCAGTATCGCGGGCGCGGGATCGGGCGCATGGGCGCAGACCAGCGCCGATGCCGATGCCCCCACCGCCGCCGCACACAGCGGCTTCAGCGAATTGGGCGGCGAGGCACTCTATGCCAATATCTGCGCCGCCTGCCACATGCACGCAGGCGAAGGCGCGGTGGGCGCGGGGTTTTATCCCGCATTGGCAAACAATCCGCGCATGATCGCCAAGGGCTATCCGCTGTATGTCGTGGTCAAGGGGATGAACGGGATGCCGCCCATGGCCGATATGATGACCGATGAGCAAGTGGCCGATGTGGTCAATTACATCCGCACGAATTTCGGCAATTCCTACACCGACGCGGTGACGCCCGCCGAAGTCGCTGCGCTGCGCTGAACGCTCTTGCCCGGCACACCTGCTGAAAACTTGAGCGCCGCCCCTGTCGCGAACGGGGGCGGCGTCTTCTTACTCTGCCGGCTGCGGCGCGCCACTGCCGGCGTTGCCAGCGCGCTTCGCCTTCTGCGCGTCGATCAGGCCGCGAAGACGCCGCGCCACAGTCTGCGGCGATCCTGTGCGCGGGGCTAGCCAGCGGTAAAGCAGCGGCACGACATACACCGTGACCACCGTGGCCAGCGCCACGCCGAACGCTACTCAGATCGATCCACCGTCTGCTTGAACGCGTGGGCCTCGCCACGGTAACCCACGGCCAGCACTTCGTGCGAGGCGCGCCCGACAGGGCGAGCGGGCCGGTAAACTGCGTTTCTGCTGCGTGGCCCAGCGCGGTCATCGCCTGATACATCGCCGCCGCACCGCCCATCGCGCCGATCATCGACAGCAATTCGCGCGCGTGGTTCCGCCTCGCGGCCCGCCTGCATCCCCGCTTGTCATGGCAATACGCCCCCCCTGAATCTAGATCATATCATTGGATCGGATAAAAAATTCAGGGTGCGACCGCTGCGATCCCTTCAATCTCGACATACATGCCGGGTCGGCCCAGCGCGGCTATCTGGATAGTGGAGCGGGTGGGCCGGTTGGGTTGTTCGGGCGTGCCGAAATAGGTGCGGAACACTTCGTTCATTGCCGCCGAATCCATGCGGCCTTCCAGTTCGGGCACGCCGACAAGGAAGACGGTCAGCTTGACCAGATCGCCAAGGCCCAGCCCCTGCGCTTCCAGCGTGGCCTTGATCCGTTCGAGAACCGAAATGGTCTGCTGGCGCGTATCGCCCAGATCGTTGGGGTTTGCCGGATCAAGCGGGGCGGGAACCGTGCCCGACACGAACACCAGACGGGCACCTGCGGGAACCGAGGCCGTGCTGGCAATCGTCGCGGTCGGGCTGCTGTAGGTCCGCTCGATCTCCTGCGCGTGCGCAGGTGCGGAAACGGCAAAGCCCGCCAAGGCGAACGCGAGGGCGGGCGAAAACATCTTGGCAGTCATGGGCATGGCCTCTTCTTGTTATGCATCAGGCAAAAAATGTGGCGGGCTACCCGAAGACAGCCCGCCTGAGGGATCAGAATTTCAGCGTCATGCGGGCGTAGTAATATCCGCCATTCGTGCCGTATGGCCCGAAGTTATACGGCGCGTTGATGACGCCGGAGTTGTTGATATAGGGCGAGCGGTTGTTCTGCGACCATGTGGCGGGATTGTAATCAGCCACCAGCGGCGGAATTTCGGGCCGCTTGTCGAGAAGGTTGTTCGCACCGATTGCCAGGTTCAGCCATTCGGTCGCGTCATAACCCAGTTCCAGGTCGAAGATGGGCGTCGCTTCCACCACGGCGCGGTAGAACTCGCCCACCCCTGCCGCATTGAGGATCGGACGCGGCGCGGTGGAGTTGACATTGGGCCGCACCAGCTGGGTGACCTTGCCGTAGTAGTTCATGCGCAGATTTGCGCTGAACGCGCCGGTTTCGAACAGCGCGCCGACATTGATCTTGTAGTCGGGGCTGGCGTTCTCGATGATGTCCTCTGCCGTCTGCGTGAACAGGCTGCCGAGGCGGGCGGAATTGGTGACCTTCGTCACGTTGTAGTTTGCGCCCAGGTTCAGATCGAGCGAACCGAACGACAGGTCCACCGGATAGCGCGCGGCAAATTCCAGGCCCATCGTTTCGGTATCGATGCCGTTGGTGAAGGTCTGGATGCCCAGCTGACCCGATGCCAGAACTGTCGGGTCCAGATCCTTTCCGGTGGCCGCGATTGCATTGAGCACCAGCTGATAAGGCGTCAGACCGTTAATCAGCGGCGTCAGCACCGGAGTCCCCGGCGTGGGGGCCGGCTGCTGGTTCTGCCCCCGGATCTCGCCAGAGGACACAATGCGATCCTTGATGCGGATGAAATACCCATCCAGCGTCATGGTCAGCCGCGGAATGGCGCGAACCACCGTGCCTGCCGAAATGTTCAACGATTTTTCCGGCCCCAGAGCGCCAAACCCGGCGCTGGCTGCACCCGGCGAGCTGGGCGCCAGTTGCAGCACGGCGCTCGTCGGGCCCACATTGGTCGCTGAATAGCCCGATTCCGCAAGCGTCGGCGCGCGGAAACCCGTGCTGACCGTGGCGCGCAGCGCAAAGGCATCGCTGAAATCGTAACGCGTGGTCAGCTTGCCGATCAGCGCATCGCCAAAGTCGCTGTATTTTTCATAGCGACCGGCAATGTCCACCGTCCACTCTTCCACCGGGTAAAGGATGAAGTTGGTGTAAAGCGCCCACGCGCTGCGGTCGATCTTGCCTGCGTCAGTGGCCGAATAGCCGGGGAAGGACTGGCCGCCCTCGACAAAGAGCGAAGCCGCATCACCCTGGAAGATTTCGTAGGATTCATTGCGGTATTCGCCGCCGAAGGCAACGGTCATCGGCTCGGCCAGACCAATATCGAACTCCTTGTCGATATCGACCGTGCCGACGAACTGGTTGAACTGGAACCCGCCATCATAGAACTCGGTGGGAGAGAAGCCCGTCGCCACGAACAGCGAGGCGTTGGCCGAATTGGTGGTGTAGACCTGCGCGATATCCTCGGCATAGGTGCCCGACAGATCCCAGTTCCAGCCATCACCCGTCTGCCCGCGCACACCGCCGGTCAGGGAAAATTCGTTCTGGAACACCTCAATGTGCGGAACCATGCCGGTTTGCGCCGTATTGCCGAAGCAATTGGTCGGATCGGTGGTCTGCGCCGTGGCTGTCACCGGGTTGCGGCACAGACGGGTCGGCACGCGGTAACCTTGCAAGGCATCGCCCGCACGGTAGGACACGTTGCCGAATGAATAGACTTCGAAATCGTCGAATTCGTAGCCGAAATTGTAGAAGCCGATATGCAGCTTGGACGCCGGCTGACCGCCATTGATCCCGGCGGTGCCGCGGCTGTCTGCCAGCGCCTGGTAGATCGGACGGAAGGCAGGGGACACTGCCGAATTGATTGTCCCGTTCAGGTTGACGACCGAAATCTGGCCATCGCCAATCGTCGTCCAGTCGTTGCGGCGGTGAAACAGCGAGATGTCGAGAAAGCCCGAATCGCCCACTTCCATGCCGATATTGCCGCTGGCGCTATAGGTCGTGCCTTCGCCATCGTAATACTGGCCGGTGGTGGCGCGGATCGTGCCGCCAGAGGTATCGCTCTTCAGGATGATGTTGATCACGCCCGCGATCGCGTCAGACCCGTACACGGCGGCGGCGCCGTCCTGGAGGATTTCGATACGCTCCACGATGTCCGGCGGGATCAGGTCGATGCTGGGCGCGGCCGAACCGCCGAATGCGCCGTTGATCACCTGAAGGATCGAGTTGCCGTGGCGGCGCTTGCCGTTGACCATCACCAGCGTGTGGTTGGGGCTGAGGCCGCGCAGTCGCGCCGAGAGCGAGAAGCTCGCCATGTCGGTGCCCTGCGTCTGCGCCTGGAAGGACGGCACAAGCTGCGTCAGCGCCTGGTTGAGGTTGGGCTGGCCCACGCGCGTCAGCGCATCTTCCGACAGAAGCTGGATCGGTGCGGCGGACTGCGCCGCGACCTGGCCGCTGGCGCGCGTGCCGGTCACGATGATGACTTCGCTGCTGGCGGGTGTTGCGACAGTCTCGTCGGTGGAGGTTTGCGCCATCACCGGCGCCGAAAGGGCGGTGGTGGCGAGAAGGAAGATGGCAGACGATTGCAAAGCATGCGACATGGAGTGGCCCCCGTAATTGTTATGCCCTCTCCGCTAATCCCCATTTTCAGGACTGGTCCGGGCAGCCGGCGTTCGCCTGTGCGAAACCCCGGCCCCGGCCTGCCTGTGCGAACGACCCCCCTCATGCGTATCGGCGGTCGGACCGGATTCGTTGACCCGGCCCATCCAATTGACCGTTTTGTGACGGATCGTGACATACGCCGATGTGCGTAGCCTTGTGCGCAGCCCTCCAATGCTAGGCCAAGCCATCGCCAGCCCGGCGCTTTTCGCGTCGGCGCGCATTGTGGCGCGTAGTGGCAAATGTTGGAGATTCTGCGCGATGCCCGGACCGGTCCTGCTCGGCAAAAATGCCCTGTTTGCCGCCATTTCCCTCGCGGTGGCCCTGCCTGCCCCCGCACTGGCGCAGGGCGAGATTACCCGGATCAAGCGCAACCCTGCCGCGATCATCCTGGAAGCCGCACGCGTGAATGCCGGGGCGGATGTGATGTATGTTTCCGGCCAACTCCCCACCCCGCTCGATCCCGCAATGCCGATGAGCGAGGTGACATCGCTGGATCAGATGGGCGACACACGGCAGCAGACGATCAGCACGCTGGCCCGGATCGAGGATGTGCTGGCCACCGAAGGCTTCACCATGGCCGATGTGGTCAAGCTGAACGTGTTCGTGAAGGCCGACCCGCGCATCGGGGCGATGGACTTTGCCGGCATGAATGCGGGTTTCCGCGAATTCTTCGGCACCGAGGCGAATCCGAACACCACGGCCCGTTCGACTTTCGAGGTGGCGGGACTGGTCGGCCCGTATTTCCTCATCGAGATTGACGCGATCGCGGCACGCGCGCCGCAGGGATCGGATTGAGCTTGGCGCAAGCGTTTTTGCAATGCAGCACAGCCCCGTCCCGGCCGCTCTAGCTGGCAAGAAGGCGATACGCCGTCGCATTATCTGATTACCGGCCAACATTCCGCCGGCGGCAGCAGGCAAGGCCGGCAAGGAGAGAAGTATCTATTAGTATAATCTATTCAACATTCTGATTGTATTCTGACTCTGCTTTTATTTTCGTAAACGTTTCTGGCAAAATCGGATATCATTTTCGATATTTCTTGATTCTGCATTTCGAATATTTTCAATGATACACGGTATCATCGCGCAGATGACCGGGATGTGACAGAAAATTGCGGCAATGCCGCATCGCAATTGCAGCATGAAAATCGCAGTATTCTGCGGTTTTCGTGCCCTTTTCCGCTTGCACAACGCCCCATCGAGGCATATCTGCCGCTCAAGCGCAGCGAGAACGCTTGACGGGCCGGAACAGGCAAATCTGCCGAAAAGAGCCCGACAGATCGAAGAAAACACTCCGCAAAAATCAGAATCGATGTTCCAGGAGAGTACGACATGATGAAGATTGCCATTGCAGCTGCTGCTGCCGGCATCCTGGCGCTGAGCGGCACCGCCAGCGCCAACGAGAATACCCAGAGCAACCGCGAAACGGTGACCGTGCAGGTCGATACGGCTGGTGTCGATTTTGCAGATCCGGTCGCCGTGGCCCAGTTCCGCCGCTCGGTCGAGCGTCAGATCGAAGCCATCTGCAATCCGGGCGACCGCCTTGGTGCCGACATGAAGCCCGACTTCAAGTGCCGCCGCGAAATGGCTGCCACGCTTGAACCCACGGTGACCCGTCTGGCCGCGCGCGCCACGCAGAACGACCGTCGCTTCGTGGGCGTGGAATAAGGTCACACCCCTTCCCGACAGGAGACGCATTACGGCCGGGCAGCATCGCGCTGCTCCGGCCGTTATCGTGTCAGGCTTCCATGGCCCGCACCGCCACGGCGGCTGCGGCCGAACGGGTTTCAACGCCCAGCTTGATGTAGAGGTGTTCGAGATGCTTCTGCACCGTACGCGGGGAAATCCCCAGCACTTCGCTGATATCGGCACTCGATTTGCCGTAACTGACCCATAAAAGCACCTGCGCCTCGCGCGCGGTCAGGCCCAGCCGTTCGGCCAGGATTTCGGCATCGCGCGCAGCATCCACCACGTTGAGGCGGATCAGCATCTCGTCGCGGCGGTAGCGGGCGACCAACACCAATTCGAGCGTGCCCGTGCCGCCGGTATCGGCCGGGCGCAGCGACACGCTCGCCCCTACACCCGCACTCCCGCGCACCAGCAGCCGCTCGATCGCGGCGCGCAGCACATCGGGAAAGGGCGTGCCGCGCTGCCAGCCGGGCAGGGCCTGCACCAGCGCCTCCTCTGCCCGCGGTGTGCACCACAGCATCTTGCCCGCAGCATCGGTGGCCAGCATCAACCGGCCCGTGGCGTCCAGACTGGTGAGGCTGGCCTGCGCCGCGCGCCCTTGCGCGATCTGCACACGCACACGCGCCAGCAATTCATCGAGATTGACCGGCTTGCGCAGGTAATCCACCCCGCCCGCCTGCAGGGCTTCGACCACATGCTCGCTTTCGGTCAGCCCGGTCATGAAGATGACCGGCACCTGCGCGTGGGTGGGCGACTGCTTGATCTTTCGCGTGGTGGCAAAGCCATCCATGCCGGGCATCTTGGCATCGACAATGACCAGATCGGGCAGGATATGGTCGAGCAGCCGCAACCCGTCCTCGCCCGACGTCGCAACCAGCACGCTGATCCCGGCGGCCTCCAGGCTGGCGGTAATGACCGAGAGGGTTCCAGGCTCGTCATCGATTACCAGAACGGTTTCGCCATGTCCGGGCAGGGTCTTGCTCATGCTTCCTCCAGCAAACGCAGTAAGCCGGCGAGATCGAATTGATCGAGCGCGGCATACAAGGCCGTCACCAGCTTTCCATGTTGGGGCGCCGCCGTCGCGAGCAGGCCGATTTCGGTTTCAATTCCGCGCACATGGCCGATCTGGACCAGTTCGCGCAGCCGCTCGACATGCGGCATGGCCTTGCGGGGCAGACCGCCACTGCGTTGCCCGGCGGCCTCTTCGCTTTCCGGCCCGGTGCTTTCCCATTTCCACGAGAGGCCCATCAGCGCGCCGATCGTTTCCGCCAGCTCGCTGAGGCGATAGGGCTTGATGAAGAAATGATCGTGCGTGGGCTTGTCGGTCTGCGGGCGGTGGAATTCCTGCACATTGCCCGATGCCATGCATATCTGCACCTGCCGCCCGGCCATTTCGCGGATGCGCGCCGCGGTTTCCCATCCCGAAAGGCCGGGCATCGTGATATCGAGCAGCACCAGATCGAACGCCCCCGCCTGCACCTCGGCAATCGCGGCTTCGCCATTGGGAGCTGTGACCACGTCGAACCCGCATTCGCCCAGAAACTGCTTCAGCATGGCGCGCTGATCCGCCTCGTCATCGACCACCAGAACCTTCCGGCGCGGCCCCTGATAGCCGGTGATGCGGCGGTTGGTCACGTCCGGCACCAGTGCATTGGCGGGTTCGGCCAACATCAAGGTTATGCGGAAGACACTGCCCCGACCCGGCGCGCTTTCCAGCTCCAGCTTGCCGCCCATGATCTCGATAATGGCCTTGGTGATGGGCAATCCCAGTCCCACGCCGCTTTCGAGCATGGAACCCGACAATTCGCCCACCTGTTCGTAGGGGTCGAAGATGCGCAGCTGATCTTCCGGCGAGATTCCGGGGCCGGTATCCCGGATTTCGAAGGTGGCGATCTGGCCGCGATAGGTCATCTTCAGCGTAACCGATCCGCTGTCGGTATATTTGATCGCATTGCCGATAATGTTGAGCAGCGCCTGCCGCAGCCGTCCGGGGTCGGTGCGCACCGTTTCAGGCAGGCGCGAACCCACCTCGATCGCAAAGCCAATCCCCTTGGCCTGCGCGGCAGGGCGCATCATCCAGCCGATCTGGTCGAGGAAATCGGGCAGGTTCACCGGTTCGTGCCGCAAGCGCAGCATCCCGTTTTCCAGCTGGGTGATGTCCAGCAGGCTCTCGGTCAGGCTGGTAATGTGTTCGGTGCAGCGACGGATCACGCGCGCGGCCTGCACCGGATCGACATCGCCTTGGCTTTCCAGCAATTGGGCATAGCCGTAAATCGCGTTGAGCGGCGAACGGATCTCGTGGCTGACATTGGCGAGATAACGGACCTTGGCCCTGTTCGCCGCTTCCGCCGCCTGCCGGGCGCGCAGCGCCGCCTCCAGCCGGGCGGACAGGTCAAGCAGCGCGGCAATGCGGCGGCGCAAGAATGCGAAGCTGGCAAGCCCGCACAGCAGGATCACCAGCAGAACAACCAACGTGACGATGTGGAACGGCCGATGGTCTCCACCCGTCGCAATGTCGGAAGCCAGCAGGGCCGCCTCGACGAGAGTGGCCAGAAGGATCAGGCTGAGCGCGAGCGCCGCTGCCCGATCCGTAGTCAACATGTGGAGAGTCTGCCCGGCATCTTTCCCGCCGGAAGGAGAGGATGCTTCGGCGGAAAGCGCAGGGGATACCGCCGTATTGCTCACCGTGCCTGCCCTTGGGTCGCGTTCTTTGCCCTGCCGCCGAACGCGAAGGGCGGCAATGCATACAGGACATGGACCGCAGAACAGGGTTCCACTCCAAAAGCTCCGATGCCGATTGTGCGACTGCACCATTGCTAGCAAAAATGTGCTGCAATGCAAAATTTGCGACAGCTTGTTACAGGCATGACAGCAGGACACCCCGCAACGCCCGGCCTGATCGGCAAGCCCGGCACCACAGGCCATAGAAATGCCGCCTATTGTATTGTTTTACGGCCGTAAAATGATGGACAGGCGCCAACAGCGCAACGGTCGCTCAGGCAAAAAGGCCTGGCGCAAACAGGTCGCAAGCCTCACAAACCGTGTTGCATTGCAGCAACAAGCTCGGAAATTTCCTCACCCATCGGGCCCAAGGCTGCCCCCCGCCCTCATGCCCGGACCCGATCAGGGTGCCGGCTGGATGGCATCAAACCGGATTCGCTCCAACTGGGTGGCTTCGGATGGAAGTTCCCGCCCGCCCACAGGGGCTCCGTTGGTGCGCAAGAGAAACGCCAGTATGTTCGCGTTATCAGCAGCAGAAAGGGCGCCGGGTGCGTGCTGCGGCATGGCGCGCGACAGATAATGGAACAATTCGCCCAACGGCCGCCCACCCCAATTGGCGACAAAGCGCCCCGTCAGCGGCGGCACTTCGACAGTGCCCTGCAAGCCTGCCCCGTGGCACATTGCGCAATGGATGGCATAGAGGCGCCCGCCCGCATCGGCCTGCGCACTGGTATACATTCCCGCCGCCGTGCCGCGCCCCTGCGCCGCCACGCCGCCTGCCCCGGCGCTCGCCAACAGGCTTGCGCCAAGAAACATGGCCACCTTGCGCGCGCCCGGCCGCGTCATGCGCCCGCTCCTGCCGCCTGGGCCGGGCTTGCATAGGTCCCCGCAAACACGCCGGCCAGCGTCGCCATCGCTTCCAGCAGGGGTTCGCGTTGGGGAAGTTCCATACTTTCGCCCACCCCCAGCATGTCACCCAAATCCGGGTTGTTGTTCATGATGACGATACCGTCCGCCTTGGACAGCGCCGACATGTTGCGGAAGCGCAGGGCGTAATTCGCCTCTGGCTGGGGCACCAGCCAACCGGTTTGCCCGCGCACGGGTATCACGCTGCGATCACCCCACAGATCGCGTGCGGCATAGCCGGTGGCGTGGATGATCACATCTTCGGGCAGCTCCGCCAGCGCAGACGGGGCATGGAAACTGCGCATGACATAGCGGCCGCCGCGGGCGAAGAATTCGTCCATCAGCAGCTGCGCATAAGCGGGAAAGTTGAAATGCATCTGCGAGGTGCGCGTGGCGAATGGTGTGGGAAAGGGATTTTCTTCGGGCAGCAGCGGCACCGCCTGCGGAACTATGTCGCGGATACGCGAATCCAGCCGCGCAAATTCGGCGTTCTGGCGCGGCAGCCCCGATGTTTCGTAGCTTTCGGTGATGGCAGGATCGACCGGCCAGACACGGCGCGTAATCGGCTCGTCCGACACGGCATAGGAATCGCTGAACTCCACCGGTTTGCCCGGCAGGCCCAACAGGGTGCGAAACATCTTCCATGAAAAGCGGGCCATCTGTTCCCATAGGTCGCCGAACTGCGGCCCTGCCGGCCCTTCCAGCGCCACACGCGCGCTGGGGGTGAACGATCCGCTGGCGCGGAACGAGCGGGTGCGCGGCAGCAATTCGCGGGCATAGATCGTCACATGCAGCCCGGCGCGCTGCGCCATGATGGCGCTGGTCAGGCCGATAATGCCGCAGCCGATCACCGCAATGCGGCTGGGCAGCACTGACAGCGCCTTGCCCACCGCCACTTCGGCCGATCCCCAGGACAGCGACCAGCCGCTGCCGCCGTGCCCGTAATTGTGCACCACCAGCTTGCGGCCCACCGTCTCGGTCGACAGGTTCGGACCGGCTGCCCGCAAGGGGCGAAGGCAGCACTTCATATCGACAAGCTGATCCGGGGAAAGCCGCATGGGCACCAGTGCGGGGGCGAGCAGGCCCTGCGCCCGCGCCGGTCGCGCCAAAAGAGGCGGAAGCGCCATCGCGCCGGCCAGCCCCAAAGCCCCGCCCATGAAACCGCGCCGGTTTGCAGGATAAAGCGCCTTTACAGGGGCGAGATGGCTGGGGATGAGTTCGCTACGGGGCAAAGCGGCGCCTTCCTTTGCATCACCCATCGCAACATGGATGGGACAGCACATGAAGGCTATGCGCAGGCGGACTTACCTCTAATGCCGCAAACTGCGTATTTCGCCGCCCCCCTTCCGTCAGTCCACGCGCCGGATCCCGATGACGGGTTGCCGGTCGGCATCAAGATAAAAGGCGCCCAGTGCCCCGCGGCGAATGACAATGCTGTCACCGGGGCGCGGCGCGCGGAAGCTGCGGCGCGTTTCCGTGAGCTGCCATACCGTTCCGTCAGACAGTTCAAACCGCCAATATCCCGGCCCCACCGATCGCGCACTCACCACATTCGCGGCAAGCTGGTCCGCCTCACGCGCGGCGGGATCACGCCGGGCCTCCCGCTGCGCGGCGCTTAGCCCGAATGTCGGAGTGGCCACGGCGGGGGCGGAAGCCGCAGCCGCGCTGGCTGTGGCTGTAGGAGCAACCGGCGCGGGGCTGGACACCGGCGGGATGGATGCGGCGGAGGTCTCGCCTGCGGAGTTGGTCATCGCCCTTTGCACCTGCGCCTCGGCAATGAGGTCATAACAACGGACGCGTTCCTCGATATTGCCGATGGCAAGACAGCGGGACAGATCCGTCTCCTGCGCAGCCGCTGTCACCGGGAGGACAAGCGCGATCATCAGCACAACAGCGGGGTGGCCGACCCGAACCGGTACTGAAACGTCTCCTGCCTCGATCATCCTTCCCATCCTCTCATCTCCAATGGGAGCACGGCCTGCGGCAATTATACCGCAGGCCGTGCCATGTTTCCCCAAACGACCATCACCTGGCCAGCGACACTATCAGAACCTTACGCTGGCCCCGACAAAGTAGCGCCGGCCGATCACATCAAAGAAATAGGCGTTGATCGGCGAGGTCCCGATATTCGTGGCAAGGCCTGTCGTAGTGACCGCGTTATAGTCCGACAGCGGCGGCGCCTTGTCGAACAGGTTCTCGACGCCTGCCCGGATCGTCACCATATCGTTCACGCGGAACGAACTGTTCAGATTGAACAGGTTGTAGGCAGGCGACCCGACGAAAGGCGTATTGGGGGTGGACGGGAAGCTGATCGACTTGGCCGAAGGCAAATGCTGCCACTGGAGCGAAACCTCCGCCGGGCCAACCGAATAGCCAAGCGTGCTGAACAGCTTCCAGCGGAAGGCACCGGGGTTGAGCCCGTTTTCCGCCACGCCGGCATTGCCCGATGGGCCCAGCGTTCCGGCATATTCCACCAGCTGCCCCGCAGCACCCGCCTCAGGCGGCAGCGGCGCAGACTTGAAGGTGATCAGATAGTTGAAGACCGAGTTGAGGCTCAGCTCACCGGGGCCGACAGGTGCCGACCAATCGAGTTGCAGATCGATGCCCTGCGTGCGGAAACGGCCATTGTTGAGGTAGGTCACCTGAACCGCGCCCAATGCCCCGGTTCCCGCCACACGATCGATCGCCTGGCACTGCGGCGTTGCCGCTGCCGCCACCGGATTGGTGGCGATTGCCGGGTTGAAGGTGGGATCAAAGCAGAGACGCTGGGCCGTATCCAGAGTGAGCGGGCCGATCGCATCATCCACGCGGATGTTGTAATAGTCCACCGTCAGCCGCAGGCGGCTCAGCGCCTCGCTGGTAAACGGCGAATCGACCACTGCACCCACCGTCCAGGTCTTGGCCGATTCCGGGCGCACATTGGGGTTGCCCACCAGGATCGGGAAGGCAAAGGCCGGGCCGGTAGCAAGGTGGAAAACCGGGCTCGAATAGAAAACATCCGCGGTCTCGGCCACTTGCTGGTTCATCAGGATGCGGCATGTGGCCAGCACATTGGCCGCATTGGGGTTGGTCGCCGGATTGACCGACCATCCCAGCGTGTTGGGCGTGCGGCAAACGTCACCGCCGCCGGCAGCGGTAAAGGTCTGCTGCGGAGCAAGGAACAATTCGGCGATATTGGGCGCGCGAACCGCCTTGTTGTAGCCGCCCCGCAGACGCAGCCAGTCGGTCACTTCCCAATCGGCCATGGCCTTCCACGTGAAATTGCCTCCGGTGGTGTTGTAATCGGAATAGCGTGCGCCGAGGTTCAGTTCGAACATCTCGATCAGCGGCATTTCCGACAACACCGGGATCAGCAATTCGCCGTAAACTTCGCTGACCTTGATGGTGCCGGCGGAATTGCCGCTGGGATACAGGCCAACCGCCTGATCCTGGAACGACCGGCCCTGGGTGGACAGCGTGTCATTCGTGTAGACATAATCGTTCACCCGGTGCGTTGCGCCGATCGCCGCGCGCAGCTGGCCCGCCGGCAGTTCGAGCAATCCGCCCTGCATGTTCAATTCATAGACCGACTGCTCCATGATCGAACGGGTCTTCAGATCGGCGGAGATAGCTTCGATACAATCCTGCGAGACCACCTGATTGTAATCGAACGGGTTGAACCCGCTGGTGCAGGTTGCCACCGATGCGCCAAAGCCGCCAAAGCCGCTGCCCTGGTTACCCTGAGCGCGGAAGCCTGCACCCCAATTGGGCGCATTGATCACTTCGCGGAAGCGCGACAGCGACGCAACGCCGGTCAACAGGGTATTGACGTCAGATTCGCCCTTGGAGGTGTAGAGTTCCCAGGTCCAATCCGTGCCGGGGATCTCCCCTTCAAGGCCCGCGACCAAATTGTAGGTTTTCACATCGGTCGTGGAAATGCGGTTGGCGAAATCGAGCAGATAGGTCAGCTGCCAGTCGCAACTCGCACCCGACCCGACCTGACCAAACGTCGCCGGATCGACGTCGCCGCAATTCAGCCGGTCCAGCGTCGCCTGCGAAACATTGGTCGGAATTATGCGGCTGTCGAGCACGGCGCGCAGTTCTGCCGGAACCGGCGCATCGCCGCGCGCAAAGCCCGACCAGCCGTTCACTGTGGGCGAAGGCTCGTTCACCGTACGCGCATTGCTGCGGGTAAAGGTTGCCTGGGTGAACACGCCGATCCAGTCATTGATGTCATAGCTGGCGCGGCCATAGACATTGTAACGGCTGAGCGGCAGCTGCGCCTGCGCGTCCTGGAAATTCTGCGCCAGTCCACCATCCTGCGTCCGCTTGTGCCGGCCGTTGGTCACATCCTGATTGAAGCGGAACGATCCGCCAAGCGGGCTGTTGAAGAAGCCGGTAAAGGCCGTGCCATCAGGATTGAAATAAAGCCGCGAACCCGCCGCCACAACGCCGGGGCCAAACAGCGCGTCGTAGGATGCCTGCGTGGGATTAATCCCGCCGCTCGGCTGGAAACCGGAAAAGTCAGAGAAGATTTGCGTGCCCGCAAAGCGCGGATCGCGCCAGGCATCGCGATACCACGGACGCTCGTCCTGACGGGCAGCGCGGCGAACGCTCTTGGAAACGCCCAGCGTGACATTGCCGCTGCCGTCCGCGAAATTGGCACCGATCAGGCCGTTGACGGCATATTGAGCGCCGTCGCCGCGCTCGCTGATGCCGCCCTGCGCGTCAAAGGCAAAACCTTCAAAATTGCGCTTGAGAATGAAGTTCACCACCCCGCCAACGGCGTCGGCACCGTAAGTTGCCGAAGCGCCGCCGGTGATGATTTCAACCCGCTCGATCGCGGCGGCCGGTATGGTGTTGATGTCCACCACCCCCAAAGCGTTGGCCGGCGTGGCGCGGCGGCCATCGACCAGAACAAGGTTGCGGTTGGTGCCCAGGCTGCGCAGCGAAACCGTGGCAGCACCCGGCGTGTTGGTTGCGGTTGCCTGCGTATCACCACCCAATTGGGGGTTTTGGGCAGGCGTGAAAGCCGGCAAGCGGTTAAGGCTGGTTTCCAAGGATGCGCTGCCAGTGTTGCGCAGAAGGTCATCGCCCACCGTCACAATCGGGCTGTTCGCCTCGTAATCTCGGCCCACAATGCGCGAACCGGTCACGATGATCATATCTTCGCTCGTTACCGCTGCTTCGGCAGATGCTTGCTGCGCAATCGCCGGGCTCGCTGCTACAAGGCCCAGCAAGCCGGTGCTGCAGGCGTAAGCCAAGCGCAATATCGCTCGATTCCTCAACATCAATCTCTCCCTTTTTGACGGACTTGGGACAGCATCCGGGGGAGATGCAGACCCAGACCATGTGCGATTTTCCTCGCACCAATTTTTGTTTTCACCCGAAGGCCGAGCCATCAGGACGCATATGTCGAGTTTCATCCCGTGAGGGACTTCCAATATCTATTGCAGTAGGTAGATTGTTCAAGCGGGAAATTTCTTTGTCCGGCCGAAGGGGCTAGACCAACAGGAACCCGCCTAGGAAATACCAGGCATCCCAAACAGGTAAGGCTGCAGGAACGCGAGATGAAAGACGATTTCGACGAGTGGAACAGCCTGTACAACCGCTTTTATCCGGAAGGATCGCGAAGCGATTTGGAGTTCCGGACAACGCGCCTGCTTGTGCTGGCGGGACGGGCCTATGTCAGCCGCATCGACAAGCTGCTTGTCCGCAAGACCGGGCAGAGTCGTGTACGTTGGCAAATCTTGTTCGCCCTCGCCTTCGCACCGCAACCTGCCACGCTGACCGATGTGGCTCGCCGCGCCTATCTCAAATGGCCTTCGATGGTGAAGCTGGTGGACGAGATGGTGCGCGAAGGTCTTTTGCAGCGGCAAGACAACCCCGCAGATGGCAGGTCGAAACTGATCAGCCTGACCGATGCGGGCGAAGCAATGGTGCGGACGATCCAGCCGGTAAAGGACAGCGAACGCGCCGCCGTCCTGCAGCACCTGTCAGACGAGGAACTTGCGCAAACCGTGCGACTTCTGGGGAAGCTGTTCGAAGCCATCGGTGAACCGGGCTGAGCGGTACAGCTGCGTTATCGGACGGATTTTCCAATAGCGGCCAGCTGGTGCTGGAGGCAGATTAAGCTCTGTTTCGCCAACATGACCCCATGGCCCAAACCGCCGGGGAATGGTGGCCCCCGTCTGCAAACAATTCGTTGCGCCGATATAGGGATGTGTGGTGGGCGATGACAGGCTCGAACTGCCGACCCTCTCGGTGTAAACGAGATGCTCTACCAACTGAGCTAATCGCCCCTGCGTTGCCGCAAGAGCGCCGCCCATAGCCCAACCACCACACACTGAAAAGCCCCAAAGACCGGCACATACCGCGCGCGGCCCGATCGATCAGTCGCGCGCCGCCATGATCCTTGCCACCTCGTCGAAATAGCGGGCCATTGCATCGGCCGCCTTGTCGCTCAGCTGGATGAAAGCGCGGCGGCGATCGGTATCGTCCTCCACACGCTGGAACAGTCCCGCATCGGTCATCTGGCTGATCCAGCGCAGCGCCGTGGTGGGCGGAACACCCGCCGCGATACACAGCGATGTTACCGAGACGCGAACATGCTCAACCCGCGCCGCTGTCAGATCGAGCAGCATATCCCACGCCGGATCGGCAAACAGCGCGCCATCAAGGAACCGCCCGCGCAGCCGTCGCATCTGGATCAGCCGGCGCACCAGCCGCGGATTGGGCAGAGGGGGACGGATCGCACGACCCTGCCCACCCGAACCCGGCGTTCGCGCAGCCGAGGCTCCGGGTACCAGGCGCGCATCCTGTGCCGCATCGCCAAAGCGAAACGTCTGGCCGGGGCTGCGCAAGGTGCCGCCTTCGGCCTCATACTCGCCCAGCCGCTCCAATTGCAGCGCGATCTGGTTGACCTGCTCGGTCAGGCGGAGGAGCGCCATCCTATCGGTTTCGGACAATTCACGCATCCGCGCGGAGGTGCCCTGCGCCAGTAAGCGACCCAGGACGATGATCCGATCCGCCCGGCGCGGATTGACGAGGATTTCGGGCGAGGATTGCCACAGGCAGGCAAAGACATCCTCCAGCCCGTCCAGGCTGGTTGAAACAACCAGATGCGTGCCCGCCCGCGCCGCACGGCTATCGATGCGCGACAGGGCCGCGAGGGCCGCGCCATCGGGCAGCGGACAATCGATCACCACCGCATCGCCCAACGGGCGCGCGCTGCCTTCGCTCAAATCAGCCACAGCCCCCACCTCGCGCAGCGCAAAGCCCGCGCCTTGCGCATCGTCACGCAGTTCGGCCCGGCGCACCGCGCAGTCGGCAAAGATCGAGACGCAGGGCGCAATCCCCGCCGCATCGGCCAGCGTGTCGTAAACGAAATTGGCCTGCCCCATTGAACCTGCTCCTGATTCGCGCTCCCCCAAGCGTGAACAGGATGAGAACAAATGCAGATCGTGTCAAGAATAGATGCCCCGTTGACCCACCAAAGTGCCCTTGCCGCCACCAAGATAGGTGAAGCGGAAATCGGGCCAACGTTTCTTCCAGCGCGTGGCAACCACCCGCTCACCCGGACGCGCTGCATCGTCGAGCAGCACCAGACCGCCCGGTGCGATGCGATCGAACAGCACCTCGGCATGACCGCGCACGAAGGGGTTTATCACCCAGGGTGGCCCATCGATGACAAGAAGATCAATCGCATCCGGCACCACCGGCAACTGATACCAGCGCGACGCCCACACGCTGTCCTGCGGCACGATGGGCGCGGGCCACAATTGCGCTTCCACTCCGTGTCCGGCCAGCCATTGCGCGGTTGCTTCGACAAAGGCGGCGTGCTGGTCGAAACCGATCAACTGCCCCCCGCCGTGCAGTTGCAACGCCCGCCCGATTACCAGCGATGTGGCGCCGCAGCCGAGTTCCACCACCACGCGCGGGCGGGACGCCTCAATGATGTCGATCAGCCGGAGAAGGAAGGTTGTGTCGGCCTTCCAGCTTCCCAGATTTGGCAGTGCGTCATGCGCCAGGCCCAGCCGGTCGAGAAGCAGCCGCTTTTCCGCCTTGCGCCCGCCCCACAGGCTGCGCGCCAGCCACGGCCATTGTATCGCACCCCACGCCCAAACCAGGGCCCGCTCCGAAAGCGGTTGTTTCTGGCTGGTGCCGGGCAAAGGAAGCAGCCCGGTGCGTTCGCGCGATGTCATGGCGTGGAGAGATATCTGCGCGCTCTTGCGAGTAAATCGGCCGAGCCGCTCTGCCCTCGTCAAACGGGCCAGAACGGCTGGTAATTGCGGCCAAATGAAGGCAGAAATCAATCCGCGAAAGGATCGCGCACCAGAATCGTGTCTTCCCGTTCCGGACTGGTGGAGACCGAGGCCACCGGGCATTCGATCAATTCCTCGATCCGGCGGATATATTTGATCGCCTGCGCAGGCAGATCGGCCCATGAACGCGCGCCAACCGTGGTGCCTTCCCAGCCGGGCATTTCCTCGTAAACCGGCTCGCACGCGGCCTGATCCTGCGCGTTGGCAGGCAGGTAATCGATGATCTCGCCGCGCAGGCGGTAACCGGTGCAGATCTTGATCGTCTCGAACCCGTCGAGCACGTCGATCTTGGTGAGCGCGATACCCGTCACGCCCGACAGCGCGCAGGTCTGCCGCACCAGCACCGCGTCGAACCAGCCGCAGCGCCGCTTGCGCGCGGTGACAGTGCCGAATTCGTGGCCGCGGCGGCCCAATGTCTCGCCTACCTCGTCCTCCAGCTCGCTGGGGAAGGGGCCGCTGCCCACGCGCGTGGTGTAGGCCTTGACAATGCCCAGCACGAAGCCCGCCGCGCCCGGCCCCATGCCGCTGCCGCTGGCAACCGTGCCCGATACAGTGTTGGAGGAGGTGACGAAGGGATAGGTGCCGTGATCGACATCGAGCAGCACGCCCTGCGCGCCTTCGAACAGGATTCGCTTGCCTGCCTTCTTCGCCTCGTTCAGGCGGCGCCAGACAGGCTGGGCATATTGCAGCACGAAAGGCGCAATGTCGCGCAACTGCGCCAGCAAGGCCGCGCGGTCCACCGGCGGTTCACCAAATCCGGCGCGCAAGGCATCGTGGTGCGCGCAGAGGCGGTCAAGCTGCGGTTCCAGATCATCCAAATGCGCCAGATCGCACACGCGGATCGCACGGCGGCCGACCTTGTCTTCGTAAGCGGGGCCGATGCCGCGCCCGGTGGTGCCGATCTTGCCCTTGCCCGCCGCCGCCTCGCGCAAGGTATCCAGCTCGCGGTGGACCGGCAGGATCAGCGGGCAATTGTCGGCAATGCCGAAATTGGCGGGCGTGATGGCAACGCCCTGCCCTTCCAGCCGCTCGATCTCGGCCTTCAAGGCCCAGGGATCGAGCACCACGCCATTGCCGATCAGAGATAGCGTGCCAGTGACGATGCCGCTGGGCAGCAGCGACAGCTTATATGTAGTGTCGCCCACCACCAGCGTGTGGCCTGCATTGTGCCCGCCCTGAAAGCGAACCACCACATCGGCACGTGCGGCGAGCCAATCGACAATCTTGCCTTTGCCTTCATCGCCCCATTGGGCGCCGATTACGGTGACATTGGCCATAGCTGATTCTTTCCCGGCAGTTGCCGCGCGGCCCTAGGCAAAGCGGCGCATAAGGGCAAGGTTTGCGGCAATTCAGCGCGTGGCAAGATTTCGCGGCGCATGAACGCGGCGGGACACTGCTGGAGGGATACCATGCGCCGCATTACATTTGCCATCGCCTTGGCCACCGCGTCTGCGACCTTGGCCGTCACCGCCATCCCCATCGCCAGCGCCGCGCAAAGCCGCCGCGCCGAAGCCGGGATGCAGACGCTCGCCTATGGCAGCGACCGCTTGCAGCAGCTCGATTACTGGCCCGGCGCACGCCGCGATGCGCCGCTGGTGGTATTCGTGCATGGCGGCGGGTGGAAGCGCGGCGACAAGCGCATGATGCACGGTTCGGCCAAGCTGCGCCACTGGCAGGCGGCAGGCTATGCCGTTGCCTCGCTCAATTACCGGTTGGTGCCCGATGCCACGGTGGAACAGCAGGCCGCCGATGTGGCCAGCGCCATCGCCTACCTCAAGACGCATGGCGGCGGACTGGGCTTCGATACGCGGCGCATCGCCCTGGTCGGCCACAGCGCGGGCGCGCATCTGGTGGCGCTGGTGGGCACCGATCCGCAATATTTCCGCACCGCGGGCCTGGCGATGCACGATGTGGCAGGCATCGTGCCGCTCGACGGGGCGGGGTATAATGTGCCCGACCAGATGGGCGAGAATGAACGCCTGATGGGCGATACCTACCGGCAGGCCTTCGGCACCGATCCGGCGCGACAGCGGGCCTTGTCCCCCACGCTGCACGCCGCCGCGCCCAACGCGCCCGAATTCCTCATCCTGCATGTCCAGCGCGACGATGCACGGCGGCAAAGCGAGGAACTCGCCGCCGCGCTGCGCCGGGCAGGAACGCCTGCCAGCGTGCAGGGCTTTGCCGGGCGCGGCCTGCGCGGCCACCGCCAGATCAACCAGCAGTTGGGCGAGCCTGATTATCCCGCAACCCCGGTGGTCGATGCTTTCCTGATGCGGATTTTCGCTCGATAACCGCTGCCCGCTGCTGCTAGGGGCACCCGCATGGATACCCCGCCCATCCTCGTTGCCGCGCTCTACCGCTTTGCCCGGTTTGACGATCCCGCAGCTCTGCGCCCCCCGTTGCTGGCCCTATGCGAGGAGGTGGGGCTGAAAGGCACGCTGCTGCTGGCAGGCGAAGGGATCAACGGAACCATCGCGGGCAGCGACAACGCGATTGCGCAGGTGCTGGCGCATATCCGCGCCCTGCCCGGCTGCGCCGATATCGAGGTGAAGTTCTCCCGCTGCAACGCCATGCCTTTTGGCCGGATGAAGGTGAAGGTAAAGCGCGAGATCGTGACAATGGGCGTGCCCGGAACCGACCCGACGCAGATCGTGGGCACCTATGTCGATCCGGCAGACTGGAACGCGCTGATTTCCGATCCCGATGTGGTGGTGATCGATACCCGCAACGATTACGAAGTTGCGATAGGTTCCTTTGAGGGTGCGTTAGACCCCCAGACGCCCACCTTCCGCGATTTCCCCGCGTGGTTCCGCGAAAACCGGGAAAAGTTCGGCCCCGCCCCCAAGATCGCGATGTATTGCACCGGCGGCATACGCTGCGAAAAAAGCACCGCTTTCCTGAAAGCCGAAGGGGTGGAGGATGTGTTCCACCTGAAGGGCGGCATCCTCAAATATCTGGAGGATATTCCGGAGGAAGAAAGCCTGTGGCGCGGCCAGTGCTTCGTGTTCGACGAACGCGTCAGCGTGGGCCATGGCCTCGTGCCCGGCGGGCTGGAGCGAAACCCCGACGGAACCGTGAAACAGGATTAGAGCGCGTGCGGCGCTCCGCCATCGAGCACATGGGTGCACCCCAGTGCCACGGCGTCATCTGCATCCGATAGCGCCTCCACCGTGCGCCACCCCTGCGCGCGCAGGGACGCGGCGACCACCCGGTCATGCCCCAGCGGCAGGAACAGCTTGTCGCCCAGCGCCTCTTGCGCCTTGACCGCCTCGATCAGCTCTTCGGGATAAAGCGAGAAACCCGTTGCCGCCTCGTCCGTGCCTCCGATGCGGTAGGTGCCCCCGCGCCCCAGCGCGCCGCGCACCCCCTGCGCATACAGGGTGAAGCCGAACCACGTCTGGTATTCAAAGCCGTGCCGCTCGCTGGGATCCAGCGTCAGGCGGGCGCGTCCTTCCACCCGCGCCGCAATCTGGCGCAGGGCATCGATACGACTATCGAGCACGCCTGCCGCGTCGATGGCCTCAAGCTTGGCCGCCGCCTCGGCAAAGGGGCCGGTGGCAAAGAGCAGCGGCAGATAGGCCGCGCCGCCCGCCTCCTTTAGCCCGCCTGCATCTTTTGCATCGAGCTCGCGCCGCACCGCCTCACGCTGTTCGGGGGCGAGCGGGAAGGCTTCTGCCGCCAGCGTATCGACGAGGTCAGGCAGCGTGAAATCGACCGAAATGCCCGTGGCGCCCGCCGCTTCCAGCGCGGTGATCGCCAGTTCGACCATCTCGCCCGCTGCCGCGGCGCTGTCATTGCCGATCAGTTCCGCGCCAATCTGCAGGTTCTCGCGGCGCGGTTCCAGCTGGTCGCCCGCGATCTTGACCACTTGGCCCGCATAGCACAGCCGCAAGGGCCGCGCCGCACCGCCCAGCCCGGTAGCGGCAATGCGCCCCACCTGCGCGGTCATGTCGCTGCGCAGTGCCAGCGTGCGCAAGGACTTGGGATCGACAAAGCGGAACATCGCCCGCGTCATCAGCCCGTCCATGCGCGCGGCCATGCTTTTTTCAAATTCGATCAGCGGCGGGCGCACCCGGTCAAACCCGTGGGCGCGCATCACCGCCATCGCCTCGCGCTCAATGCGGGCAGCAGCCGCGGCGCTTTGCGGCAGGCGGTCTTCGAGGCCTTCGGGCAGGAGGTCGGTCGTCGGATCCATCATGCCAGCCCCTATAGCGAAATACCGGCCCGGCGGAAGGCTTGCGCGCATCCGCCGGGCCGCATGGGTCAGAACTTGAGCGGCTGCACCCGCTTCACATTGCGCACCTTGCAGATCTTGTCGATCAGATCGGCCGAAACCGGGCTATCGACCGAAAGCAGCAGGATCGCCTCGCCACCGGCTTCGCGCCGGCCGAGGTGGAAGGTGCCGATGTTGATATTGGCTTCGCCCAGAATCGCACCCACCGAACCGATGAAGCCCGGCATATCGGTGTTCGAGATATAGAGCATGTCGCCTTCAAGGTCGGCCTCGATCGAAATGCCGAACATTTCCACCAGACGCGGCGCGCCGTTGGAGAACAGCGTGCCTGCGACCGAGCGGCTGCCCTGGCTGGTTTCCACCGTCACGCGCACCAGCGTGTGGTAGATGCCTTCACGCTCGTTGCGGATTTCGCGCACTTCCATGCCGCGTTCGCGCGCCAGGAAGGGGGCGTTGACCATGTTCACGCTCTGCGAATAGCGGCGCATCAGGCCCGCCAGCACTGCGCCCACAATGGGCTTCTGGTTGAGCTGGGCGGCGGCGCCTTCGGTCTCGATGCTGATCTTGGGCAGGTCGCCATGCGCCAGCTGGCCCACCAGGCTGCCCAGCTTTTCCGCAAGCGCCATATAGGGCTTGAGCTTGGGCGCTTCCTCAGCCGACAGCGAAGGCATGTTGAGCGCGTTGGTCACGCCGCCATTGACGAGGAAATCGGCCATCTGTTCGGCCACCTGCAGCGCCACATTGACCTGCGCTTCGGTGGTGGATGCGCCCAGATGCGGGGTGCAGATGAAGTTTGGCGTGCCAAACAGGGGATGATCCTTTGCGGGCGGTTCCACTTCGAACACGTCCAGCGCCGCGCCCGCAATATGGCCTGAATCGAGCAGATCCTTCAGCGCCACTTCGTCGACCAGGCCGCCGCGCGCGCAATTGACGATGCGCACGCCCTTCTTGCACTTTTCCAGCCGGTCGCGGCTCAGGATATTGCGCGTCTCGTCGGTCAAGGGCGTGTGCAGCGTGATGAAATCGGCCCGCTCGACCAGCGCGCCCAGATCGACCTTCTCCACCCCCAGTTCCACCGCGCGTTCGGGCGTGAGGAACGGGTCATAGGCGATGACCTTCATCTTCAGGCCCAGCGCGCGGGATGCGACGATCGAGCCGATATTGCCCGCGCCAATCAGGCCCAGCGTCTTGCCGGTGACTTCGACGCCCATGAAATCGTTCTTGGGCCATTCGCCGGCCTGCGTGCGGCGGTCGGCCGCCGGGATCTGGCGCGCCAGCGCCATGATCAGGGCAATGGCGTGTTCGGCAGTGGTGATCGAATTGCCGAACGGCGTGTTCATCACCACGATGCCCTTGGACGAGGCATGGGGGATGTCCACATTGTCCACGCCAATGCCGGCACGGCCCACCACCTTCAGCTTGGTGGCGGCATCGAGCACATCGGCCGTCACCTTGGTGGCCGAACGGATGGCAAGGCCGTCATACTCGCCGATACAGGCGATCAGCTCGTCCTTGGTCATGCCGGGCTTTACATCCACATCGCAGCCGCGCTCGGCAAAGATGCGCGCGGCGTTGGGATCCATCTTGTCGGAAATAAGAACCTTGGGCTTGGTCATGGGAATTACTCCTGTGCGAGTCCCGGCGCAGGCCGAGACCTCAGGCAGAAATGGGGAAAGACGGTGCAGGGCCCCTGCCTTCGCAGGGGGCTCACACGGGTCAGAGATTGCCGGCCTTCAGCTCGTGATAGGCCCAGTCGATCCACGGCAGCAGGCGCTGGATGTCCTCCAGTTCCACCGAACCGCCGCACCAGATGCGCAAGCTCGGCGGGGCGTCGCGGTAGCCGTTGAAATCATACCCGATGTCCATCTTTTCCAGCTTGGACGCGATCTTCTTGGGCACGGCGGCCTGATCTTCGGGGGAAAGGCTGTCATACCATTCGCCCTGGAACACCATGCACACGCCGGTATTGGTGCGCTGCGCGGGATCGGGCACCATGTTGCGAAGGTAGTCCTTGCTTTCGATGAAGTCCCACACCGCCTGCGCATTGGCATTGGCGCGCGCGATCATCGCCGGCAGGCCGCCCATTTCCTTCACCCATTCCAGCGCGAAGATATAGTCCTCGGTCGCCAGCATGGAGGGCGTGTTGATGGTCGAGCCTTCGAAGATGGCGGTGTCGATCTTGCCCTTCTTCTTGATGCGGAACAGCTTGGGCAGCGGCCATTCGGGATCGTAGCTGTTGATCCGTTCCACCGCCTTGGGCGACAGGATCAGCATGCCGTGCTGCGCTTCGCCGCCCAGCACCTTCTGCCACGAATAGGTGGTGGCATCGAGCTTGGCCCAATCCATCTCCATCGCGAAGACGGCGCTGGTGGCATCGTTGATGGCAAGGCCTGCGCGGCCCGGCGCCAGCCAGTCGAGGTTGGGAATGCGCGCGCCGGATGTGGTGCCGTTGAAGGTAAAGACAACGTCGTTGTCCTGCGGGACCTGCGTCAGGTCCGGAATCTCGCCATAACCGGCTTCGAGCACCTGCAGGTTCGGCAGCTTGAGCTGCTTGACCGCGTCCTGGATCCAGACATTGCCGAAGCTTTCCCATGCGGCGACCGTGGCGGGGCGGGCACCCAGCATCGTCCACATCGCGCATTCCAGCGCGCCCGTATCCGAACCCGGCATGATGCCGACCAGATAATCGTCAGGAATGCCGAGCAGTTCCTTGGTCAGGTCGATGGCATATTTCAGCCGCCCCTTGGCGTAGGAGGAGCGGTGCGAACGGCCGAGGCTTTTGAGATCGAGCTTTTCGGGTGCCCAGGTAACCGGCTTGGCGGTGGGGCCGGACGAAAAGAAGGGACGCTCCGGACGGAGGGCAGGTTGGTCAGTCATGGTATTCTCTCCTTGCAGAGAGCACGCGCGGCGTTGGGACCGCGTGGCCCGCCGGCGGCACTAGACAGATCGCCGCCATAGTCAAGCCGCAATGCTGGGATATGCGGCGAAACTGGCGGTAAATGACTGGAAACAGGCGGCAACATCCTGCCGCCCGGCAAGAGGTTGCCGTGCGTTAACCGTAACTGTTGCAGGAGAGTTTACCACGACAGGGTAATAACACGGATATGAAGAGGATCATTTCCGTTCTGATCGCATCGGGTCTGCTGTCGGCCTGCACCGTTGTTCCCGAAGCGAATCGCGCAGGCACCGGCGCCCGCAGCACCGCCCCTGCTTCATCGGGTGCTGTGGCCACACGCCTTCCCGCCCCGGTGGCAGCTCATCCGCAGGATCGGCAATGCCTCGCGCAGCTTACCGATACCGGCGCGCAGTTTGTGCCGGTGGCCGATGCCTATCTGGGCGAGGGATGCAGCACGGTGGGCACGGTGCAGCTGTCCGCCTTGCGCAGCGATGCCACCCGCCTGTCGCTCAGCAATATGGGGCCGGTGCAATGCGGCGTGGGCGCGGCCTTTGCCGCCTGGGCGCGCTATGGCGTGGACCGCGCCGCGCAGCAGATCCTCGGCTCGCGATTGCAGCGGATCGAAACGATGGGCAGCTATGCCTGCCGCAATGTCGCGGGAAGCAGCCGCCGCAGCGCCCATGCCACGGCGGGCGCGATCGACATTGCCGCCTTCGTGCTGGAAGACGGCCGCCGCATTTCGGTGTTGCAGCATTGGCATGGCGGCAGCGCGGCGGAAAAGGAATTCCTGCGCACGGTGCAGCGCAGTGCGTGCCGCCGTTTCGCCACGGTGTTGGGGCCGGAATACAATGCCGCGCACCGCGACCATTTCCACGTCGAAGGCGTGATGACCGACAGTTCCTTCTGCCGCTGACATCACCCGTTGGCGGCTATCCGAAGGCTTGGGCCCTCACTTCGATCGGGGTCCGCTGGCGGAACGCGCCGATCGCTAAGGCCCGCTTCCATGTGCAACCGCACAGCTTCCGCCGAATGGGTTGCGCCCAATTTCTCCATCATGTTGGCGCGGTGGATCTCGACCGTGCGCGGGCTGATATCCAGCGCGCGGGCAATCGCCTTGTTCGAACATCCCGCACTGAGCCACTGGAGCACCTCGCGTTCGCGCCTGCTAAGCAGGGCGATACGCTGGCGCGCCTCGATCATGCGGCGGCGACTTTCGGCGTGGCGTCCGCCATCCGCGGCGATCTGGGCGGCCATGCGCGCGATCTCCCCCTCGGTAAGCGGCAGGCGCAGATAATCAAGCGCGCCTGCGCGGATGGCCTGCACCACTTCGTCCACATCGGGCGCGTGGCTGGCGGCAATCACCGGTAACCATATTCCCCGTTCGCCCAACCGGTCGAGCAGGTGATCCACCCCGCTGGCCAGCTGGTTCTCGCACGCAATGATAACCCCCTCGCGCGGGGCAAGGTCCATCAGTTCGGCAAGATCCGAATAGACCTCCACATGATGTCCCAGACTGAAGGCAAGCCGCGAAGCTTCGGCCCTGAGGCGGCTGTCGCCGCCGACGATGTGAAGTTTGAGGCGCTGTTCCATAGGAGCAAATTTTGCTCCGCAGACATCGTTAGTGCATGGGGAATCGCCTCCGATTCCAAGCGAATTCGGCACACGTTCGGCACGCATAAGTCGTAAATACATCGCCAACTTCCCTCCAAAACGGAGTGGAAATCCGCAATGCCCCTGATGCTGGGAATACTTACGCAGCCAATACCTAGGTATAACCCCTTATGCCGTTGACCAGTTGTGCCAAGGATGCCGGCTGATCGGTTCGCGCCGTCACTCGGCCTGCTGGTAGAAGGTGTAATCGGGCAAGGAATGAAAGGCATTGCGCAAGGCATTGGACCAGCTTGTGGAAATCGCCACATAGTAACGGTCATCGCTTTCGATCCGCCGTTCGTGCAGCGGTTCGAACGTGTCACGCTCGATAACCATGAGGTCGAGCGGCATACCCACGGAGAGGTTCGCCTTTAGCGTGGAATCGAAGCTGACCATAAGCAGTTTCACCGCGTCCTCGAAACTCATGTTCCGGTCATATCCGCGGATCAGGATCGGGCGACCGTATTTGGTCTCTCCAATCTGGAAGAATGGCGTGTCGAAGCTGGCCTCGATGAAATTGCCTTCGGGATAGATCATGAACAGGCGCGGTTCCATGCCGGCGATCTGGCCGGCCAGGATGATGCTGGCGGTAAAGCGGCTGCCCGCCGCCGCACCGCCATTTTCGGCCTGCGTTTGCTGCACCGTCTCGCGCAGCAGCTTGCCCACTTCCACCGCCACCTGAAACATGGTCGGCAGTTCGAGCAGCGAGTTCTGCCGCTCTCCGGGCGCCTTGCTGCGTTCCTCCAGCTTGCTGATCACTGCCTGCGTGGTGGCAAGGTTGCCCGCCGTCATCAGCGTGATGATCCGCTGCCCCGGCACCGACCAGCGGTACATCTTGCGGAACACCGAGATGTTATCGACGCCGGAATTGGTGCGCGTGTCGCTCATCAGCACCAGCCCCTTGTCCAGCACCATCCCCACGCAATAGGTCATCGCAAATGCCCCGTCATTTTGTGCCCTGTTTTGCCTGCAGTCGCGAATAGGGTGCAGGCCGCCCTCTGCGCAAGCGCGAAGGCGCTATTGCTCCACCATCTGCTGCTCGATTGCGAGTTCGACATGCAGATCCTCGCTCATTGCGCCGTAGCTGATGCCCACAATGGGGGCCGCGTCGCGGTAATCGCGGCCCGTGGCCACGCGGACATAACGCGGATCGGGGCTGATCTGGTTGGAGATGTCAAAGCCGACCCACCCCAGCCCTTCCACAAAGGCCTCGGCCCAGGCGTGCGTGGCTTCCTGGTGCACCCGGTCGTTCATCATCAGATAGCCGCTGACATAGCGCGCCGGGATGTCGAGCATCCGCGCCGCGGCAATGAAGGTGTGGGCATGGTCCTGGCACACCCCGCGCCCATGGACCAAGGCCTCCTCCGCGGTGGTTTCCACATGCGTAACGCCGGTTTCATAGGCCACCGCCGCCAGCACGGCGGCCGACAGGCGGTGCAGCATTTCGACCGAGCTGCCGCCCTTGTCGAGGCCGTTCACAAGCTGGCGCAGGCGCGGCCCCGGCTTGGTCAACGGCGTATGACTGAGGAACGCCCAAAGCGGCATATGCCCGGCATGGCGGCCGATTACCCCGGCATGGTCCTCGGTCTCAACCGTCCCGCGGCACGAAATCTCCACTTCGCTGGCACCCGGAAGCACCGAGACGAGCGTTACGTGATTGTGGTTCTGGTCGTCATACGCCAATTCCTCGCGTGCGCCGCTCAATTCCATGACCCAGTCGAGAATTCGCTGACCCTGCGTCTCCTTGGGCGTCAGGCGCAGGCGCTGCACCCCGTGCGCGACAGGTTCGGCAAAAACATAACGGGTGGTGTGGCGAATGGAGAGGCGCATGGCTGTGTATGACCGGCCCGCTTACGAAACGAACCGATACTCCTCCGATATGGCGTTGCCGATGGCTGCGTTGCAGCCGATGAATTCGAGGATGAATTCGTGCAGCCCTTGCTCGAATATGTCCTCCACCCGTTTCCCCGAAAGCATACCATCGGCCCGCGCCAGCGCTTCGTGCGCCATACCTTCACGGCGGTGAAACCGGGCGAGCGCGGCAAGGTTTTCGCGCATCGCCAGGTGGCAGAACATCAGGCTGCGCGGGAAGCGTTCGTCCAGTATCAGGAACTCGGCAATCGATCGGGCATCCATACGCCCGGCATTGAGCCAGCTATAGGCCCGTTCCGCCGAGACAGATCGCAGCACATTGTCCCATTGCCCGGTATCGAGCACCGTGCCGACATAGGCGATGCTGGGCAGCAGCAGGTAATATTTCACATCCAGAATGCGCGCGGTGTTATCCGCCCGTTCCAGAAAGGTGCCCGCGCGGGCGAAGCTGTAGGTTTCGTTGCGCAGCATCGATCCGTGCGTGGCCCCGCGCGCCAGCGTCGATTCGCGCCGGATCGCGCCCAGCACCGCATCCAGATTGGTCACGCGCACGGGGCGGGCGAGCAGGTCGCGCAAGGTCATCCAGCCTTCGTTGATGGCTTCCCACACTTCGCGCGTGATCGCCGAGCGGCAGGCGCGGGCATTGCTGCGCGCGCGTTCGAACATGGACAGCACGCTTTGCGGATTGTTGCGCGAACGCAGCACGAAATCGCACACCTGCGCCCCGGCATAGCCTTCGTGATACTTCTCGTAATCGGCCAGCTGGCCCAGCGTGGTGAGGATCGATCGCCATTCCTGGCTCGCCTCGTCTTCGCCGCGCGTCAGCGTCATGCGGTGCCCGGCGGCAAGCAGGCGGGCAGTATTTTCCGCGCGCTCCAGATAGCGGTACATCCAGAAAATGCCGCCCGCCACGCGGCCCAGCATGGGCTTCTGCATGGCCCCGCAGGTGTAGCCGTCAGTCATCGAGCACCCAGCTGTCTTTCGTGCCGCCGCCCTGGCTGGAATTGACCACCAACGACCCCTTCTTCATCGCCACCCGCGTGAGCCCGCCGGGGGTAATGTCGACCCCTTCGGGCGAGACGAGCACGAAGGGGCGCAGATCGACATGGCGCGGGGCCAGCCCCTTGGCGGTGAAGATCGGGCAGGTGGAAAGCGCCAGCGTCGGCTGCGCAATGTAGTTTTCGGGCCGCGCGACCAGCTTGGCGCGGAAGGCCTCAATCTCCTTCTTCGAGGAGGTCGGGCCGATCAGCATCCCGTATCCGCCCGATCCGTGCACTTCCTTCACCACCAGATCGGCCAGGTTGTCGAGCACATATTTCAGGCTGTCCGCATCGGCACAGCGCCAGGTCTGCACATTGGGAAGTATTGGATTTTCGCCGGTGTAGAACTTCACGATTTCGGGCATGAAGGAATAGATCGCCTTGTCATCCGCCACCCCGGTGCCCGGCGCATTGGCAATGGTAATGCGCCCCGCGCGGTAGACATCCATGATCCCCGGCACGCCCAGCACCGAATGGGGATTGAAGGTGAGCGGATCGAGATATTCGTCATCCACGCGGCGGTAGAGCACATCGATCGGGCGAAAGCCGTCGGTCGTGCGCATCTGCACGCGCCCGTCAACCACCCGCAGATCGCTGCCTTCCACCAGTTCCGCGCCCATCTGATCCGCAAGGAATGCGTGTTCGAAATAGGCCGAATTGAAAATGCCGGGTGTCAGCACGGCAATTGTCGGCTTTGGCCCTGCCCCATCGGGGGCGCAGGCGGCAAGGCTGGCCGCCAGGCTGCGCGGATAGCCCGATACGGGACGCACCTTCACCTGCGTGAACAGTTCCGGGAACATGGACATCATGGTTTCCCGGTTTTCCAGCATATAGGACACGCCGCTGGGGGTGCGGGCATTGTCCTCCAGCACCAGGAACTGATCCGGCCCGGTGCGCACCAGATCGATCCCCACAATATGCGTATAGACCCCGCCCGGCGGCGTGAAGCCCACCATCTGCGGCAGCCACGCGCTGTTTTCGCGCAGCAGCCGCACCGGCAGGCGGCCCGACCGGATGATTTCCTGCCGGTGATACAGATCGTGGATGAAGGCGTTGAGCGCGCGCACCCGTTGTTCGATCCCGCGCGAGAGCCGCCGCCATTCCTGCCCGGTGATGATCCGCGGCACCATGTCGAAGGGGATCAGCCGCTCTTCGGCATCCGCTTCGCCATAGACATTGAAGGTGATGCCGGTGCGGCGAAAGAAGCTTTCCGCCTCGCTCCCCTTGCGACGCAGAACAGCCGGATCCTGCCGCTCCAGCC
This sequence comes from Alteraurantiacibacter lauratis, assembly GCF_037154155.1. Lineage (NCBI taxonomy): Bacteria > Pseudomonadati > Pseudomonadota > Alphaproteobacteria > Sphingomonadales > Erythrobacteraceae > Alteraurantiacibacter > Alteraurantiacibacter lauratis. The sequence goes on from NZ_JBANRN010000004.1 coordinate 95,047, forward strand.
ACTGTTCATAGTCCCGGTAGGCTGCGCGGACGGACCCGTCAGGCGCAAGCATTTCATCATAACGGGAAGCTTCGGCTGTGCTCATATCCACCTATGTCGCAGTGCAACATTGCACGAAAGAACCGCGCCGCCAAGCGCCGTTTGCGTGAGGGGTTATTGAGCGGAAAACCGGTTTACAATCAACGCCTTTCCAATTCCTGAGCCACCGCCAGTATCGCCTCGGCCGAATTGGAGAAGCCCATGTGGCTGCATTTCAGCGCGCGTTCGCGGTCCCGCTCGCCCGGAAGGCCGCGCGCGCTACGCACCGAAACCACGCCGTCACGCGCGCTCCACAGCGCCACGGTTTCCACCGGTGGTTTGGCCGCCAGATCGGCCGCAATCGGCGGTCGCTCGACCGAATGACCGGTGACAAGCTGGTAGAGCCGCCAGACATTGTTCGAATAGGGCGTGTGGCTGAACGGCGATCCCATGGTGATGACCTTGGCCACGCATTCGGGATGCAGCTTGGCCATTTCGCGCGCGAAAATGCCGCCCAGGCTCCACCCCACCAGCACCACCTTGCAGCCATAGCGGGCATGAACATCGCGCACACGCTGGGAGAGGAAGGCAAAGTTTTCCTCGGTCGGGCCGAAATTGAAACCCAGGCCCCAGCGCTTCACCTTGTGACCCGCTTCCTCCAGCTTTTCCGCCATGTAGCGCATCCGCATGGGATGCGTGGCAAAGCCGGGGATCAGGATCACGATCTGCCGCTCACTCGCCTTGGGCACGACCAATGCGGGACGGAACCGGCGCATGAGCGGCTCGGCAAAGGCCAGCGCTTCGGCCAGGAACAGCGCCTGCGATGGCCGCGCGGCATTATCCGGCGGCTGGCTGCGCAGCAGGCGGATGCGGCGCAGCACGGCCTCGCCAAAGCTGGCAAGGCGATGGGGCGCACTCGGCGCCGGATATTTCAGTTTCGCGACATGCATGGCCTGCCCTGTAACACAACTGTCGTGATTGATCATCTCCTACCGTCTGCGGTCACGCCTTCGCCACATGGCTTGCCGTGCGGTGAACCGTGTCCTCCGTGGAACGCACGGCAATGCCGCCGGTTTCCAAGCCCAAGCTGGGAAACCGACCCGACAATTCAACAGGAGATCGGGTAATTACAGAACCTTAGGCCATCTGACCGATGCAGCGGGTCAGCAATCGCCCACGCGCGTTGTCACCGCGCGCATACGAATTGTCGCCTCGCCCATATCGGGAATTTGCGTCTTGAACGACATCGTCATGTCCGCGCCGGTTTCGCTCATCGTGCCGGTCATGCGGACATCGCCGCTGATCCCGTCCGTGCCCGGCGGGCAAGTGAGTGCCGCATCGATAGTGCCGCCGGACATATCAAAGCGCTGCACGGTGCAATCGCTTTCGGTCATGTTCTTGAGCATTTCCTCGCGCGAACTGGTCACCTCTGCCGCGGTCAGGCAATAACTGGCTCCTTCCTGTGCGCCTTCGGCCATCATCTGTTCGAACATCTGCTGCATTTCCGGGGTGAGACCGGGAATATTCAGCTCCAACAGCTCGGTCGTGGTGGTGTACTGGCCAGGCTGCGGCGTTGGCCCCTCGGTCATTTCCTCTGCCGCTTCCTCCAGCGTGGTCGGCGAATCCTCGGCACTGTCGCCGCACGCGGTGAGCGTCAGGACGGCGGCAACGGGCAACAGGCAGATGAAACGCATGACTTCCCCCTCAAATGGCAGGCGCGCACCCTATCAGCCCCGGCCCTTGCTGCCAATGCGCGGCAACCGTCGCTGTCAGCACGATTGCGCCCGCGCCCGCCATTCCCCATATGTTCGCGCATGGCCGAACTCGTTATCCGTCGCGGACTGGAAGAACCCGATACTTCCGGCACATTCACCCCGCACAAGCCCGCGCGCCCGGAAAAGAGCATGGGTGGGCGGCCGTTCAAGCTGGTGTCCGATTACGAGCCTTCGGGCGACCAGCCCACCGCGATTGCCGAACTGGTGGAAGGCGCAAAAGCAGGCGAAAAGACGCAGGTGCTGCTGGGCGTCACCGGCAGCGGCAAGACCTTCACCATGGCATCGGTGATTGCCGAGTTGCAGCGCCCGGCGCTGATCCTTGCCCCCAACAAGATCCTTGCCGCGCAATTATACGGCGAATTCAAAAGCTTCTTTCCCGAAAACGCGGTCGAATATTTCGTATCCTATTACGATTACTACCAGCCCGAAGCCTATGTCCCGCGCTCCGATACCTATATCGAGAAGGAATCGAGCGTGAACGAGGCGATCGACCGGATGCGCCATTCGGCCACGCGCGCGCTGCTGGAACGCGACGATGTCATCATCGTCGCTTCGGTTTCCTGTCTGTATGGCATCGGGTCGGTGGAAACCTATTCCGCCATGATTTTCGACCTGAAGGCTGGCGAAAGCTACGACCAGCGCGAGATCATCCGCAAGCTGGTGGCGCTGCAATACAAGCGTAACGACGCCGCCTTTGCGCGCGGCAATTTTCGGGTGCGCGGGGACAGTCTGGAACTGTTTCCCAGCCATCTGGAGGACACCGCCTGGCGCATCAGCTTTTTCGGGGACGAGATCGAGGAAATATCCGAATTCGATCCGCTGACGGGCAAGAAGGGCGCATCGCTGGGCAAGGTGCGCATCTATGCCAACAGCCACTATGTCACCCCCGGTCCCACGATGAAGCAGGCCGCCGAAGCCATCCGCTTCGAGCTGGAGGAGCGGCTGAAGGAGCTTCACGCCGAAGGCCGCCTGCTGGAAGCGCAGCGGCTGGAACAGCGCACGCATTTCGATCTTGAGATGATCGCGGCCACCGGAAGCTGCGCGGGAATCGAGAATTACAGCCGTTTCCTGACCGGTCGCCTGCCCGGCGAACCACCGCCAACATTGTTCGAATACCTGCCCGAAAACGCGCTGCTGTTTGTCGATGAAAGCCACCAGACGATCCCGCAGATCGGCGCGATGGCGCGCGGCGACCACCGGCGCAAGCTGACACTGGCCGAGTACGGGTTCCGCCTGCCCAGTTGCATCGACAACCGCCCCTTGCGTTTCAACGAATGGGACGCGATGCGCCCGCAGACCTTCGCCGTGTCCGCCACGCCCGGCAATTGGGAAATGGAGCAGACAGGCGGCGCCTTTGCCGAACAGGTCATCCGCCCTACCGGCCTGATCGACCCCCCGGTGGAAATCCGCCCGGTGGAAGATCAGGTGCAGGATTGCATCGCCGAAGCGAAAGCCACCGCCGCCAATGGCTACCGCACGCTTGTCACCACCCTCACCAAGCGCATGGCCGAGGATCTGACCGAGTTCATGCACGAACAGGGCGTGCGCGTGCGCTATATGCATTCGGATGTGGAGACGCTGGAACGTATCGAGCTGATCCGCGATCTGCGCATGGGCGTGTATGACGTGCTGATCGGCATCAACCTGCTGCGCGAAGGGCTGGACATTCCCGAATGCGGGCTGGTGTGCATTCTGGATGCGGACAAGGAAGGCTTCCTGCGCTCCGAGACCTCGCTCATCCAGACCATCGGCCGCGCCGCGCGCAATGTGGATGGCCGGGTAATCCTGTATGCCGACCGGATAACGGGAAGCATGGAGCGCGCCATCGCGGAAACCGATCGCCGCCGCGAAAAGCAGCGCGCCTATAACGAGGCGCACGGCATCACCCCGCAAACAATCAAGCGCGCGATTGCCGATATCGTCGCGCACACTGCCGCGCAGGACGGCGTGCTGGTGGAGATCGATGCCGAAGGGGCCAACCACATGGTCGGCCACAATCTGCGCGCCTATATCGAGGAATTGGAAAAGAAGATGCGCGCCGCCGCCGCCGACCTCGAATTCGAGGAAGCCGGCCGCCTGCGCGACGAAATCCGCCGGCTCGAAAACCAGGAACTTGGTCTGCCCGACGACCAGAAAAAGGCGCCTTTGGTCGGCCGTTCCAATGAGGGCCGGCCGGGAACGCGCAAGACGCGGTATGGGAAGGTACAGAAGAAGTGGGGGAAGTGATGCGCTATCCCGCCGTGCTCCTGCCCTTCCTCCTCCTCGCCGCGTGCGAGCGGGGAGAACCTGCGCAGCGGGTTGAACTTGCTCCGTCTCGCGATGTGCCTGTGCAGGTGATGCGGCAATCGCCCGACACAACCGGCGCTGTGTGGCGGGTAGCCGAAAGCGGCCGCGCGATCGAGTTTGCCAAGGCGGGCGACCCGCCACTTCTGACGCTGGCCTGCCTGCTGGGCGATACGGCCCCACCGCAAATGCTGATCGTGCGCCATGCTCCTGCCCTGCCCAGGCAGAGCGCGCTGTTCCCGGTGATCGGCAACGGAATGCGCAGCCGCTTTTTCGTGGATGCGCGACTGACCGATGGCGAATGGCGGTGGGAAGGCGTGCTGGCGGCAAGCGATCCGATGTGGGACGTGTTCACCGGCCCGCGCGAGTTGCAGGCTACCTTGCCCGGCGGAGGGATGCTGAAAATCCCCGGCAGCCGCGTGCCGGGAGAGTTTGTGACCTGGTGCCGCGCAGGCGGGCAGGCAGAGCCAGCAAGCGAGCCTCCGGAGGCTCCGCTCAGCTAGCTTCGGCCAGATCCTGCAGCATCGTTGGCGTCAACACCTGCGGCAATTGTTCGCCCTCGCCGCCTGCGGGATACCACATATAGAGCGGCACGCCTGCTGCGCCTTGGGCGGTCAGGAAGCGGGTGATCTCCTCGTTGCGCAGCGTCCAGTCGCCGCGCATGGCAATGACGCCAGCCGCCTCGAACGCGGCCTTGGTGCTTTCCCGTTCGATCGCCACGCTTTCATTGACCTTGCAGGTGACGCACCAATCGGCGGTGAACCACAGGAACACCGGCTGCCCGCTGGCCCGCGCCTCGGCCAGATTGGCCTCGCTGTATTCGACCGGATCGAGCAACGACGCGCCCCCGCCCGGCTGCACGGCAGAGTAGCTTGAAGGGAGCGCAAAGGCACCGAACAGCGCAAAGGGCGCGGCGATCAGGGCAAAGGCGGGCCATGCCAGCTTGCCACGTTGCTGCAAGCGGCCCGTCACCGCCAGCGCGACCAGCACGCCCAGCGTGACCACGAGCGCCACCAGCGCAAACTCCCGCCCGCCCAGCCGGGTGAGCAGCCAGAGCAGCGCCAGAGCGGTCAGCCCCATCGGGATCGCCATCGCCCGGCGGAACGTGTTCATCCACGGTCCCGGCTTGGGCAAACGGCTGCGAAGCGCGGGCACGAAGCCGAGCAGCAGGAACGGCAGCGCCAGCCCCAGCCCCAGCATGGCGAACAGCAGCATGGCCGAGGCAGGCGGCAGCAGCAGCGCCGCCCCCAGGGCCGCCGCCATGAACGGCCCGGTGCAAGGCGTGGCCACAAAGGCCGCCAGCAACCCGGTAGCGAACGACGAGCCTGCGCCCTTGCCCAGTCCGCCCGCGCCGGCAAAGGAGAAACTCGGCACCTCGAACACACCGGCAAAATTGGCGGTGATCAGCACGGCGAGCACCAGCAACGCGACGACCACGCCCGGTTCCTGCAACTGGAACGCCCAGCCGACTTCCTCACCCCCGGCGCGCAGCACCAGCAGCAGCGCGCCAATCGCCATGCAGGCCAGCACCACGCCTGCTGTATAGGCAAGCCCTTCGATCCGCGCCTGCCGCTCGCTTTCGCCCGCACGCGCCAAAGTCATCGCCTTCAGGCTCAGGATCGGAAAGACGCAAGGCATGAGGTTGAGGAGCAAGCCCCCCGCAAGCGCGGCAAGGATCAGCGTCCACAGCGGCGCAGGATTGCCCGCCGCGCCGCCGCCCGCAATCCGCTCCCCGCCCGTGGGCACATCGCCCGGCACGGCGGTGAAGCCTACGCCGTTGCCCGCCTCGCCAAAGGCCAGAATCCCGCTGATTTCGCGCAGGGGATCGAAGGCGGGGGAAGATGCAGGCAGCACCAGATCGGCCAGCGGCACCTCGGCCACCACCAGATCGCCCTGGCGGTAGAAGATTTGCGGCGCGGCATAGGCGGTGCGTTTGTCGGCCGCGATCCTGTCCTGCTCCATGAAGATGTGCGGCGACGCCAGATCCATGCTTGCGGGCAACGGAATGGCAATGCGCAAAACATTGCCCGCCAAGGCAAAACGTGCGGTCGTATCGAGCGGCGGCGGCAGGGCCGCGCGCCACGTGTCGAACGGGTTCGCTCCGTTGCCAATCTGCTGCACCCGCAGCGTCAGTTCCGCCTGTTCGGGCACGCAGATCTGATCGGTGCAGGCCAGCCATTGCGCCGACAGGCTGATCGGCGGCACGCCCGCAATTGCCGCATTGGCGGGGACGGTGATGGGAACCAGCACCGCATATTCGCCCTTGAACACATGGTTCATCAGGCCCGCCAACACCAGCTTGGACGGCACCGGATATTGCGGCTCCCCCGCTTGCCAGCCTTGCGGAAGGCGCCAGTCGAGCTGCATCCCAAGGCCTGCATCGCCGGGATTGGACCAATAGCCGTGCCAGCCTTCCTTCGGCCGGAAATGCAGTGCCACCGTCAGCGTTTCGCCCGCCACTGGCGCGCCTTCGGCCACCAGATCGGCGGCGATGTTGTTGTCGCGCACAGGCTGAGCGGCGAGCGGAACTGCCGCCAGCAGCAGCGCAAGCAGAGCCGCGAAAAGCATCGGCACATCCCGGAAAAGGGACCACTGGCCTTTGGGAACACTTGCGCGGTGCATGGCGCACGATCTAGGGCTGTTGGCCATGAGCGACAAGCGCGATCTCCTGATCCTTGGCGGGGGGCTGGTGGGAATGACCCTTGCCCTTGCCGCGGCCCGCAAGGGGTTTTCCAGCCATGTGGTCGACCGGGCCGACCCGGCAGAACTGACGGTGGAAGGTTTCGACGGGCGCGCTTCCGCCATTTCCTCCGCCAGCTGGAACCTGTTTAGCAATATTGGCCTTGCCGATGCATTAGAGCCTTTCGGCTGCCCCATCGAAGCGATCGCGGTTACCGACGGGATGAAACCGGGCCGCATCGATTTCCGTCCGGAGCCCGAAGATGGCTCGCTGGGGCGGATGTTTGCCAACCGGCAATTGCGCCTGACGCTGTTCGAGGCGGCGAAGGCTGAACCGCTCATTACCTGGCACCAGAAGGCCGATGTGCTGCGCCGCCAGCGCGGCGAATATGCCGTTTCGGCCACTCTCGCCAACGGGCAGGAGCTTTCCGCCGCGCTGATGGTGGGGGCCGAAGGGCGGCTGTCTCCCACGCGTGAGGAGGCGGGCATTGCCATGGCGCAATGGGATTATGCGCACCGCGCGATCATTGCGGGGCTGACGCATGAAAAGCCGCACGGCAATGTGGCGTGGGAAATCTTCTACCCCGCCGGGCCGTTCGCGCTGCTTCCCCGGCTGGATGACGAACAGGGCCGCCACCGCAGCGCGCTGGTCTGGACGGTGGCGGAGCGCGACGCGACCGGCGTTCTCGCCATGAACCGCACCATGCTGCGCGCCGAAGTGGCCAAGCGGATGCACGGTGTGCTTGGCGATATCGATCTGGTGGGAACGGTCAGTTCCTATCCGCTGTCCTTCCAGCACACCGCGCGCATCACCGCGCCGCGCCTGGCGCTGGTGGGCGATGCGGCGCACGGAATGCATCCGATTGCCGGGCAAGGCCTCAATCTGGGCCTGCGCGATGTGGGCGCGCTGGTCGAAGTGCTGGTCGAAGGCGCGCGGCTGGGCCTCGACCTGGCCGATGCGCAATTGCTCAAGCGGTATGAGAACTGGCGCGCGCTCGATTCGCTCATGGTAATGTCCGCCACCGATGGCCTGAACCGGCTGTTCGGCATTCCGGGCCGCCTCCCCAGTGCGATCCGGCGGCTGGGCATGGGGCTGGTGCAGCGCACCCCGCCCTTGAAGCGTTTCTTCATGGACGAAGCGCGCGGAGTGAGCGGCGATATTCCCGAATTGCTGAAAGGCTAGGCCTTATTCGGCAAGCCCCGGTTGCTCCACCCGCTGACCGTCGCCATCGCGCAAGGAGCGCGATTCGTAAACCGCCGCCGCTTCCAGCGCTTCCAGCGCCCTTTGCGCTGCGGCATAGCGCTCCGCCCGGTCGAGCCAGTCCTGCGCCGCCTCAGCATTGGGCATGGCGCGCACTTCGGCAATTGCCCGTTCGATGCGGCCATTTTCCAGATTGGTGCGCGCGCGCGCCAGCCGCTGTTCGGCTGCGGGCGAAGGCGTATCGTCGGTCCGCACCGAAAAAAGCTGCGAAAGCTGGTAACGAAGCCTTGTGAACAGCCCTGCGCTGGAGGGGGTTTGCACAAGATTGCCGCTCAACCCGTCAAGCTGCACCAGCAATTGATCGAGCGTCACGGGGTCGCGCGAGGCATCGATCACGGTCTGCACCGCATTGGGGCGCGCTTCGCCAAAACGCAGGCGCAGCTGATCTTCCAGAAAGCCCAGCCGCTGCCCCCGGTCGATCGCACGGCGCGCGGCAAAGGCGATCAACATGCTTTCCGCGCGCGCCGCGTTGCCGGCGGCCGCCTGCGATTGCAGATCGAGCCGCGTGAGACGCTGTTCCAGCGCAGCCACGCGCTGGTCAAGTCCGCCGGTCTGCTCCGCGACCTGCTCCACCCGCTCTACCGTGGCGCGCACTTCCGCCGACACCGGCGTGGCGGACGCAGGCGGCGCAGGCACCAGACCGCGGCGGCTGAGCGCAGCCATCGGCAGGGTGGCGGGCGGAGGGGTTTCCTGCCGCACCGAAAACAGGCTTTGCCCGATCCAGCCGTTCTGGCGCGACACATAGAACATCGCGCCAGCGCCGAGCAGGAACGCCAGCAGCACGGCGGCAAGGATGGGCCACAGTGGCAAGCCAGCACGAACGGGGGCGGTGGCGGGGTGATCCATCAGGGGCGATCCGGTTTCGTCCATCGGCGGCCCTATTGGCACATCTTTTGCGCCAAGGCCAACAATGCGCCGTTGGCGGGCTTGGGCGCGAATTGCACCTCGGCCCAGCCCGCGCCCGCCGCTTCGGCAATGCGCGGCCCCAGCGCCGCCAGCCGCACGCCTGCGCGATCAATGCCGAGCCGGTCGCACTCCGCGGCAAAATGCTCCGCCGCACCGGCCGAATGGAGCAATACCAGCGCTCCGCCCGCCTGGAGCAGATCGGCCATTTCGCCAGGCATCGGCATATGCACAACCTCGTAGACTTCGCGCGTGGTCACGGTGATGTCTTCGGGCGGTTCGATCGGCACATGGCGCGCACCCGCCAGCCGCAACAGGCGAACCGGGCGTTCGGGGATCAGCGGCAGCAGTTGTTGCAACCCGCCGGTGCCCGCCATTCCCACGGTAAAGCCTGCTTCGGAGGCAGCTCTGCCCGTGGCTGGCCCTACGGCGAAAACAGGCTTGCTGCGATACCGCGCCAATCCCTCGCCCGCATGGCGAAAGGCATTGGCGCTGCCCGCCAGAATGGCATCGAAGCTGGCCGGATCAGGCCCCTCCCAGGCGAGTGGCCGCACTTCTGACAAGGGAAAGGCGGAAACGTCCAACCCCTTCTGCCGCGCCAATACGCACATCTGGGTGGCATGAGGTTCCGGGCGGAGCGTGATGATGGGGGGTTGCGTCACTCTTGTCCCTCGAAAAGCGCCCGGATGGCAGGGCTGGAACGCGACAGCAGATCGGCCGCCAATTGCTCAACCGCGCGGAGATTGCCGGCGGCAAAGCGGATTTGCGCGTCCACCCGCTCCGCCCCGTCGGGGCTGAACAGCGCTGCGCGCAGGTCGAGTTCGCCGCCCGCATGGTTGCACAGCACCGCGATGGCCGACTGGCACCCGCCGCCCAGCGCCGCCAGCAGCGCGCGCTCGGCCTCCACCTCGGCCCGGCTGGGCGCATGGTCGATGGCGGCGAGCAGTTGCTGCGTGCGGGCATCATCTGCCCGGCATTCCACCGCGATCGCGCCTTGCGAAGGCGCGGGCAACCATTCGTGCGGGTCGAGCGCATGGCCGACAGCGCCCTGCCCCAACCTTTCCAGTCCGGCAGCGGCAAGGAATGTCGCCTGCGCCTCCCCCGCCGCCAGCTTGCCCAGCCGCGTGGCGACATTTCCGCGAAACATCACCACCCGGCAATCAGGCCTGAGGTTGAGCAATTGCGCGGCGCGGCGCGGGGCGCTGGTGCCAACCACCGCGCGCGGCGGCAGATCGGCAAGCGAACTTGCCCCCACCAGCCTGTCGCGCTTGTCCGCGCGCGGCAGAATCGCCCCAAGCGTGAAGGCATCCGGGCGGATCGTCTCCACATCCTTGAGCGAATGGACGCTGGCGTCGATCACGCCTTCGCCCAGCCACTGGTCGAGTTCCTTGGTCCACAAGGCCTTGCCGCCGATTTCCGCGAGCGGCCGGTCGAGCACCTTGTCGCCGCTGGCGGTGACGGGAAACAGTTCCACCGCCGCCTCGTCCCAGCCGTGGGCGGCGCACAGGCGCGCGCGGGTTTCGTGGGCCTGCGCCATGGCGAGCGGCGAGGCGCGGGTTCCCAGTCTGAGTATTGGCGGTGTCGTCATAAGCGTGGCGCTTGCCCTAAAGGGCATTTGCGTTCAGGGGAAGCGGCAGGATGGCGCTGATACTCGGCATAGAAAGTTCGTGCGATGAAACGGCGGCCGCGCTGGTGGATTCGGATCGCCGCATTCTGGCGCAGGCGATTGCCAGCCAGGAGGCCGAGCACGCGCCCTATGGCGGTGTGGTGCCCGAAATCGCCGCCCGCGCCCATGCAGAACGCCTGGTGCCCCTGATCGAACGGGTGCTGAAAGAGGCCGGCAAGACCCTGAGCGATCTCGACGGCATTGCCGCCACGGCCGGGCCGGGGCTGATCGGCGGGGTGATGGTGGGTCTGGTCACCGCCAAGGCGCTGGCCATGGCGGGCGATCTGCCGCTGCTGGCGATCAACCATCTGGAAGGCCACGCGCTCAGCCCGCGTCTGGCCGATCCCGCCCTGCAATTTCCTTATGCGCTGCTGCTGGTGTCGGGCGGGCATTGCCAGATTTTGCGGGTGGACGGCCCCGGCCAGTACCGCCGCCTTGCCACCACCATCGACGATGCGCTGGGCGAGGCGTTCGACAAGACCGCCAAGATTCTGGGCCTCGGCTATCCCGGCGGCCCGGCGGTGGAGAAGCTGGCGCTGGCGGGAAATCCGTGCGCCGTGCCGCTCCCCCGCCCGCTGGTGGGCAGCGGCGAGATGCATTTCTCCTTCGCCGGCCTCAAAAGCGCGGTGCTGCGCGCGGTGGAAAGCGGCCAGCACGCTCCCGAAGACATTGCCGCCAGTTTTCAGGCGGCGGCGGTAGATTGCATTATCGACCGCACCCGGATAGCGCTGGGCGCCATGGGGCCGGTCAGCGCGCTGGTGGTTGCAGGCGGGGTTGCGGCGAATCAGACGATCCGCGCCGCGCTGGAAGACCTTGCCGCAAACCACGACTTGCCCTTCACCGCGCCGCCGCTGGCGCTGTGCACCGATAACGCCGCGATGATTGCCTGGGCGGGGGTGGAGCGCATGGAAGCCGGTTTCCCGGCCGATCCGCTGGACGTGGCCGCACGCCCGCGCTGGCCGCTGGACCCTGCGGCAGAACCGGCACGCGGCGCAGGGGTGAAAGCATGACGAGGTTCAAGACTGGCGTGGTGGGCGCGGGTGCATGGGGCACCGCATTGGCGCAGATGCTGGGCGCGGACGGCACGCCCGTGCTGCTGTGGGCGTTGGAGGATGGGCTGGCCGACGCGATCAACCGCGATCACCGCAACGACCTCTACCTCCCCTCCGCCACGCTGGCCCGCACCATCCGGGCGACTGGCAATCTCTCCGACCTGGCCGCGTGCGACATCCTGCTGATCGTCACCCCGGCGCAGCATCTGGGCAGCGTGCTTTCGCGCCTGCCGCGTTTGCCGCGCGATCTGGTGCTGTGTTCGAAGGGGATCGAAGCGGGCACGGGCCGCATGATGCACGAAGTGGCGCACGCCATCGCGCCTGCCAGCGACATTGCCGTCCTGTCCGGCCCCACCTTTGCACATGAAGTGGCCGCCGGTCTTCCCACCGCCGTGACGCTGGCCTGTGGCGGAGGCGAGGCGCAATGGGAAAGGCTGGCCCCCGCCCTCGCCCGTCCTGCCTTCCGCCCCTATTATTCGGACGATCTGGCCGGCGCCGAAGTGGGCGGATCGGTGAAGAACGTCCTCGCCATTGCCTGCGGCGTGGTGGATGGCCTCAAGCTGGGCCAGAACGCGCGCGCAGCGCTCATCAGCCGCGGCTATGCCGAAATGCTGCGCTTTGGCGAGGCAATGGGTGCGCGGGCCGCGACGCTGGCGGGATTGTGCGGCCTCGGCGATCTGGTGCTCACCTGCTCATCCACTTCCAGCCGCAATTTCAGCCTGGGCAAGGCGCTGGGTGAAGGGCAGAGCGCACGCGATCTGCTGCGCGAGAGGCGCACCGTGGCCGAAGGCGCGCACACCGCGCCGGTGCTGCGCGATCTGGCCGCGCGCCACGGCGTATCAATGCCGATTGTGGAAGCGGTCTGCGCGCTGCTGGACGGCGGCAATGCCACCGAAATTGCGCAAACCATGCTAACCCGCCCGCTCAAGGCGGAAATGCCCGCTGGCGAAAGCGCACCGCGTTGAGCGACACGCAGCAATCGGGCGATATCGCCAGGCTCGCCAAGGGCGGGCGCACCAATTTCATGGGGTTCCTGCTGCGCCTGCTGGCGCGCCTGCCTTTCCTGTTCATCGCGGGCCAGCTGTATGGCGCAGCGGCGGTGGGGCGGTTTGCCTCTGCCCTCGTCATCGTCGAACTGCTGGCGCTCGTCTGCTCGATCGGGGAGAAGCGCGGGCTGGCGCAGCGGCTGGCCGAAGGCAAGGAAGCCGATCCCGCTGGTCTGATTGCCGATGCAATGCTGGTGGCGCTGGTGCTTTCCAGCGTGGCGGCGGCGGCGCTGTATTTCGTTCCCGCGCCGCTTTTCCCATCAGGCATCTACGCCGATCTCGATCTGTGGATCGTGCTGGCGATCCCCGGTTACGCGCTGACCGAAATCGTGCTGGCAGCACAAGCCTACCGCTATGACATCGCCACAACCGTGCGGGCGCGCGCGGTGGTGGAGCCGTGGACGATCTCGATCCTGGCGGGCGTGTTCTTTTATATCGGTCCCTTGCGGGAATCGGGACTGGCGATGGCCTATCTCGCCTCGATCTATGCCGGACTTGCCACGGCGCTGTGGTCCTATCTGCGCAGCTATGGCCTGCCGCGCCACTGGTCGCCGCATCCGGTGCGGCTCTGGCGCATGACCGCACGCGCGCTGCCGCTGGCGGTGGCCGATGCGATCGAATGGGGCACACGGCGGCTAGACATCTTCATCCTGGGCCTGTTTGCCGGGCCCGTGGCGGTGGGCATCTATTACATGGCGCAGCAGGTAGCGAGCCTGCCCCAAAAGCTCAAAACCAGTTTCGAACCCATCCTTGGCCCGGTCATCACCGCGCGCCTGAAGGAGAGGGATTATGCCGCCATTGCGCGTCAGGTGTGCCAGGTGGGCTTCTGGATCGTGGCGGCGCAGGCTGGCATTGCGCTGGCGCTGGGGATTCCGGGCGAAGCGCTGATGGGCCTGTTCGGATCGGGCGGAGAGTTCGTGCCGGGCACAGGGGCGCTGGCCTTCCTGCTGATGGCCGAAGTGGTGGCGGCCACTGCCGTTGTTGCCGAGGCCGCGCTGGTCTATGTCGCCCGCCTGCGCAATCTGTGGGTGTCGATCGGCACGATTGTGCTGCAAGGCCTGCTCACCGTGGTGTTGATGGTCATCATCGGCCGGGTGGATTTCGCCCAGCCCGAAAGCGCCGATTACTACCGCGCGGCTGCAGCGGCCGCGGCGCTTATGCTGGCGCTGGGGGTGGCTTCGCTGGTGAAGGCCACCATGTTGGGGCGCATTCTGGGCCATCCGATCAACAATTGGCGATGGCCGCTGGTCTGGGCCTGTGCCGCAGCGGTGGCAGTGGGGCAGATTGCGATCTTGCTGCCCGAATGGATGGAACTGGCCTTTGGCATCCCGGCCATTCTGGCGGCCTATGGCTGGATCATCTGGACGCGCGGCTTCGGGCCGGAAGACCGCGTGCTGTTCCGCCGCCGCTTGCAGGATGACGACAAGCTTGCATAAGCTGCGGGCACAGGTTTGAGGGGTCTGCCATGGCGGAAATGATTCAGGCAAATGCGGCGCTGCTGGTGGCGGCGCTGATTGTGCTTCTTCTGGTGATGTGGTTCGTGATCGCCGCCAATCGCAAGGCGCGCATCCAGCGCGATAGCGATGCGCAGGATGCGCAGGCGCGGCGCAACCAGGCGTTGATCGATGCGCCGCCTGCGGTGGTGAAGGAAACGATTCCCCCGCCCGTTCCCGAAGCTGCGCCGGTCGCGGCGGCGGCCGCCGTCACGCAGACTACGCCCGCCGCTGCATCCGGCGATGACCTGACGCAGATCAAGGGACTTGGCCCCAAGATCGCCGCGCAGCTTGCCGGCATGGGCATCACCAGTTTTGCCCAGATCGCCGCGTGGGACGATGCCGAAATCGACCGCGTGGACGCGCTGATGGGCCGCTTTGCCGGACGCATCCGGCGCGACCGGTGGGTGGAACAGGCCCGGCTGCTGGCGGCAGGCGACAAGGCCGGTTTCGCCGCGCATTTCGGTAACGGTTGAGGGCACCCAAAGCAGGCATTGGCTTGACCGGCCAACACGGCTAAGGCGGTTTCAAAGGAGACTTGTTTGATGGCCACCCCTCAATGACCCACATGGTGCCGTTCGATTGGGCCGATCCGCTCAATCTCGACGATCAACTGACCGACGAGGAGCGGATGATCCGCGATGCCGCGCACGGCTTTGCGCAAGATGTGTTGCAACCGCGTGTGATCGAAGATTTCGCGCAAGAGGCCGACGCGCGCGAACTGTTCCCGCAAATGGGCGAGGCGGGCCTTTTGGGCGTGACGATCCCGCCCGAATATGGCGGCGCGGGCGCGTCCTATGTCGCCTATGGCCTTATCGCGCGCGAGATCGAGCGGGTGGATTCGGGCTATCGCAGCATGGCAAGCGTGCAATCCAGCCTCGTGATGCATCCGATCCACGCCTATGGCTCGGAAGAGCAGCGGCAAAAATACCTGCCCGGTCTGGCGAGCGGCCAGCTTATCGGTTGCTTTGGCCTGACCGAACCCGATGCCGGATCGGACCCCGCCGGCATGCGCACCGTGGCCCGCGCCGATGGCGCCGGCTACCGCATTTCCGGCGCGAAAACCTGGATTTCCAACTCGCCCTTTGCCGATGTCTTCGTCGTCTGGGCGAAAAGCGAGGCGCATGGCGGACGCGTGCGCGGCTTTGTGCTGGAAAAGGGCATGGCCGGGCTGGACGCCCCCAAGATCGCGGGCAAACTGTCTCTGCGCGCCAGCACCACCGGCATGATCATGATGGATGATGTGCGCCTGCCCGCCGACGCGCTGCTGCCGAATGTGGAGGGCATGAAGGGGCCGTTCGGCTGCCTTAACCGTGCGCGCTATGGCATTTCGTGGGGCGCGATGGGCGCGGCCGAGTTCTGCCTCGCCGCCGCACGGCAATACGGCCTCGATCGCAAGCAGTTCGGCCGCCCGCTCGCCGCCAACCAACTGTTCCAGAAAAAGCTGGCCGATATGCTCACCGAAATTGCGCTGGGGCTTCAGGCGTCCCTGCGGGTCGGACGGCTGATGGACGAGGGCCGCTTTGCGCCCGACATGATTTCCATCGTCAAGCGCAACAATGTCGGCAAGGCGCTGGATGTCGCGCGGATGGCGCGCGACATGCATGGCGGCAACGGCATTTCCGAGGAATACCAGGTGATGCGGCACATGCTGAACCTCGAAACGGTCAACACCTATGAAGGCACGCACGATGTCCATGCGCTGATCCTGGGGCGCGCAATCACTGGAATTTCGGCGTTCTGAACAGGCGGATCAGTTCGCTTGTTCCACCGCCATTTGCTGCAATTGCCGCGCCGCTTCATCCAGCGCCCGCCGCGCGACGGCGCTGCGCGCGGGCCATGCGCCCAGCACGCCAGACAATTCGGCAAGCAGCGCCCATTCCTCGGTCGAGACATCGTCGCCAAGGCCGTGCGCAAACCTGACCCAATCCGGTTCGCCGTTCGCCGCATGCGCCATGATGTGCCGTATCGCCCCCTCTAACGCTTGCCTCTGCGCCTAAGGGTCTTGGGCAGGATGCATTACAGTTTCGTGACAGGGGGAAGATGTGACAGCGCGTGACCAACATGTCTTTGCGACGAGTCAAGAATGGCACCCCTTGCATCGCGGGCCCGGCAAGGCGATGAGATGCGGGCAGCATATGCGCAAAGGTTGATCGCCATCTTCCCCCGTCCCCTCCACCTTCCTGCCCGCTTCCACGACCTGCGCCAGCGGCTTGGTGCCAAGGGCATGGGCCTCGCCCTTGCGCTGCTGCTCGAAGCCGTGCTGCTGCTGATGCTGCTGTCGCTGGGCACGGGCATAATCGGGCCGGGATCGGCGGACGAGGCAATGGTCAGCGTCAGCTTCGAGCGCGCCGAACAAGCCGACGCCGCTGTTGAGGAACCGGAGTCGGAAGCAGAGCAGGATACACCCGCGCCTGTGCCGCTTCCGGCAATTCCGGCGGAACAGGCCGCCCCGCCCTTGCCAACCGCCCTGCCCATCCCGCCTGCAGAAACCACACCCGCCCCGCGTCCTCAACCGGCGCCCACGCCGCAGGAGGAACGCCGACGGCCCGATACGCCAAGCGGTTCCACCATCGGCGTGCGCCTGCGCGAAGAGGCATCCGGCCCCGCCGCGCCCGCGCGGTCATCCGCGAATGACAGCGCGGTGGTAGGCACGGCGCCCGACGGTTCGCCGCTTTACGCCGCGCGCTGGTACAAGGAGCCGACCGATCAGGAAATGGCCGGATACCTCCAGACCGCCACGCCAGGAATGGCGCTGATCGCGTGCCGCACCGCGCCCGGATGGCGGGTGGAGGATTGCGTCGGGCTGGAGGAATATCCCGCCGGTTCGAACATGCTGCGCGCCGTTCTGGCGATGGCGTGGCAGTTCCAGGTGCGCCCGCCCCGCCGCGGCGACGATGTGCTGGTGGGCAGCTGGGTGCGCATCCGCATTGATTATTCAACGCGCCGCCGGGGCTAGGATCAGCCGCCGATCAGATCGCTGATATCGGTGTCGCGCCACGGATCGGGCAGGCTGGATTGCGGGCAATATTGCCAGTCAACCGGTTCACTGTCTGAATCATAGGTGAGGCGGAACGATTGCTCGCCGGTCACTTTGACCTGACTGACGACTTCGTAAATCGTCGTCTCGCGCCCCCATGCCTCGCCATTGTCCGAACAGCTTTGCGTGACTTGAAACGCGCTGGGCGCAACCTGCTCTATCCGGCTGAATTCGCACGGCTCGCGCGAGGAATTGATACCGGATTTGTGCAGGAGGATCAGCGTGGCGTTGGATGCCGAACCGCAGCTTTCCCCATCGCTGATATAAAAACCCGGTGGCAGAGGCAGTGCTTCTACCACAGCCGCATCCTGCTGCTGCTGCGCCTCAGCCGCCTCCCCACTGGTGCACGCCGCCAACGGACAAGCCGCCAGCGCTACCAGTAATAACTGCATCCGCATGATCTGCCCTCCTCTGCCTGAGGAGAGCGGACACATCCGCACAGGTCAAGCCCGGCCAATCACTCAACCAGCATCAGCGCGTCGAGCGCGACCACGCCCTCGCCCGCCGGATGGATGATGACGGGGTTGAGGTCGATTTCGCGGATACGCGGATTGCCAGCCATCACGCGGCCCATCTGCACGATGAGATCAGCCAGCGCATCGACATCCAGCGGGGGCGCGCCGCGCCAGCCTTTCAGGATCGGCGCCTGCTTCAGACTCATCAGACCGGCAACCACCTGATCCTTGCCCATGTCGGGGGTGAACAGCTTCACATCCTTCAGGATCTCGGCAGTCACGCCGCCAAAGCCCGCCAGCACCACCGGCCCCCATTCGGGATCGGATTTGGCGCCCACGATCATTTCGGTGCCCATGCGGCCCATTTTTTCCACCAGCACACCGTCCAGCGCGATAGAGGCGTCATAGGCGGCGACATTGGTGAACATGCGGTCGAAGGCAGCGCGCACATCGTCGGCGGTCTTGAGGTTCAGCAGCACCGCGCCCGCGTCGCTCTTGTGGCCGAGGGCGGCCGCCTGCCCCTTCATCACCACCGGATAGCCGATGGCTTCGGCCGCGGCGACCGCATCATCGGCACTGGCGGCAAAGCGGCTTTCGGGGAAGCTGATGCCCAGCGGGCGCAGCAGTTCCTTCGCCTTGTATTCGGGCACCACGCCGCTGACAGCATCGATGCCATCCACGGCAAGCGGCGGCAGCGACTGGTCGGACAGGTCGCGCTTCGAAAGGTCAGCCAGCCGCGCAATCGCGCGATAGGCGCGTTCGGTGCTGGGGAACCAGGGGATGCCCACCTTGCGCAGGCCTTCGATATATTCTTCCGGCACATTCGCGCCTTCATCCACCCCGGCAAAGACCAGTGGCTTGGCAAAGGTGCCGTCCTGCAGCACCTTGATAATGGCCGGAAACTTGATCTTGGAGGTGATCGGGTCGGACTGGATGATGCTGGCCACCACCGAACCAATGCGGTCATCCTCCAGCAGCGCGGTCAGCACCTTGGTGTAGATTTCGGGTTCAGACAGGCCCACGGCAGTGATGTCAGTGGGGTTCGACACCGGCACGAAGTCGGGCAGGATCGCGCGCAGTGCGGGCGAATTTTCATCGTCCAGATGGACGAGATCGAGCCCAATGTCCTCGGCAATGTCAAAGGCCAGTCCGCGCAGCGCGCCGCTTTCGCCCAGCACCGCCATCGCCGCGCCCGGCAGGCTTTTGCAGCGCAGCGCAATCTCGGTGATGTCGCCCAGCTCTTCCAGCGTGTCCGCAAAGATCACGCCTTCGCGCGCCAGCTTGGTTTTCATCAGCGCGTAATCGCCCGCCATCGCCCCGGTATGCGTGGCGGCGCTTTCCTGCGCTTTGGAGCTTTTGCCCGGATGCAGCATCACGATGGGCTTGCCCGCCGCACGCGCACGGCGGGCCGCGGCGATGAAAGCGCGCGGGCGGCGCAGGCTTTCCACATACATGGCGATGACATGGGTGTCTTCGTCATCCACCAACCATTCGACGAAATCCTCCACCCCGGCGGCCGCTTCGTTGCCGGTGGAGACGGAGGTCGAGACATACAGGCCGCGCGGATGCAGCGCGGTGGCGAGCACGGCGGCGAGTGCGCCCGACTGACTGGCAATCCCCACTGCGCGGGTGCCCTTGGGCGGCGACTTCATGTTGGTTTCGACGAAGGTCAACGGCACGCGCGCGACATAATTGGTGCAGCCAAGGCAGTTTGGCCCTTCGATCACCATGCCGTATTCAGCGGCGATGCGGCCCAGTTCGAGCTGGTCGCGCATGCCTTCCTCGCCCGCTTCGGAGAAACCGGCGGAATAGATCACCGCCGCGCCGCAGCCACGCTCGGCCAATGCACGCACCGTGTCGACCACGAAGGGACGCGGGATCGCCAGAACGGCGCAGTCCACACCGTGCGGCAGGTCGGCCACGGTATGATAGACTTTCAGGCCCAGCAGCTCGTCGCGCTTGGGATTGACCGGGTAGATGTCGCCCGCAAATTCATACTGCACGAGGTTGTTGAGCAGCGTTGCCCCCAGCGCGCCGTGCCGATCCGATGCACCGATCACCGCCACCGATTTGGGGCGCAGCAGGCGGTCGATCTGTTCATTGGTAAAGCGGCGGGTGGTCATCGAAACTCTCTCCCAGAAACGCGCCACGCCGTCAGCGGGGGCGCCAATGTCCTCGTGTGGCTTTAACGCGCGGCAAAGGGCGCGTCACCACCGCCATGAAGGCGGGGCAACGCGCCCTTTGCGTCATGCCGATCAGTCCTTCTGGACCTTGGTCTTGTCGAACGCGCCAAGGCCGGGCTTGAAGGTCTTTTCGTCGAGGAACTGCTTGGTGGCTTCCTTGCGGGTTTCCCAGCCGCCAAAATCGTTCAGCGCTTCCTGCGCGCGGATCAGGTAATCCTCGGCGTTGTCATAGGTCATTTCCATCACCCGGCGCATCGCCCACTTGGTGGCGCGCAGGGCCTGGCTGTCCTTCTTCTTAAGCACATCGGCGATTTCCTGCACGCGCGCCTTCAGCTGGTCGTGCGGCACGCATTCGGTGACAAGGCCCTGTTCGGCGGCCTGCTGTCCGGTCAGGTTTTCGCCCATCATGGCGTGATACATCGCCTTGCGGTAGGGCATGAGCTCGGCAGCCACCTTGGACGCGCCGCCGCCGGGCAGGATTGCCCAGTTGATTTCGGACAGGCCGAACTGCGCCTTGTCCGATGCCACCGCGATGTCGCAGGCGAACAGCGGGCCGTAAGCGCCGCCAAAGCACCAGCCGTTGATCATGCCGATCGTGGCCTTTTCGTACCAGCGCAGACGCTCCCACCAGGCATAGGCTTCGCGCTGGTGCTGGCGCACCTTGTGCAGCCCTTCCAGTTCGGCGTGGCGGAAATATTCGAGCAGGTCCATGCCCGCCGACCAGCTGTCACCCTCGCCCGAAAGCACGAGCACCTGCACATCGTCGCGGAATTCCAGCTCCTCCAGCACGATCTTCATCTGGCGGTTGAGCTTGGGGCTTTGGCAGTTCTTCTTGTCCGGGCGGTTGAAATAGACCCACGCCACGCCATCGATAATTTCGTAGCGGACGGTTTCTTCCTGCGGACGGGGATCGGGTTGTGAAGGCTGGGCCATGGTCGGTTCTCTCCTTTACCGCGAAGCTTCACCCGGATTTTCGACTCAGGCGCCGCTTCGCATGGGACTGCCCGCGCGTTTAGCGGCGGGGATTGTTATGATCAACAACAATCGCTATGCATCGCGCATGCGCGATCCTCTCACCCGATATCCCGGCTATGCTCTGCGCCGCGCGGCCAATGCCACGGCGGCAGACCTTGCCGCGCGGCTGGCTGTGCTGGGGCTGAAGCAGGTCGATGCGACCATCCTTTTGCTGCTAGATGCCAATCCCGATGTCACCGCCAGCGCGATTGGCCGCCAGCTGGATATCCAGCGCGCCAATATGGTGCCGCTGCTGAAAAGGCTGGAGGATGCAGGTCTGATCGCGCGCAATCCGCTCGACGGCAAATCGCAGGGGCTGATGCTTACCGAAACAGGCCGTACCGTGATGGAACAGGCGCGCGGTGTGATCGAGGACTTCGAGGCCGAATTGCTCGCCCGGATTCCGCGCGAACATCGCGAACACCTGCTGCCCGCGCTGGATGCCCTCTGGCGCTAGGCCGCACAATTTCCTACCAGTCTGCCGCAATTCCAACCGGAGCCAGGTAATGCACGAACACAGGAGCCATCCGGTGCCGGCCGAATGGGCGGCCCGCGCGCTGATCAATGCCGAACGCTATGCGCAGATGTATGCGCAATCGGTGGCCGATCCCGATAGCTTCTGGGCAAAGGAGATGCACCGGCTCGACTGGATGCGCGTGCCCACCCAGATCAAGGACACCAGCTTTGCGGCCGACGATTTCCGCATCAAATGGTTTGCCGATGGCACGCTGAACCTTGCCGCCAATTGCCTTGACCGGCATCTGGACACGCTGGGCGACGAGGTCGCGATCCTGTGGGAGCCGGATCATCCCGACACCCCCTCCCGCACGGTCACCTATCGCGAACTGCACGAGGCGACCTGCCGCTTTACCAATCTGCTGAAAGCCAAGGGCGTGAAGCGCGGCGACCGGGTGACGATCTATCTGCCGATGGTGCCCGAAGCCGCCGTGGCGATGCTGGCCTGCGCGCGGATCGGCGCGGTGCATTCAATCGTCTTTGCGGGGTTCTCGCCCGATGCCTTGGCGGGGCGCATTGCGGATTGCGCCAGCACCGTCGTCATCACCGCCGACGAAGGCCTGCGCGGCGGCAAAAAGGTGCCGCTGAAGGCCAATGTCGATGCGGCTTGCGCGAAAGTGCGCGTCGATACCGTGATCATGCTGCGCCACACGGGCGCGGATGTGCCATTTGTCGAAGGGCGCGATGTCGATTGGGCCACGGCAATTGCGGCACAAAGCGCGGATTGCGCGGCGGAGGAAATGGGCGCGGAAGACCCGCTGTTCATCCTCTACACCTCCGGCTCGACCGGCAAGCCCAAGGGCGTGCTGCACACCACCGGCGGATATGGCGTCTGGGCCAGCATGACGCACCAATACACCTTCGATTACCAGCCGAACCCGGACGGATCGCGCCCGGTCTACTGGTGCGCGGCCGATATCGGCTGGGTCACCGGCCATTCCTATGTTGTTTACGGCCCGCTGATGAATGGCGGGATCACGCTGATGTTTGAAGGCGTGCCAAATTACCCCGATTTCAGCCGTTTCTGGCAGGTGGTGGACAAGTATCAGGTCGAAATCTTCTACGCCGCCCCCACCGCCCTGCGCGCGCTGATGCGCGAAGGGGACGAATGGGTCACCCGCACCAGCCGCAAGAGCCTGCGCCTGCTGGGATCGGTGGGCGAGCCGATCAATCCCGAAGCGTGGGAATGGTATTACAACGTGGTGGGCGGCGGGCGCTGTCCGATCGCCGATACTTGGTGGCAGACCGAGACCGGCGGCCACATGATCACCCCGCTGGCGGGCGCGCACGCGCTGAAGCCGGGCAGTGCCAGCTTTCCGCTGTTCGGGGTGCAGCCGCAACTGGTGGATCCGGCCAACGGCCATGTGCTCGAAGGCGCGACCGAGGGCGCACTGGTCATCACCGACAGCTGGCCGGGGCAGATGCGCACCGTCTATGGCGATCACGCGCGTTTCATCCAGACCTATTTCACGCAGTATCCCGGCAAGTATTTTACCGGCGACGGGTGCCGCCGGGACGAGGACGGCTATTACTGGATCACCGGGCGCATCGATGATGTGATCAATGTCTCCGGCCACCGCATGGGCACCGCCGAAATCGAAAGCGCGCTGGTGGAGCATGACAAGGTGGCCGAAGCTGCGGTGGTCGGAATGCCGCACGACATCAAGGGACAGGGCATCTACGCCTATGTCACCACGATGGACGGGGTGGAGGATACCGACGATCTGCGCCGCGAACTGATCGCCTGGGTGCGCAAGGAAATCGGCCCCATCGCCACGCCCGATGTGCTGCAATTTGCCCCCAGCCTGCCCAAGACGCGGTCGGGCAAGATCATGCGCCGCATCCTGCGCAAGATTGCGGAGAACGATGTCGGCAATCTGGGCGACATCTCCACGCTGGCCGATCCATCGGTGGTGGATGACCTCTTGAAGAACAGCCCGCACGCAAAGGTCTGACAGCGCCGTCTCGGCAAAGGAGGGAGAGCCAGCGCCATGATTACAATCTACCACGTGCCCAATTCGCGCAGCCAGCGCATCGTCTGGCTGATGGAGGAGATGCAGGAGCCGTATCGCCTCGAAACCTTCGGCATCCCTGTGCCGGAAAGCTTCCTGGCGGTGAACCCGCTGGGCGCGGTGCCGACCATCACCGATGACGATGCGGACACGCCCATCACCATGTTCGAAAGCATCGCCATCCTGCTCTACATCACCGGCCGGAGGCTGGTGGCGGGCAATGAAGCGGCCGCCGCGCTGGCCGTGGGGCCCCGGCCCGATCCCGCGCATTATGCCGAGCACCTGCAATTCCTGCATTTTGGCGAGGCGGATCTGGCAACGCCCATCGGCACGATTTTCCGCACCCGCGTGTTCACCGGCGAGCAGACGAACGCGACGATCGCCGACCAGCTTGCGCAGCTTGGAAAACGGCTCGCCTTTCTCGACAGCCGGCTGGCCGACGGGCGCAGCTTCGTGACCGGCGAGCGCTTCACCATCGCCGATATCTCGATCGGTTACGCCTTCCTGCTGGCCGAATTTACCCGGTGCGAGATCACCCTGCCGCAGCATGTCGCCGCCTATTGGGCGCGGTTGCAGGCGCGGCCCGGCTACAAACGGTCGGTCGCGGAATAGCTGGGCCGAGCTGTTACAATTTGCCGCTTTCCTGCGCGCGCATTGCCGATACACTCTCTCCCACACCATAACGGGGGAGAGAGTTATGAAGCTGGCAATTGGTGCAGTGCTTGCGGCGGCCACCGCTCTGTCGATGAATGGTCTGGCTGCACCGGCCGCCGCCCAATCGGCGGCGCAATCGGTGCACGCAGTCGCCGGGGTTCCACTGGAAATGGAGCCGCGCACCTGCGACCGGGCTTGCCTCGAAGGCTATGTCGAACGCTACCTCCAGGCGATGAGCGACGGGGTGGTTTCGGACGATCTGTTCGCCCGCAATGTCCGCTTCACCGAAAATGGCGTGCAATTACCGCTGGGCAAGGAAGGCTTGTGGGCCACCACGGTTTCCCCGGAGGGCTATCGCCTGATCGTGCCCGATGTGGTGACAGGGCAAGTCGCTGCGCTTGTCACCGTGAAGGAGCAGGCGGGCACATCGGCCACCGGCGCCATGCGCGATCCCGAACCGGTCGGGATTTCGCTGCGCCTGCGGATCGACCGCGAGGGGCGGATATCCGAAGCCGAGCAGATCGTCGCCCGCCCCGACCGGCCGCTGGGCGCGGCAAGCGGCCCGTCGAGCGACCCCTTCCCCGCCACCGGCGCCGCAGTGGAGGCCATCGGATCGCCGTGGCCCGGATATTTGCGAGCCGTGCCGGAAGCCGAGCGCCATTCGCGCGCCGAGCTGGTGGAATACGCCAATGCCTATTTCGAAGCGGTCGAACGCAATACCACGCGCGATTTCTACCCCTTCAGCGACGATTGCCTGCGGCTGGAAAACGGCATGATCGCCGCGGCCTCTGATGCCGAGCGCGCCGCGCTTCCCGACCGGCCCGCCTTTGGCAGCGTGCAGACCTGCCGGGGCCAGTTCGAAACCAGCCTTGTCGGCACCGTCACCAGCGTGCGGGATCGGCGCGTGGTTGCGGTGGACCAGGAGCGCGGCATAGTGTTCGCCTTCGCCTTCTTCGATCACCGGCCGATCAACTGGACATGGCAATTGGGCGAATTGTTTAAAGTTGAAGGTGGCCTCATCACCCGGATCGAGGCGATCTTCATCCGCGGCCCCTATGGCATCTGTTCGGGCTGGAGCACCTATGAACAATGCCGCAGCGAAGAAGTGCAGGATGTGCGCTGATGCTTAGGTAACCATCCCTAGGTGCGCGATGGGATGCTTTCAGCATCTTGGCAGGCATGGTTTGCGCCATGGAAATGGCCCGCAAACCCACTGTCCCGATCGGCCGCCGGCGCGATGCGCGGCTGCGCCTTGGCGTGCCCGCGCAGCTGATCACGCTGGCGGGGCAATACACGGTAAGCCTTGCGGATCTGTCGCAATCGGGCGCGCATGTCGCGGCGCGCCTGCCATTCGAAGTCAGCCGCGATGCCGTGCTAAGCTGGATGGGATTCGAAGCGTTCGGCCGCATCGTCTGGCACCGCGGCTGCGAGGCGGGGATCGAGTTCGACGACCTTCTGCCCGAAGCCGTATTGCTCCAGACGCGCCAGCAGGTGGACAGTGGCAAGGTGCGCAGTTTCGAGCAGGAAGTGTACGAAGACGCGCGCAGCTGGTATCTGAATTATCGCAACGCCTGACTCCGAAGCCGCTCGCGTTTGGCGCAAGAGGTGGTGCAATATTCGCAACCGTTGGTGTATGGTTGCGACGGCCTCGCGCTGATACGGCGCGCGGCCAGCAAACCGAACCCGGTCAACCCAGCTTGGCCAACCGAAAGGGCCACACCATGCCGCGCACCCGCCTGTATTCGCTGGACGAGCTGGACGACATTCCCGGCACGCTGGTGTTCAACGCCCGCCGCAGCCGCCAGGCCTATCACCTGCACAAGTTCTGCATGAGCCTGATGCAGGAGGACAACCGCGCCGCCTTCCGCAGCGATGAACGCGCTTATCTCGACCGGTTCCGGATGACCGAGGAACAGAAGCAGGCCGTGCTGGCGCGCGACCTTACCCGGCTGATCGAGCTGGGCGGCAACATGTATTTCCTCGTCAAGATCGCCAGCACCGACGGATGGAGCGCGCAGAAGGCGGTCTCGTCGATGAGCGGGATGAGCGCCGAGGATTACGCCAAGATGATGCTGGAAGGCGGCCGCTCGCCCGAAGGCCTGCGTTCCAAGCGCGAAAGAAACTGACACCATGGCCCGCATCACCGCCGGCATTGCCACCAGCCACGTGCCCGCCATCGGCGCGGCGATCGACAATGGCCGCACGGGCGACGATTACTGGAAGCCCGTTTTCGAAGGCTACGAATTCGTCAAGGAATGGATCAAGGACAACACGCCCGATGTCGTGATCCTGTGCTACAACGACCACGCATCCGCGCTGATGCTCGACATCGTGCCCACCTTTGCGATCGGCTTTGCCGAGGAGTTCCTGCCCGCCGACGAAGGCTGGGGCCGACGCCCGGTGCCGACCGTCTACAACCACCTCGATCTGGCCGCGCATATTGCCGAACAATTGGTGATCGACGAATTCGACATCACCCTGATCAACGAGATGGATGTCGATCACGGCCTCACCGTGCCGCTCAGCCTCGTTTTCGGCCAGCCCGAAGAATGGCCGTGCAAGGTCATCCCGCTGGCGGTCAATGTCACCCAGTTCCCCACCCCCAGCGGCGAACGCTGCTGGAAGCTGGGCGAGGCGATCCGCAACGCGGTAAAGACCTTCCCCGAAGACCTGAAAGTGCAGGTCTGGGGCACTGGCGGCATGAGCCACCAGTTGCAGGGCACGCGCGCGGGCCTGATCAATGCCGAGTTCGACCAGCGCTTCATCGACCTTCTGGCGCATGAGCCCGAAGAATTGGTCCCCATGACGCGGCTTGAATATCTGCGCGAGGCCGGAACCGAGGGGATCGAGCTGATCATGTGGCTGATCATGCGCGCCGCGCTGGGTTACGGCGTGGAGGAAAAGCACCGCTTCTATCGCGTGCCCGCCAGCAACACGGCAGTTGGACACGTGGTGTATGAGGCGCGAAGCTAGCCTTTATTCTTCGCCCAGCATGGGTGAAGGCCTTGCTGGTGCCAGATCGGCTTCGGAAAAGCGGATCGGTGTCCTGATGCCCTTGATGCCCTGGCCCATGTCCAGCACCATGCCGCGTGCCTTCACCTGCGGATCGGCCAGCGCCTGCTCCACGGTATTGATCGGCCCGGCGGGTATGCCCTCCCCCTCCAATGCGGAGAGCAGCGCGTCACGTTCCCAATCCCCGGTGCGCGACGATACCGCTGCCGACACCGCCGCCCGATCCGCCACACGCCCCGCATTGGTGGTCCAATTCGCCGGCGGGTTGAGGTCGAGCAGGTCGGCCAGCCGGGCAAACTGGCTGTCATTGCCCACCGCGATGATCGCCCAGCCATCGGCGCAAGGGAAGGCCTCGTAAGGTACGATGTTGGGATGCGCATTGCCCAGCCGCGTGGGACATTGCCCGCTGGCAAGGTAATTCATCGCCTGATTGGCCAGCGTGCCCACCATGACATCGAGCAGCGCCATGTCGACCAACTGCCCCTGCCCTGTCCGCTGCCGCATATGCAGCGCCGCCTGAATGCCGATCACGGCATATAGCCCGGTCAGGATATCGGCATAGGCCACGCCGATTTTCATGGGCGGGCCGTCGGGCGCGCCGGTCAGGTCCATGATCCCGCTCATCCCCTGCACGATAAAATCGTAACCGGGCCGCGCGGCATAGGGGCCATCCTGCCCGAAGCCGGTGATCGAGCAATAGACGATCGCCGGGTTGATCGCCCTTACGCTCTCGTAATCGAGGCCGAACTGGACAAGCCCGCCCAGCTTGAAATTCTCGATCACCACGTCAGCCTCGCGGATCAGGTCAAGGACATGGGCCAGATCGTGCGGATCGCGGAAATCGGCCACTACGCTGGCCTTGCCGCGGTTGGCGGCATGGAAATAGGCGGCGTCGCGGCTGCCATCGGCCCGCTCGATAAAGGGTGGCCCCCAGCCGCGCGTGTCATCGCCCCCGGGGCTTTCCACCTTCACCACATCCGCGCCCAGATCGGCCAGCACCTGCCCCGCCCAGGGGCCGGCCAGGATGCGGGCAAGTTCAACGACCTTGATGCCGCAAAGGGGGGAATTGCTCATGAGCCGGTTCTACTCACGCGTCTTGATCTCACAAGGGCGCGATGTGGAACACCCGTTCCGCATTGCCGTGGCATAACGCATGGCGTTCGGCATCGGTGCAGACGAAGTTTTCGATGAAATCCACCGCCGGCTTCATCGGCTGATAGGGATAGTCGATCGCCCAGATGACATTGTCGATCCCCATCCGGTCGATCGCGTATCGCAGCGCCAGCGGGTCTTCCACGCCGCTGGTGGTGAAGACGAAGTTGTCCTTGAAATACTCCTCCATGCTGCGCTGGGTCTTGGGTGCGCGGCCCACCTTCTGCGCACGCGAATTCATGAAATTGATGCGCCAGATGAAGAAGGGCACCATTTCGCCCATATGGCCAACGCAAATGCGCAATTTGGGAAAGCGGTCGAACACGCCGCTCGCCATCATGCGCAGCATATTGGTGCCCACTTCCACGCCGTAACCCCACATGGCGCTGTCCATCGCGTAATCCTGCAACGGCCCCTTAAGCGTGTCCGACGGCCCGCGCGGGTGGATGTAGATCGTCGCATCGAGCGCCTCTGCCGCCTCAAAAATGGGCCAGAAGCGGTAATCGTCGAAATAGTCGCCATTGGTGTGCCCGTTGACGATGAGGCCGTTCAGCCCCAGCTCGCCCATCACGCGCTCCACTTCCTTGGCGGCGCGCTTGGGGCTGTGCGGGGCAAAGCTGCCCAGCCCGGCAAAGCGCGTGGGACGCTTGGCGCAGATTTCGGCCAGCCGATCATTCGCCAATGCCGCCAGCTCGGTTGCGGTATCGGCATCGAACATCTGCACGCCCGGCGCGGTGAGCGTGAGCAGGTGCATATCGACACCGTATTCGTCCATCTGCGGCAGGCGCTGCTCCTCCACATCGAGCAGGCCGTGCAGGAAGTTCATCTTGCCATAGCCGCTGGTATCGTGGTCGGCATCGTAAATGCCCTTCACCAGCAGCTTGTCGAGGCTTTGCGTCGGGCTGCGCGCGACCTTCTGCAATTCCGCGGCAACTTCGGGGATCGTCCAGGCTTCCTCGCAGGCGATCAGGCGGCATTTGTTTCCCATGTGCGTTCTCTCCCACCACACAATTGTTGTACTTGGCAGAGTAGCGCGCACGGCATCATCGGCAAGGGCGCAATGGCACCTTGCCGTGCCACCACGGCTTTACTAGCCTGCACGGCATGGCCCGAAACGCCCCCGCCCAGGACGCCAGGCAGGACGCCAGCTGGTCCAGCACCGGCCTCAACCGGCCGGACGCCATCGACGCCTGGCGCGAATGGGCGGCCAGCACGATCGCACCGATCGAGGTCGAGGTGTTCGATCCCAACGCCTTTGCCGCCCGCTGGACCAGCCACGGCATCGGCCAGTTGCGGCTGTTGCATATTCATGCCCCGGCACAGCGGGTCACCCATGTGGGGGCGGATGGCATGGCGATGCGTGCCACCCCGTCAATCCAGCTCGTCTATGCCCGCAGCGGCGTTCTCAAGACCACGATGGGCGGGCGCACATTCGATGTCGCGCCGGGCCAGTTCGTGCTGCTCGACAATACCCGTTTCTATCAGATGGAAATGGCGACCCCGCACGAAGCCATCGACCTGATGATGCCGCAGGGGTGGCTGGAACGCTATCTGCCTGATCCTGCGGCCCTGCTTGGCCGGGCTATCGCCGCCAATGCCGGCTGGGGGGCGCCGCTGGGTGCGTTCATCGAAACGATCATGGATGGCGGGCTGGAAGCAGCGCCCTTGCCCCGCCCGCTGATTGCCGAACAGTTCGGCAGCCTGCTGGCACTGGCAACGGGCACGCCCAATGCGGCCGAAACGGTGCGCAGCATTGGCCGGCACAAGAATCAGCTGGCCGCGCGCATCCTCCGCCAGATCGAGCGCGATTACGCCGATCCCGAACTCTCGCCCGAAACCGTGGCGGGCGAGGTGGGGATATCCAAGCGCTATCTGCAAACGCTGCTGGCCGCCAGCGGCACCAGCTTCGTGGCGGAACTGAACGCAACGCGCTTAGACCGTGCGAGCGATCTTCTGACCGATCCGCGCGCGGCGGGG
This sequence comes from Alteraurantiacibacter lauratis, assembly GCF_037154155.1. Lineage (NCBI taxonomy): Bacteria > Pseudomonadati > Pseudomonadota > Alphaproteobacteria > Sphingomonadales > Erythrobacteraceae > Alteraurantiacibacter > Alteraurantiacibacter lauratis. Next base: position 125,238 of record NZ_JBANRN010000004.1, read on the forward strand.
CTGGCGATTGCCGATGTCGCCTATCGCACCGGCTTTCTCGACCCCGCCTATTTCGCCCGGCTGTTCCGCAAGCGGTTTGGCATCACCCCGCGGCAATGGCGCGCAGGTAATGCGCCGCTGAGTTGAGCGGCCCTAGCCCCCCGCCAGTTTCCGCAATTTCGGCGTCACTATCGGCACCGTCAGCATGGTGCTGGCCACCGCCATCAGCAGCAGCGCGGTGAAGGTCTGGCTGGTGATGATACCCTTGTCCAGCAGCACATTGGCAAAGATGATCATGATCAGCGCCTTGGTCTGAAGCAGCCAGCCGATCACGCTCGCCTCGCCCTTTCTCCAGCCGAGGATGCGCCCGGCGATCTGCACGCCCAAGTGCTTGCCGCCCACCGACGCTGCCAGCAGCAGCGCGGCCACCGCGAACACCGCCAGCCCGCCGCCTTCCCAACTGGTGCGCAGGCCCGTGGACAGGAAGAATACCGGCATGACGGTAAGAAGGATCACGCCGCGGAAATTGTCCAGCCGTTCCTCGCCGAACCAATCACGATCGAGCACACAACCCGCCAGGAACGCACCGACCATGTAATGCAGCCCCGCCCAATCCGCCACCAGCCCGCAAACTGCCAGCCACACCAGCGCCACGAACCAGCGGTCGTTCTGCGAAAGCCGGCGCATCAGTTTGCGCATTCCCCACGCAGCGGCGAAGAAGAAGACAAGGAACGCCGCCTGCCGCGCAATCCGCTCCACATCGAGCAGGATCAGCGCGAGAACCGCCCAGATCGCCAGATCATCGAGGCTGGCATAGCGCAGCAAGCGCTGGCCCAATTCCTTGCGGAATATTTCCAGCTTTTCCATCAGCAGCACCAGAATGGGCAACGCCGTTACCGCGCAGGCCATGCCGATGCCCAACACGCCTTGATAATAGAACCCCTCCGGCCCCAGCCAGCCCGGCCAGGACAGGATCACCACCGCCGCCGCCGCGCCCGCCAGAAGCGGCACGAACAACGCAAGGCTCGCGGTGATCGCGGTTTCGCGGCGATCCTTCCACGCGGCAGCAAGATCCAGCTCCACCCCGGCGACAAAGACGAACATCATCACCGCCCACCACGCAATGCCGCTCAGGGCGCCGATAACTTCGGGCGTGAAGATGGTCTGGTAATAGGCCGGGAACGCCGCGCCCATCACGCCAGGGCCGAGGATAATGCCCGCCACGATCTGCACCACCACCAGCGGCGCGTAGTAATCGGTACGCAGGACACGCCATACCAGATAGGGAAGACCAAGGATGATTGTTAGCGCTATCAGGAAAATTTCTGTTGTTGTAACAGTCATTTACCGCAATCCCGATCCAGAAGTTAGACAAAATGCCCTGCGCTTTTGTCCTGTTTGATCTGCGCGCGAATCCTTACGCGAGGACGCTTGTTGCAGTAGTCTCCCGACCAAGACAATTGTCTGCGGCGCTTCGGGTCGAAATGAAGTGTCCACAAGTTCAGGCTCGGAGAGGAGACCTGGGTGCGCCGCCACCGCCCGAAAGAGGCGGGGCGGCGCTCCGAATATCAGGCCGGTTGGCACTTTCACCGATCGGCACGACGCTGAAAGGTGATAATGTGACGAAAACGCAAAAGGGGTTCCCCCTCCCCAGTTCGTTGACCGTGGTGCCCGGCACCGAGGCGGCTCAGGCCGCCTATCCCTATTACACCCAGTTTGTGCCCGAAGATGACGGCAAGTTCTGGTTCTACAACTCCATGCACTTCCCCGAACCGATGCATCATTTCGACATGATCACGGCAGAGGCGGCCTATGTCGCCATGGGCGCGTTCAACACCCGCGTGCATGTGCTGCCCACGGCCAAGGGCGTCGATCACCGCATCATCAACGGCCGCGTCTATATTGGCGGCGTGGTGGTGACCGATCCCGACGAGATTGCCGAGCGTGTGGCGGAGTTCCAACAGCGCGCCTTCTGGTATTACGAAAACTGGGAAACGCTCTACGACCAGTGGAAGGACAAGATGAAGGCGCTGATTGCGGAAGCGCAGGCGCTGCCCACGCCCTCGCTGCCCGATTACGAGCCGATGGCGACCTTCAAGGAAGGCAATGCCGTGGCCGCCAGCCACAGCCTGCTCGACATCTATCAGAAGCAGATCGAAGGCTACCACCGGATGTGGCACCACCATTTCGAATTCCTGCTGCTGGGTTACGGCGCCTACATGACCTTCTTCGATTTCTGCAAGAAGGCCTTCCCGGAGATCTCCGACCAGGCGATCAGCCGCATGGTGGCGGGGATGGAAGCCGAGATCTTCCGTCCGGACGAGGAAGTGAAGCGCCTCGCCCGCAAGGCTGTGGAACTGGGCGTCGATCACCATTTCACCGACAGCGTGAACATCGATCAGGTCCTGGCCGATCTCGACAAGGTGAGCGGCGGCAAGGAGTGGCTGTCCGAACTGGAGGTGAGCCGCAACCCGTGGTTCAACGTGTCGAGCGGCGATGGCTTTTACCACTATCACCGCAGCTGGAACGACGACCTGTCGATGCCCTTTGCCGCCCTGCCCGGCTATATCGAGAAGATCAAGGCGGGCCAGAATATCGAGCGCCCGACCGACCAGTTGATCGAGGAGCGCGAGGCGCTGGTGCGCGATTACCGCGAGCTGCTCGACACTGACGAGGACAAGGCCACCTACGACCAGCTGATCGGCCTGGCGCACCGCGTGTTCCCCTATGTCGAAGGGCACAAGTTCTATTGCGAACATTGGTATACCAACCTGTTCTTCAACAAGATCCGGGAATTTGGCCGCCTGCTGCTGGCGCACGGGTTCTTCGGGCCGGACGGCGTGGAGGAGGATGTGTTCCACCTCACGCGTTATGAACTGGAGGCCGCAATTCAGGACCTGATGCTGGCCTGGGGCGTGGGGGCGGAGCCGCGCGGGCCGCAACACTGGCCGCCGATCATTGCGACGCGCAAGGCCGCAATTGCCGAATGGACCAAGCACCCCACCCCGCCCGCTCTGGGCAATGTGCCCGATGCGATCGATGATCCGGCGATCAACATGCTGTGGGGCATCACCCGCGAAAACCTCGACAGCTGGCTGGATGACGGATCGGAAAACTCCAACGAACTGAAAGGCTTTGCCGCCTGTTCGGGCGTGGTCGAAGGCACGGCGCGCGTGGTCAAGTCGGTCAGCGAAATCGGCCGGCTTGAGCAGGGCGATATTCTGGTGTGCCAGGTGACCAACCCTACCTGGTCGCCCATCTTCCAGAAGATCAGCGCGGCGGTATCCGACATTGGCGGGTCGATGAGCCACATGGCCATCGTGGCGCGCGAATACGGTCTGCCCGCGGTGGTCGGCACAGGAACGGCAACGCTGCGCATCAAGGATGGGCAGCGCATCCGCGTCGATGGCGGGCGCGGCATCGTGACCATCCTCGACGATGTGACCCCGGCAACAGAACCGGCGCTGGAGGACGCGTAAGCCCCATGTCCAACGCGGTTTCGTGGTTTGCCGATGTCGGCATTGCCGACCGTCCCACCGTGGGCGGCAAAGGCGGTTCGCTGGGTGAGTTGACACAGGCCGGCATCGCCGTTCCGCCCGGCTTTGTCGTCACCACCCACGCCTTTGAGGAGTTCCTGAACGCCCTGGAAGCGCGCGAGAGCGTGCGCGACAAGGTGGAGGCGCTCGATCCCCAGGATCTGGGCGCGGCCACGCGCCTGTCGGAACAATTGCGCGCCCGCGTCATGGGCGAGCCAATGCCGTCACAGGTCGAAAGCGCAATCATGGCGGCGATGCGCGAATTGTGTGCCGACGGGCAACCGGTGGCGGTGCGATCGAGTGCCACCACCGAAGATGCCGAGGATGCCAGCTTTGCCGGCCTGCAGGACACCTTCCTCTGGGTGCTGACGCCAGAGGACATGGCGCAGAAAGTGCGCGAATGCTGGGGCAGCCTCTATTCGGTCGAAAGCATGACCTATCGCCGCAAGCAGAACTTCCCCGAAAGCGGCGTGGCGATGGCCGTGGTGGTGCAGCGCATGGTCGATGCCGCCTGCGCGGGCGTGATGTTCACGCGCAGCCCGACCACGGGCGACAAGTCTGTCATCACGATCGAAGGCGCTTGGGGCCTTGGCAGCGCGGTTGTTTCGGGCGAAGTGACGCCGGATCGCTGGGTGATCGGCAAGATCACCGGCGACATTTCGGTGCGCAACATCTCCGACAAGCACGCCAAGCAGGTGCCCGCCCCCGGCGGCGGCATAATCGAGGTGGAATTGCACGGCGAAGAGCGCACATCGCCCTGCCTGACCGATGACCAATTACAGGCTCTGCGCGAAGTGGGCCGCCGGGTGGAGCGCCATTACGGCAAGCCGCAGGACATCGAATGGGCGCTCGACAAGGCGGGCAACATCCTGCTGCTGCAATCGCGCCCCGAAACCGTCTGGGCGGTCAAAGATGCCGAGGCCAAGCCCGTGGCCGCACCGGTCGCCAATCCGATGGCGCATGTCATGAACATTTTTGGGGGCAAGAAGTGACCCGACTGACCGGCAAGGACATTGCCGAAATCGCCAAGCTGCTGGACGAAAGCCAGTTTTCCGCGCTCGACCTGACAATGGGCGAATTTCGCCTGCGCATCCGCCGCGACGGCGGGGGCGCGGGATGGGACAGTGCCGATGACGAGCCCACGGCACCCGCACCCCGCCCTGCCCCGCGTGCTGCGCCAAACCCTGCCCCGGCCGCGCCGGCCCCTGCCGCCCCGGCAGATGGCCCTGCGGCAGGCGAAGTCGATGTGCCCGCGCCGCTGCTCGGCAATTTTTATGCCGCGCCGCGCCCCGGCGAACCGCCCTTTGTGCAGGTTGGCGACACCGTTGGCCCTGATACCACCATCGGGATTATCGAGGTAATGAAGCTGATGAACCCGATCCGCGCCGGTGTTGCCGGCACTGTCACCGCCCTATTGGCCGAGAATGGCAAGGCGGTGGAAAAAGGCCAGGCGCTCATCCGCGTGAAGGTGGGCTGACATGGCAACGATCCGCATTGTCGAAACCAGCTTGCGTGATGGCAACCAGTGCCTGTGGGGCGCGCTGGGGGTCAACACCGCCAAGACGCTGACCATTGCGCCCGCGATGGAACGCGCCGGTTACAAGGCGATCGACTTCACCACCTCCACCCATATGGGCGTGGCGGTGCGCTACAAGCAGGAAAACCCGTGGGAACGCATCCGCGCCATGGCGGACATCTGCAAGACCACGCCGCTGCAATTCCTGTCCACGGGCTTCCGCTTCATCGCTTGGGAAACCGCGACGCCGGAATTCATGGAGCTGGCATTCCGCACGCTGGCCACCAACGGCATTCGCCGCTTTGCGCTGGCCGATCCGATGAACGATGCCGCCAGCAATGTCGAAGTCGCGAGACTGGTCAAGCGCGCGGGCGGCGAACAGGTGGTGGGCGCATTGGTGTTCTCGATCAGCCCGATTCACGACGATGCGCATTACGCGGCCGCAGCCAAACTGATGGCGGCCAGCCCCGATATTGACGCGCTTTACATCAAGGATCCCGGCGGCCTGCTCACGCCCAAGCGGGCGCAGACGCTGATCCCGGCTATCCTGGCCGAGATTGGCGACAAGGAGCTGGAACTGCACAACCACTGCACCATCGGCCTTGCCGAGCCTGCCTGTCTGGAAGCGGCGGATCTGGGCGTGTCGGCGGTGCAATGTGCCAGTGGCGGCGCGGCGGATGGCACCAGCAATCCCCCGATCACGCGCATGATCGCCAATTTGCGCGCTCAGGGACACGATGTGCCCATCGATGACGAGGCAGCGCAGGAAGTGGCCGATTTCTGGACCGCGGTGGCAGAGGCCGAAGGGCTTCCCACCGGCCGCCCGATGGCGTTTGACGCGGCCTATTTCCACCACAATTTGCCCGGCGGCATGGTCGGCACCATGCGCCGCCATCTGGCCGACCAGCGCGTGCCGCATCTGGAAGGTGCGGTGATCGAGGAGATTGGCCGCGTGCGGCAGGAACTGGGCTGGCCCATCGTGATGACGCCCTTTGCCCAGATGCTGCAAACGCAGGCGGTGATGAACGTGACGGGCAAGGAACGCTGGGCGGTAATCCCGGACGAGATCATCCGCTTTGCGCTGGGCAAGTTCGGGCGGCCCAACGCGCCGGTTGACCCGGAGGTGATGGACCGGATCATGGCCAATCCGCGCACGAAGGAATTGCAGGCCGAAACCGGCATGGCCGATCTGAAAACACTGCGCAGCCGCATTGGCGAGAACCTGTCGGACGAGGAATTCCTGCTGCGCGCCACCATGCCCGCCGAACAGGTCAACGCCATGATGGAAGCCGGCCCGGCACCGCGCGAATACGATCCCGATACCGTCGCCGTGATGAACCTCGTGCGCGAAGTCCTGAAGCGGCGCGATGTCACCGGCTTTGAAATTGCCAAGGGCGATTTCAAGCTGGAGGTTTCGGCATGACCCTGCCCCGCCAGCCGAAGGGCTTCATGTTCGACCTCGACGGCACGCTGATCCTGTCGAACCGCAAGCTGGGCGGCTACACCGCCATTCCCGGCGCGGCAGAGGCGTTGGAGGATCTCAACCGGCGCGGCATTCCGTGGATCGCGCTGACCAATGGCAGCGCCTATCCGTCGCGCGTGCAGGGGCCGAAACTGCGCGATGTGGGCCTGCCCATTCCCGATGCGCAGCTTTTCACCCCCAATTCGGTTGCGGCCAAGGTCATGCTGGCGCGCCGCTATTCCAATGTGCTCGTGCTGGGGCTGGCCAGCGTGGCCGAGGCGCTCACCGAACTGGGCGTCACCTGCTCGATGCTGGGGGATGAGGCCGCGAAGAGCGCCGATGCCGTCTATGTCGCATGGCATCCCGATTGCGTCATGGATCACATCCACCTTGCCTGCGAACGGGTGCTGGACGGGGCGGCGCTGCTTTCTGCCTCCGATGTGCCTTTCTTTGCCACCAAGGAAGGGCGCAGCTTCGGCTATTCCTGCGCGATCAACGGCGCGATTGCCCGCGTGACCGGGGTGGAACCGGAACCTTGCGGCAAGCCCAGCCGGCACGCGATGGAAGTGATTGCCGAAACGCTGGGCGTGGCGATGCAGGATGTCGGCGTGGTGGGCGATGATGCGGTGGCCGAAATGCAGATGGCGCGCGCCACCGGGGCGATTGGCATCGCCGTGACAAGCGGCAGCACCAGCGCCGAGGAATGGGCCGCGCAGCCCCCGGCGCGCGAACCGCATCTGGTGATCGGCAATATCGGCGAACTGGCGGCGGCCTGCGGGCTCGAATAGTCTGCCGCGCATGACCTTCGATTACCTTGCCTACCTCGATTGCTTCCTGACCGGCGATGACGACGCGCTGGTGGAGCGCTTCTTTGCCGAGGATTGCGCCATGCATTCCGCATCGGGCGTGCGGCACGGCAAGCAGGGGATGAAGGATTTCCTCGCCTGGGCGCATGATGGCGTGCGCGAATGTCCGCGCCTGCAGCGCTATGTGCGCGAAGCCGACGTAGTCTTTGCCGATATCGACATGGATTTTCACTGCCACGCGCCGCGCCCGGACTTTCCGTTCGGCCCCCTGATGCCGGGAGACACTATAACGGTTAAGTTTCTTGCCCGTTATGACCTGAACGGTGAAGGAAAGGTGACAAGGCTCACCACGATGGCCTGGCCTCCCGAACAGGGCGTTACCAAGGCACCGCGCCTGGGCGGCCACCCTGGGCAGATCGCGGCCTACCATGCCTATGCCGCCGCCTTTTCCAATGGCGATGCGGAGCGTTTCCGCCGCTTCTACACCGATGATGTGGTGCTCGAACTTTCTTCGGTCGGCCGGATCGAAGGCGCACAAGGGATCGTGGATTTCTACTCGACCATGTTCCGCTCGGTGCGCGAGACACTGACGATCCATGCCCTCGACGCCAGCGACGAAAGGCTGGTGGTCGATTGCACGAGCCGTTTCACCGCCATCACCGATGCGCCCGATTTCGTGGTCGGTGCCCTAAGCCAAGGCGAATGGATCGATGTCCGGGTACACGTCACCTACACGCTGCGGGACGGCCTGATCCGCCATATTGGCGTGGAGCGCGCGGGCGAGCCGGTGTTCAGCCGCGATTTGTAAGGGTTGCAGCGGCGCGGGGCAGATCGTCCGGCCGGTCTATATCCAGCAGCATGGCAGCGGGCGGTTCCAGCAGGGCAAGGCCTCTTTCCTCCGCCAGCAGCGCGCCCGCCCCTTGATCTCCGGTTAGTGCCGCCACCTGCGGCAGCAGAGCCAGCGGAAGGCAGGCGGGAACGCCGCGCTTGCCCAATGGATACAGCGTTGCCGCGCCGGGTTTTGCCGAGGCGAGCCGGGCAATATACTCCGCCTCCACCAGCGGCATATCCGCCAGCAGCACAAGCAGCGCCCGCCCCTGCGCCAGCGCGCGCCCCGCCGCCAGCGCCAGCGAAGTGCCCAGCCCTTCGGCAGCGCGCGAATTGACCAGCAGCGGCCATCCGCTCGCGCTGGCAAAAGCGGGAGCTTCCTGCCCCACCACGATGATACCTGCGGGAAGGCCCGCCGCCGCCACGGCATCCAGCACCCATTGCCCCACCGGCTTTCCCGCCAAGCGCGCGTCGAGCTTCGCGCCATAGCCTTCGGCACCGAAGCGCGTCCCAGCCCCCGCCGCGAGCACCGCGACCAGCGGCGCGGTGTCAGTGGGCGGGCAACAGGGCATCGGCTTCACGCATGGGGATGCAGCGCTTCATATTCGCCCACGACACTGGCAAGGATGGACAGCGCCAGCGCCACCGGCTCGCGGCTGTGCTGCACAATGCCGATCGGGCTGGCGATCCGGGCGAGTTGCGTTTCCTCCACCCCGGCAGCCACCAACCGGGTGCGCCGCTGCGCCCGCGCCGGGCCGCCGCCCTGCGCCCCAATGAAAAAGGCCGGTGTTGCCAGCGCCCATTCGAGGATCGCCTGTTCCCATTCGTGATCGTGAAACAGCAGGATCACCGCACACCATGTGTCCACCGAAACACCAACCGGCGCGTGGCCCAATGAAAGGCCGTCCGCTCCGCTGTCCTTGCTGAAGGTCTCGACCGCCAGCCCCGCCGTGCGCGCCAGCAAGGCCAGCGCATCCAGTTCCGGCCCCTCACCAAACAGCAACAGCCGAAGCGCGGGAACGAATTGCCGCTGTTCCAGGGGGCCGAGCCGCAGGCTGAGACTCGCCGCTTCCCGCCGGTCGAGCGCATCAGCAACTTTGGCGCAGGCCACATGATCAGGGGCGGGGTCGATCAGGATGTCCAGCCCGCCGCCGCACGGCAGACGAAAATCGATGAGCGGCGACCCCGCGCCAAAGCGCATGACCCGCCGTTCCCCGCCCGCCAGCACCTCGGCGGCAAGCTGGCGTTCAAGGCATCCATCGGCCAGACTGCCGGTTATTGTGCCATCCGGGGCCACGGCCAGTTGCGCCCCTAGGCGGCGTGAGAAGCTGCCTTCAATCCCGACGATTGTGCACAGGCCCACGCCGGGGCGGCAGGCGGCACGAAGGGCGGCGCGGTCATCGTGAATCATGAAAACGCGCGCCGCATGTCAATCAGTGCTGGTGCTGGTTGGGGTCCTGAATACCCATGATCAGCTGCGGCTCCTCGCCGCGCAGTTCCTGGAAGGCGACGCGCAGGTTGATCAGCGCGCGGCTCCACGGCGTGCCGCCATATTCGAGACCCGGCTTCAGCTGATGATCGAGGAAGATGGCAAAGCTGGGTGCGCGTTGCAGCGCGGCCAGCGCATCCTCTGGCGTGCCGCCCGCCTGTGCGGTCGCCTCGGCCTGCGCCACCAGCGCGCGGTTGAACTGCACGAAGCTGCGGAATTCGGCCCAGGTTGACACCCCGCCATGGCCCTGGATCACGTGGTCCACGCCCTTCACCGAATAGAGCGCGCGGGTGAGCGTGGTGGGCAATGCCAGCATCGATCCGCCCGAACCCGGATCGATCAGCGGGCTCATGTGCCAGGCATAGATATCGCCCGCCATCATCGTGCGCGCCGCCGGGAACACCACAAAGGCATCGCCATCGGTGTGGCCTGCGCCGAAATAATGCAGCACGATCTGGTCGGCGCCTTCGCCCAAGGTGAGCGAATTGGTGAATTCGGTATCGACATGGGAAGGGCCAAAGGGGCCGCCGCCTGCCATCATGCGGCGCGCGGTATTGGCCTGCGCCACCACGGTGACATTGCCGCCCGCCATTTCCTTCATCTGGTTGTTCGAGCCGATATGGTCGGGGTGCGAGTGTGTGTTGATGATCATGCCGATGGGCTTGTCGGTCACCCGGCGCACTTCGGCCAGGATCGCCTCCCCGCTGTTGGGCAGCTTGGTATCGATCAGCACCACATCGTTTTCGCGCACGAACACCACCGTGTTCCCGCCCGCGCCGAAGATCTTGTAGACCTGTCCGTTGACGTGCTCGATCTCGGTAATGCCGGGTAGGCCCTGCGCGGTCACGCCCACTGCGGCAAGGCCGCTCACCACAATGGCGCCAAGCACCGCGATACGTTTCATTATGCCCCTCCCGACAAAAAGACTCTCTCGATGAACCAATAGGCACCCGCCGCCACCACCGCAAGCGAGCCAATTGTCGCAACCCGTCGCGCGGCCGCTTCGTTGCGGCGGCGGATCGCGCCAAGGATCAGCACCGCGACCAGCACGATGGCAAGCTGCCCGATCTCCACCCCCAGGTTGAAGCCGAAAAGCGACCAGGCCAGTTGCGCCTGCGGAAGGCCAAAATCGGCAAGGACATAGGCAAAGCCAAAGCCGTGAATCAGGCCGAACATCACCGCAAACAGCGGGCGCAGATCGCGCGTTTTTTCCACTTCGCCCGCGCGCAGCAGATTGTCCGCGCCCACCACCACAATCGACAACGCAATCAGCGGCTCCACAATGCTGGCGGGCACCACCACATGGCCCAATGCCGCCAGCGACAGCGTGACCGAATGGCCGAGAGTAAAGGCGGTGACGATCAGCGCCAGCCTCCGCCAGCTTCCGCCCAAGAGGATCAGGCCGATCACGAACAGGATATGGTCGGGCCCGATCAGGATATGGTGCACACCCGCCGGGATGAATGTGCCCAGCACCGCCAGCACGCCCGCCGCCGTGCCCGCAAAATGCGTGCGCGGCCCATCGCCCGGCGCGAGAATCCACTGCTGCACCAATTGCCCGTATTCACGCACATTCACGAAGGTCTGGTGCTGCGGATCATAGGGAAACAGGTTCGCCGCCACGTCCAGCGCGGGCGGGGCTGCGGCAGGGATCACGAAGCGTAACCGCACCGCATCATCGCTGGCGGCGCTGGCAATGCCCGTCCACTCAAGCGGCGGCAGATCGCCTCCACCGATAGACAGGCGGGGGCCAAGAATTGATCCAATTTGGCTGTATTGCCTCGACAACACAGTTTCGTCGAGCAATAGGGACGGTTCGTCGGTTTGCAATTCATGCGCCAGATCAATCGTGTGCACGGTCAATGTGCCTTCGATCCGGTCCTGATGGATATCGAGGTCGAGATAGCTGAACGGCGCGGGATGGGCCTGCACGGGAACAGAAAGGAACAGAAGCGCCCAAAAAAGGGCAAGGCGCGCGGCAAGCACAGCCTGTGCTCTTTGCAGGCCGGACATGGATTGAAAGCGCAGGTTCATACAGTTCAGTGTTGAATGATGGGGGCATCGGGCCGGGAAAAGAGCGTTTGCGGCAAGCCAAGTTGCAGGGCAAGAGCTGGGCGCAAGACATCGGGGGGTCATTGCGGGTGATTGGGGAATTCAGAAACAGGGCAGGCGATTGCGCCCGGCGGGGTATCGTGCCGCTGGGCGCGCTGGCGCTGCTGCTGGCCGGATGCGCCACTCCGCAGGCTACGCCGCCGCAATCCTCGCTCGCCGTTCCGGATGAATGGTCGCAGGCTCAAGCGGGCGCTGCCACAACTGACCTAACGGCCTATTGGGTGCTGCTCAACGACCCGCTGATCACGGATCTGGTGGAACAGGCCATTGCCAACAACCGCGATCTGGCGCAGGCCGCCGCACGGCTTGACCAATCGCGCGCCTCTCTGGTGCAAGCGCGCTCGGCACTTTTGCCCGTGCTGTCCGCCAGCGGGCGCACCAGCCGTGATCTGGGCGACAACGCGCCCGATCAGTTCGCCTTCGGCCTTGGCCTCGATGCCAGTTGGGAAGCCGATCTGTTCGGCCAGATCAGCGGCAATATCGGGGCGGCTGAGGCGGAATTGCTGGCCGCGGGCTATTCGCTGGCCGATCTGCAACGGGTGATCGCGGGGCAGGTGGCGCTGACCGCCATCAATGCGCGTGCCTTGGCGCAGCAATTGGCGATTGCCCGCTCGACCCTCGCCTTTCAGGAGGACAATCTCCAGATCGCCCGCTGGCGCAACCAGGCGGGGCTTGTCTCCAGCCTTGATGTCGAACAGGCCCGCGCCCAGCGCGCCACCACCGCCGCGACCATCCCCGCGCTGGAAAGCAGCCTTGCCGCCACGGCCAATGCGCTCTCCACTTTAGTGGGGGAGGCTCCGGGCCGCGTGCTGGTGCAGCTCGATACCGCCAACCCGGCCCCGGTGCCGCAACCGGCTGCACTGGCCGGGTTCGAAGCACCGGCAGAGGTGCTGCGCCGCCGTCCCGATGTGCGCGGGGCCGAGGCCCGCCTTGCCGCCGCCACCGCCCGAATTGGCGTGGCGCGCGCCCAACTGTTTCCGCTGCTGCGCTTGTCCGGCAATATCGGCACCAATGCGCTGGGTATCGGCAATCTGTTCGATGTCATCACATCCGGAGTGGTCGCCAGCGTCAGCCAGCTGATCTTTGATGGCGGGCGCACCGCCGCGCAGGTCGACAGTGCGCGGGCCGCCGCGCGCGGATCGCTCGCCGCGTGGGAACAGGCGATGCTGCAAGCTTTGGAGGAGGTGGAAAGTGCCGCCGTCGATCAGCGCAGCGCGAGTGAGCGCGTGGCGATCAACGCCGAAGCGGTGGAGGCCGCCAATAATTCCGCCCTGCTGGCCCGCAGCCAGTACGAAGCGGGACTGACCGATTTTCGCAATCTGCTGACCGCAGAAAACCAATTGCTGTCCGCCCGCAACCAGCAAATCGCTGCACAGGCCGACCGGGCATCGGCCTTTGTCCGTCTGACCCAGGCGCTGGGCGGCGGATGGGACCCGCGCAGTTCGACATTCACCTCTCTGCCCGCGCAGAATGACAGGACGCCGTGATGAGCCAGACCGTTACACCCTCCGGCCCGACTTCCGGGCAGAATATCGAGGATTTCCTCGGCACGGGCAAGCAGCCGTTCTGGAAGCGTCGTATTGTGTGGATTCCCGCGCTGGTGCTTGTGTTGGCGGCGATCGGCTGGGCGATCTTCGGGCAGGAGGAGAAAGGCCCGGATTACATCACCGAGGAGGTCGCCACGCGCAGCCTTGATCTGGTCGTCACCGCCACGGGCAATCTGCGCCCCACCAATCAGGTGGAGGTCGGTTCCGAAGTGTCGGGCCGGATTGACGAAGTGCTGGTCGATGTGAACGACGTGGTGGTGCGCGGACAAGTGCTGGCGCGGATCAACACCGATGTGATCAATGACCAGATCATGCAGGGCCGCGCCAATGTGAACGCCGCGCGCGCGCAGGTCGAACAGGCCCGCGCCACGCTGAATGTCGATCAGGCGCAGCTTGATCGCCTGCGCGAAGTCTACCGCTTGTCGGGCGGGCGCGTGCCATCCTTGCAGGAACTGGAAGCCGCCGAAGGCGCGGTGCTGCGCGGCCGCGCCAATGTTGCGGCGGCGCAGGCCAATGTGGCGGCCGCACAGGCCTCGCTTTCCACTGCGCTCACCAACCGGGACCGTGCCGTGATCCGCAGTCCCGTTTCGGGCGTGGTGCTCGCCCGGCAGGTTGAACCGGGGCAGACCGTGGCCGCCAGCTTCAACACCCCCACCCTGTTCGTGCTGGCCGAGGATCTTTCGGTGATGCAATTGCGTGTGAAGGTGGACGAGGCCGATGTGGGCCAGGTCTCGGCCGGTCAAGCCGCCACCTTTACAGTCGATGCCTATCCCGGCCGCCAGTTCCCCGCACAAGTGGAACGCATCGATCTGGCATCCGGCAATATCGCCACCACCGCTACGCAGGGCCAGCAGACCAACGCCGTGGTCGAATATGAGGCGCGGCTGACAGTTGCCAATGCCGACGGCCTGCTGCGCCCCGGCATGACCGCCACCGCCACCATCGCCACCGAAAGCACCGCGCCGCAACTTGTCGTCCCCAATGGCGCGCTGCGGTTCCAGCCGCCAGAAGAGGACGAGGAAGGCGGCGTGCAGATCGGCCCCGGTGGCGAACAGTTCGGGCTGGAGCGCGAGGAAGCACGCGCCAATATCAATGCGGGCAGCCGCCGCCTCGTGCACGTTCTCGAAGCGGACGGCACCTTGCGCGCCATAACCGTCACCACCGGGCTTTCGGATGGCCGATATACCGCGGTCACATCGGATGAACTGCGGCCTGGCATGAAGGTTGTCACTGCCATCCGTTCCGCCAAGAATTGAGGCATGGCGCGGTGAGCGAACAACCTATCATCGAACTGAAGGGTATCACCAAGACGTTCGGCACGGGCGAGGCGGCGTTTCAGGCGCTGAAGGGCGTGGACCTCGCCATCCTTCGCGGTGATTTCGTCGCGGTGATGGGGCCATCGGGTTCGGGCAAATCGACCACGATGAACATTCTGGGCTGTCTCGACGTGCCGACATCGGGCGTGTTCCGCTTCCTCGGCACCGAAGTGCAAACACTCAACCGCGACCAGCGCAGCCTGCTGCGCCGCCGCTATCTCGGCTTTGTGTTTCAGGGCTTCAACCTGCTGGCGCGCACCACGGCGGTGGAGAATGTGGAACTGCCGCTGCTCTATCGCGGCATGGGCAAGGCGGAACGGCGCGCGGCCGCCATGCGCGCGCTTGACCGGGTGGGGCTTGGCCCCTGGGCGGATCACACTCCGGCGGAATTGTCGGGCGGGCAGCAGCAACGCGTGGCGATTGCCCGCGCGCTTGTCACCGATCCCGAAGTGCTTCTGGCCGATGAGCCGACGGGCAATCTCGATTCCGAACGGTCGGTGGAAATCATGAAGTTTCTGGCTGAACTCAACGCGCAAGGGATCACCATCCTGATGGTCACGCACGAGCCGGAAATGGCCGCTTTCGCCAAGACGATCGTCCATTTCAAGGACGGGCTGGTCGAACGGATCGAGCGCGGTTCGCTCTCCCACGAACATGCGGCGGGGGTGCAGCACTGATGTTTGGCACCACGCTCTTGCTCGCTTTTCGCGAAATTCGCCGCCACATCATGCGCAGCTTCCTGACGACGCTGGGCATTATCATCGGCGTGGCGGCGGTGATCACCATGGTGACACTGGGCCGCGGGGTGACCGCCGATATCGAGGAACAGATCAGCTCGCTCGGCTCCAACGTGTTCTTCGTTTTTCCCATTCAGGGCGAACGCGGCCAGTTCCGTCCGTTTGACGAACGCGATGTGGAGGCTGTGCGCGAACAGATTGCCGGGGTGCGATCCGTCGCCGGACAGGTGGAAACCAATGTTGTCGCGATCTACAACGGGCAAGATTGGGAAAGCAAGGTCGAAGGCGTGAACAACGACTTCTTCGACGCGCGCGGCATCGATTTGGAGGAAGGCCGCCGCTTTACCGACGCGGAAATGGCCGCCGGTTCCAATGTCTGCATTATCGGCCCGACAGTTTACAAGGAGCTGTTCCTGCCCGGCGAAAGCCCGCTGGGCGAACGGATGCGGCTGAACAATGTCAGCTGTCAGGTGATCGGCCTGTTCGCCAGCCGCGGATCGGTAGGCGGCAATGGCAACGATGACAATTCGATCTTCATGCCGCTCACCAATGTGCAGCGCCGGTTCACCGGCAATGACAATATCGGCTATATGGCGGTCAGTTACGACAGCGTTTACGACAGCGGGACGATGACGCGCGCGTTGGTTGACCTGATGCGCGAGCGGCGCGTGCTGCTGGAGGGGCAGGCGAACGATTTCGACATCGTTGATACCGCGCAGATCAACGAAACCGTATCGAGCACGGTCGGTACGCTGACGATCATGGTCGCCGCCATTGCCGCGATCAGCCTGGTGGTGGGCGGGGTCGGCATCATGAACATCATGCTGGTCAGCGTGACCGAGCGGACGCGCGAAATCGGCATCCGCCTTGCCATCGGCGCGCTGGCGCGTGAGGTGCGTCTGCAATTCCTGACCGAGGCGGTGGTGCTGTGCTGCTTTGGCGGCCTGGTGGGGATCGCGCTGGGATTTGTGCTGTCCTACAGCCTGTCGAGCGTATTCGGCTTTACCTTCGTGTTCGACCCGGCGATCAACATCATCAGCTTTGTCATTTCGGCGCTGATCGGCATCGTCTTCGGGTATTTCCCCGCCCGCCGCGCCAGCCAGCTCGACCCGATAGAGGCGCTGCGCCACGAATAGGGGTGCGGCCCCTTCGCGCAAGAAGGGGCCGCCGCCTTATTTCGTATCCACCAGCACCAGCTCGGCGTCTTCCAGCGCCTTCACTGTCAGCGTGGCGATATCGGCCAGCGCCGCGCCATCACGGGCATTCACGATCTCGCCTTCGATTTCGACCTTGCCGGTGGCGGGGACGAGATAGCCCTTGCGCCCGCCCAGATCGTATGTGACCTGCTCGCCCGCCTTGACCGTTGCGCCCAGCACGCGGGCATCGGCGTTGATGCGCAGTGCGCCTTCGTCCTCCACCTCGTCACGCCCGCTGGCGAGCACGGCAAAGCGGCCGTCGCGTGCTTCGCGCGGGAATTGCTTTTCGCCCCAGCGCGGCGGGATGCCCTTGCGATCGGCCAGGATCCACAGCTGGAAGGAATGGAGTTCCTCCTCCTCCAGATTGTATTCGGCATGGGTGATACCAGTGCCCGCGCTCATGACCTGCACATCGCCCGCCACGGTGCGGCCCTGATTGCCGAGGCTGTCGCGGTGGCTGATCGCGCCCTTGCGGACATAGGTGATGATTTCCATGTCCGCGTGCGGATGCGGAGGGAAGCCGGTCCTGGGCGCGATGATGTCATCGTTCCAGACGCGCAAGGCGCCCCAGTGCATGCGGCGCTGGTCGAAATAGTCCGCGAAGGAGAAATGGAAATTGGCCTTGAGCCAGCCGTGATCGGCCTTGCCCAGTGTGTCAAAGCGGCGAATATCGATCATGGGGGTGATCCTTTCTTGCTTGCCTGATCGGCTTCCCGCCCAAGATGGGTATTGCAAATCGTTTGCAAAAGACCCGCCCTTGGCCGGTATGCCAGCGGCAATCCCCCGCCCGATATGTCCTCAGCTTGACACCGGGAGACCGTGTGGCAGTCTGTCAAAAAGGGGACGAGGGTCAGACGATGGGCGAGAGAAACGCCGCACATGATGATCCGGCCATACCGGCACGGGCCAGCCGGACGCTGCACGGGCGGGGACAGCACCGGCAGGCTGATCCGGTGCGCATCATGCTGGCACTGATCGGGCTGGCAGGTGCCGTGGGGGTGCTGGCGCTGAACATGGGCCGGTGACATCACCGGGTGACATGGTCGGGTGACAGGGCCGGGTGACAGGGCCGGGTGACAGGGCCGGCTGACACAGGCGGACGAACTGCGCGGATCGCAGGTGCTCACCGCCCCTTGCAGGGCATTGCCCGCCGCGCCATAGCGGAGCCTCGCAGCAACCCTGCTGGGCCTGCGCGCCGGGAGTACGGATTTTGGATTGGGGCATATTGGACGGATCGGTCGGCCCGCGCGTGCGCCTGCTTCGCAACGCGCTCAACGCCGCTTCGCTCAACGTGTCGGAACCCTTTGGCCTGCCAACAGGGTCGCTGACCGTGATGGCGCTGGTGGAGGCCAACCCGCGCGGATCGCAGGCCGATCTGGCTGCATTGGCCGGGATCACCCGGCCCGGTCTGGTCGGGCTGATTGACGAGCTGGAAACGCGCGGCTTCATCAGACGCGTTCGTGATACGGCCGACCGGCGGCGCAACCTGCTGGAACTCACCCCCGCAGGACACGCGCAGGTGAAAACCATGTTCGCCACGGTGACCGGGATTGAAGCGCCCTTGCGCGAAGCGCTGGGACCGGACGGCATGGCGCAGCTCACGGCCCTGCTCGACACGGCAATTCTGGCGCTGAATGCGGCACGCAATGAAGGCGGATGCGAATGAGCGGCGAGGAACAGGCGACGAGCGGCTTTGAAACCTACCGCGCCGGTGGCACCACGCCCGACATCGCGCTGATGGTGCGGCTGATCCTGACCGTCCGCGCCGTTCGCGGGCAGTTGGATGAACGGCTGCGGCGCATCGGGCAAAGCGCCTCGCGCATGGAGACGCTGGCCGCGATCATGAACATGCCCGATCCCAAATCGCAAAGCGATGTGGCGCGGCGGCTGCGGCTGGAAGGGGCCACCGTCACGCGGATGATCGACGTGCTCAGCCGCGAGGGGCTGGTCGAACGCGCGCCCGATCCGGCCGACCGGCGCGTGAACCTGCTTTCGATCACCCCGGCGGGCGAAGCGGCCTTGCGGGATATCTTCGCGGTCTATGACAGCCTGCGCGACCATGTGCTGGCCGACCTTGATCCCGCCGAACGCGCCATGCTGCACGACATGCTGGGCCGGATTATCGCGCGGGTGGATGCGCCGCAGGAGGATGCGGGCGAATAGCGGCAAACCTTGCGACAAACTGCGCCTTGTGATGCGCCCCGCTTTCACGCTAGCGATAGCTTCGGGGATGTGATGGAGGGGACGGTGCAGGCAAAGGGTGTTTGGCCAAGTGGATTGGCAGCTCTGCTGCTGGCGTCCTGCACCGCGCCCGGCCCTGATACCGCGCTGCCGATCACGCCCATCGCAGCATCCGGCCCCGCCGCCGTCTCCACCGCACGGATGATTGCGCCCGATGCCCCCGCCAACATCGCCAACTGGATGAGCCACGGGCGCAATTGGGGCGAGGATCGCTTCAGCCCGCTCACCCAGATCAACGATGGCAATGTGGGGGAGCTGGGGCTTGCCTGGTTCGATGATCTGGGCACGATGCGCGGCGTGCAGGCAACGCCGCTGGTGGTCGATGGCGTGCTGTATAACGAAAGCATCTACAACATCGTCACCGCCTATAACGCGGCCACGGGCGAGAAGCTGTGGACATACGATCCGCAGGTTGGCGCCGAATGGGCGCGGCTGGCCTGCTGCGGCCCCTCCAGCCGGGGCATCGCCGCATGGGACGGCAAGATCTACATCGGCGCGCTCGACGGGCGGTTGATCGCGGTCGATGCCGCGACGGGGCTGGAGGTCTGGAGCGTCCAGACCTTCGACCGGGCAGAGGCCTATTCGATCACCGGCGCCCCGCGCGTTTATGATGGCAAGGTGGTGATCGGCAATGGCGGCGCGGATTACGGCGTGCGCGGCTTTGTCGCCGCCTACGATGCGCAAACGGGCGAACGATTGTGGAAGTTCTACACCGTCCCCGGCAATCCGGCGGATGGCCCCGATGGCGAGGCAAGCGACAGCGCGATGCAGATCGCCTTGCCCACATGGCATGGCGAATGGTGGCGCTATGGCGGGGGCGGCACCGCATGGGATGCCTTTGCCTATGATCCCGAATTGAACCTCGTCTATATCGGCACCGGCAACGGCACCCCGCATATGTGGCATTTCCGCAGCCAGGGCCAAGGCGACAATCTGTTCCTCTGCTCCATCGTCGCGGTTGATGCCGACAGCGGCGAATATGTCTGGCACTACCAGATGGTGCCCGAAGAGGACTGGGATTACACCTGTACCCAGCCGATGATCCTGGCCGACCTGCAAATCGGCGGGCGCACCCGGCAGGTCATCATGCAGGCGCCCAAGAACGGCTTTTTCTATGTGATCGACCGCGCGAGCGGAGAATTGCTGAGCGCGCAAAGCTATGTCTCGGTCAACACCTGGGCCAGCCATATCGACATGGCGACCGGCCGCCCCGTCCTGCAAGCCGGCGCGCACAACACCACAACGCCGCATCTGATGAGCCCCAGCTGGCTTGCCGCGCACACATGGCATCCGATGGCCTTCAGCCCGCTGACGGGCCTTGTCTATTTCAGCGCGCAGGAACAGGGCGATGTCTATGCGCGGGCAGAGGATGGCGAATTCGCTTACGTCCACCACCGCAGCAATTCGGGCCAGCAGCGCCGCAACCAGCCCGAATTGCGCGCCCGGCTGATGGAACAGGCGCGGGCCGAGGAAAAAGGCTACCTCCTCGCCTGGAACCCGGTCACGCAGAGCGAGGCGTGGCGGGTGAATTACCGCGTGCCGGGCAGCGGCGGCGTGCTGGCCACGGCGGGCAACCTCGTGATTCAGGGCACGATCGACAAGACGCTGGCAATCTATGCCGCCGATACGGGCCGCAAATTGTGGGAAATGGACATTGATCAGGCCCCTGTGGCGGGCGCGATCACCTATATGGTGGGCGGCGTGCAATATATCGCGATCAATGCCGGCTGGGGCGGATCGCCGGTGTATAATCTGGGGTCGTTCCAGACATCCACCGCCAAGCTGCTGGTGTTCCGGCTGGGTGCCAGCGGGGTGACGCTTCCGCCGCCTCCACCTCCCAGCACCCTGCCGCGCCCGCCTTTCCTGACTGCGGGTGAGGATATGGTGGCGCGCGGGCGCGAGCTTTACGGCGAAAATTGCGCGCGCTGTCACGGCCCCAATGCGGTGGGCGGGATGAAGGACCTGCGCTGGATGACGGCAGAAACGCGTAGCCAGTTTGCCGATATCGTGCTGCGCGGCACCTTGGCCGAGCGCGGGATGATCGGCTTTGGCGGGCAGTTGAGCGAGGCGGATGCGAACGCCATCCACGCCTTCCTGATTGCGCGGGCGAACGAGGATTATGCCGATGCCAGCGCCGGGGCGCATCGGTGAAGGAGAGAGACATGAATCGGACAAAGATTGCCGCCGCTGCCCTGTTGCTCAGCACCGCATCGCCCACGCTGGCGCAGGCTCCGGGCGAGGCAAGCGCAGTGCCCGATCGGTCGTGCCTGTATGAATGCCTGATCGGCCATGTCCGCGCGCATATGGCTGCGCTGGAGGCGCGCGATCCGGCCGCCCTGCCGCTTGCGCCCGGCGTGATGTTCACCGAGAACAATGTCGTCTTGCCCGTCGGCGCCGGCCTGTGGCGCACCGTGGTCGATGTCGACGATAACGGCCTTGCCGTGGCGGACGAGACGACCGGGCACGCCGCCTGGTTCGGATCGGTGCGCGAGAACGATCACGCCGCCTTTTACGCGGTGCGCATCCATGTCGAGGGCGGGCGGATCGACGAGATCGAAAGCGTCGTCCACCGCCGCACTTCCCTGCCCGCGCCCTTTGGCGATTGGCAGAACATGGAGCACTTCGCGGAGTTCTATGAAGTGCTCCCCGAAGAGGAACGCCGACCGCGCGAGAGGATGCTGGCGATTGCGGACGCCTATTTCGACACGGTGGAGCTGAATGACGGGCAGGTTTTTGCCCCCTTCACCGAGGATTGTTCGCGCCTCGAAAACGGCATCACCACCACCGCCCCCGTCCCCGGCCAGCAGCAGAGCGCGGCCAATATCGCCAGCGGGTGCCGCGAGCAGTTTGAACTGGGCCTCTACAGGATCAACAAGCGCGTGCGCCGCACTCTGCCGCTGGTGGACGAACAGCGCGGCGTGGTGGTGGCCAGCGGCTTTTTCGACCATGCGAATGAATGGGATCGCTATCTGCTCACCAATGGGCGCGAGATGATGACCGCGCTGAAATGGCCCAATTCCATCACGTTGATCGAGGCGTTCCGCATCCGCAATGCCGCCATTCAGCGGGTGGAAGCGGTGTTCACCTATGTGCCCTATTTCATGCACAACCCGTTCTGGAGCGAGGCGGAGCCGATGCCGCGCTTCTTCGTCGATCCGCTCGATTGCACCACGGCCTGCCTCGACAATCTCGCCCGTTCGGTCGCCAGCGCCATGCCCGGCAACCGATGGGAGGATGTCTATTGGGCACCCCGCGTCGGCTATTCCGAAAACTCGGTCGGCATCCGCGTGGGCGAAAGCATCTGGCGCGGGATTACCGCGGTGGACGCAAGCCCGCTGGTTATTGCTGACGCGAACACCGGCAAGGCCGTGTGGATCGGCCGGATCGAGGAGCACGGCCAGCCCGCCTGGGCCGCCTTCACGGTGGCCGCCGATGGTCAGGCGGTGGGCAGCGTGGATGCGCTGATCCGGCGCAGCAATTACGGCCCGCCCTTTGCCGAGCCGACCGCTGCGCCGCAATTCGCCGTGTTGCCCGAAAGCGCCCGCACCCCTCGCGCCGCAATGGTGGCGGTGGCCGAACGGTTCATGGAGGCGCTGGGATCACGCGCCACCGCCGCGCCCGATATTTTCGCCAATGATTGCCAGTGGCTGGTCAACGGCCAAGGCGTGAGCGGATGCGCCGCCGCCTTCGGCTCCCCCCCACTGCAGCGCATCGAGGCGGTGCGCGACCGCGAAGTGCTGGCCGTGGACGAAGCGCGCGGCCTTGTCGCCTTGCGCTTCTTCGAGGACATTCCGACAACCGATGGCACCGGCTACCCGCTCACCTATCAAGTGGTCGAGGTTAGCCGCATCGAAAACGGCCGCATCACCCGGCTGGAAGCTTTCACCAGCGAACTGCCCTATGGGATGCGGCCGCGTTAGGGGTGCCGGTCAGACCGGCAGCCCCACATAGTTTTCGGCAATCGTCGTCTGCGCGGCGCGGCTGTTGGCGATGTAATCGAGCTCCGCCACCTGCATCGCACGTTCGAACGCGCCGCCTTCGGGGAAGCGGTGCATAAGCTTGGTCAGCGACCAGCTGAAGCGTTCGGATTTCCACACGCGGGCCAGCGCCTTGTCCGAATATCCGGCGACCGCATCGTTATCGCCCGCCTTGAAGAAACGGGTGAGCGCTTCGGAAGCGTAATGCACATCGGATGCGGCCAGGTTCAGCCCCTTGGCCCCGGTGGGCGGCACGATATGCGCGGCATCGCCGCACAGGATCAGGCTGCCATAGCGCATCGGCGCAAATACGAAGGAACGAAGCGGTGCGATCGACTTCTCGATCGCCGGGCCGCGCGTGATGTTGGCGGCAGCTTCCGGGCCAAGGCGGATGGCCAGCTCGTCCCACAGGCGGTCGTCGCTCCATTCCTCCACCCGGTCGGTCAGCGGCACATCGACATAATAGCGGCTGCGCGTGGGGCTGCGCATTGACGCCAGTGCAAATCCGCGCTCGTGATTGGCATAGATCAACTCGTGATTGCACGGCGGCACATCGGCCAGAATGCCCAGCCAGCCAAAGGGATAGACCAGTTCGTAAGCCGTGCCGGCATTGGCGGGAATCGCCTTGCGGCTGGGGCCGTGGAACCCGTCGCACCCGGCGATGAAGCGGCAATCGACGCGGCGATCATCCTCGTCACCCGGCAGGCGATAGGTGACATAGGGCGCATCGCCCGCCACATCGTGCAGCGCCACGCCCTCGGCTTCGTAAATCACCTGCAGCCCGCGCTGCGGCGCGGCATCCATCAGGTCCTTGGTGATTTCGGTCTGGCCGTAAACCCAGACATGGTCCCCCACCAGATCGGCCATGTCGATGCGGATCAGGCGTTCGCCATCGGCCAGGTTGAAACCGTCATGCGGCAGGCCCTCGGCTTTCAGACGGGAATCCAGCCCCAGCCGTTCCATCAGGCTGACGGTGATATTCTCCAGCACGCCCGCGCGGATTCGGCTGAGCACGTATTCCGGGGTGCGCTGTTCCAGCACCACGCATTCGACGCCCTCGGCATGGAGCAGATGGCCCAGCAAAAGGCCCGCCGGGCCGCCGCCAATGATGCAGACTTGGGTTTTCATGTCTCGCGTCTCTCCCGCTTGTGCCGCCCGGAGAGATACGGCGCGCGTCGGCCAATGCCCATGCCAAACTCGCCACAATACTTGGACAATTCAACGCCGATGTGAAACAAGGCGCGCCATGAACGCCACGTCCCTGCCGCATTTCTTCCTGTATGGGGAACCCGCGCGCGAGGCCGACCCGCAATTCATCCATGTCGAGGACCTTGCCACAAGGTCGCGCCCCGGAAACTGGCAGATCGCCCCGCACAAGCACAGCGATCTCAACCATTTGCTGCTGATTGCCGAAGGCGGCGGCACGATCCGTTTTGATGGCGAGGTGATCCCGTTCGAGGCACCCGTGCTGCTCGCCGTTCCGGCGCATTGCGTGCACGGCTTTTCGTGGCACCGGGAATCGCGTGGCCATGTTTTGACGCTTGCCGATGTCCAGTTGCGGCAGGTGCTCGCCGCCTATGGCGAGCTGGCAGACCTGTTTGCCCGGCCGCGCTGCATTGCGCTGGACGGGGCAGATGCTGCGGCAATAGACGAGGCGATTGCCGGAATTGCGCAGGAATTGTCGTGGGTTGGCCTTGGACAAAGTGCTGCGATCCATGCCGGATTGCTGGGCGTGCTGGTGCGGGCGGCACGGCGGCTGCAACAGGCCGTTACCCCGCCCGAAGGCGATCCGCGGCACCGCGAACTGGTCGCGCGGTTTCGGCAGCTTGTCGAAAGCCGCTACCGGCTGCGCGAACCGGTCAGCACCTATGCGCGCGCACTGGGCGTGAGCGAGACAAGCTTGCGCGAAGCCTGCGCCGCCGCCGGTCATACGCCCAGCAGCATTCGCGACCGCCGCGCCGTTCTGGAGGCGCAGCGCCTGCTCGCCTTTTCCGCGCTCAGCGTGGCGCAAGTGGGCGAAAGCGTGGGCTTTGCCGACCCGGCCTATTTTTCGCGCTTCTTTACGCGCCAATGCGGGACGTCGCCCGCGCAGTGGCGCAGCCGGGCAAGGCGGAATGCGCCAGCCTAAAAAGGCCCGCCGCAATCCGTGCCGAAGCTTTCGGGCGAGATCACAATTTCGGCCAGCGACAGGGTCAGGCCCGCCGGCCCGCGCAATTGCAGCGCGCTTGCCCCATCAGCCCACACGCAGGCCAGCGGCACGCGCGATGTGCGCCAGCCCTTGCCCGCCCCCAGCGTGAAGGTGGAGGTCAGATCAAGGCTGCGGCCGCTCGCCTGCAATTGCACGCGCCCATTGGGCACCGCGTCGAGCGAATAGGTCAGCACCAGCGACGAACCTTCCGCCACGCGATACCCCTGCGGCATGTTCAGGATCAGCGAGGCCGGCGCAGTCCAGACCAGCCGCCGCGCATCTTCCTGCGCGCGGTAATCGAAGGCGGTGACGATCAAGCTGCGCGCCGGGCTGGCTCCCACCAGATTGGCAAGCGTCGCGTTGCCGGATGCATCCTGCGCCGCGGCGCTGACCTGCGCGTTGAGGCCGCGCTGGAACAGGCGGAGCTGGCCCGCACGATCGGTGCTGAGCAGAGTGCATTCGGCGTTGAAATCGCGCGCCGGGGGTGCATCGGCGTAAGACCAGCCCGCGCCAAAGGGGAACAGCGCCTCACCCCCGCCCGGCGCGCAAGCGGCAGGCCAGGTGAAGGACAGCTTGCCCGTGAAATCGTGCCGCGCCGCACCGCTGGCATCGCCCACCAGCACATCGGCCACGCCCTGCCCCTCGCTGCCCGGAAGCCACGCAGCCACAAACGCATCGGCCAGCGCCAGTTCGCGATTGACCCACAGCGGGCGGCCCGACAGGAATACGGCGACCGTTGGAATGCCTGCCGCATCATACCGGCGCAGCAGTTCCAGCCCCGCCTCGTCGCGGAACGCCAGATCCTCGCGGTCGCCCACGAATTCGGCATAGGGTTCCTCGCCAAACACCACCACCGCCACATCGGGCCGCGCGGTGTAGCTGCCGTCGGCAGAAAGCGTGGCCGTGCCGCCACCTGCCGCAATGGCTTCGGCAAGCCCGGCATAAATGCTGGTCGCGCCGGTAAAGTCGGCATTGGTCAATTCGCCGCCGCCCTGCCACGTGATCGACCAGCCGCCCGCCTGCATCGCGATGCTGTCCGCCCCCGGCCCGGTGACGAGCACATTGGCACTGCCTGCGATTGGCAGGACGCCGCCTTCATTCTTCAGAAGCACCAGCGACTGGCGCACCGCCTGCCGCGCGATCTCGCGGTGTTCGGGAGAGCCGAGCAGCGCCCATTGCCCGGCCAGTTCACGCTCGGAAGGCCGCGGCTTGTCGAACAGGCCGTATTCCAGCTTTACCCGAAGGATGCGGCCCACAGCCTCATCCAGCCGCTCCATCGGGATCGTGCCGTCGTTCACCTGCGCCAGCAGATTAGCATAAAGCCTGCGCCAGTCTTCGGGCACCATGTAGATATCGAGGCCCGCCAGCAGTGATTGCGGGCAATTGTCATTGGTGCACCCGGCCAGTTCGCCATGGCCGTTCCAGTCACCCACGACCAGCCCGCCAAAGCCCATCTCGCCGCGCAGGTAACCGGTGAGCAGCGGCGCATCACCGTGCATCTTGGCCCCGTTGATCGAGGAGAAGCTGGCCATCACCGACTGCACGCCCTGGTTGATCGCGGGGATATAGGGCGCGCCGTGCACCGCCTTCAGGTCTTCCAGACGCCCACGCGTATCGCCCCGGTCGAGGCCGCCCGTTCCGCCATCGCCGAAGAAATGCTTGGCCGTGGCAATCACCCGCCGCTGCCCCAGAAAATCGGCACTGCCCGGTGCGCCTTGCAGGCCAACGATCATCGCCTCCCCCAGTTCGCTCACCAGATCGGTGTCTTCGGAGAAGCTTTCGTAGGTGCGGCCCCAGCGGTCATCGGTCGCCACCGCCAGCGTGGGGGCAAAGGTCCAGTCGATCCCGGTCACCGCGATTTCCACCGCGGTCGCCTCGCCAATGCGGCGCATCAGATCGGCGTTGCGGGTGGCACCGAGGCCGATATTGTGTGGGAAGATCGTCGCGCCCGGAATGTTGGAATGGCCGTGCACCGCATCGGTCGCCCACAGCATCGGGATCACCGGCGGCCCATCGGGCATAGGCTGCATCGCGGCATCCCACATGGCATCGGCCAGCGCCAGCCATTCGGGCGCGGGTGCCTCGTCATTGCCGCCGGCGCCGCTATTCCCGCCATTGAGGATCGAACCGAAGCGGTAGCGGGTCACATCCTCTGGCGTGATGGTGGAAATATCGGGCATGATGAGCTGGCCGACCTTGGCCTCCACGCTCATCTGGCTGAGCAATTCGGCAATCCGCGCATCGTGGCGGCTGTCGGCCCAGTCATAGGCAGGCGCATCACCGGCATCGGCAGCGCACCCACCCGCGATAACCGACAGCCCCAGCGCCGCGGCCATCATCCATCCGCGCTTCACTGGCTTCCCCCTGCAAGCTGGTAGACGCGCACATGGTCAATCTCCATGCGCGCAGGGAAAGCGGCGGCATCGATGCCGCGCTGCCCGCCCCAATCGCCGCCCACCGCAATGTTGAGAATAAGATTCATCGGCGCGTCGAACGGCCAGCGGCTGCGGTCGGATCGCACCTTTTCGAACAGGAAGTTGGGCGCATCATCCACCGCGAACACCAGCCGCTGCGGCGTCCACAGCAATTGGTAGCGGTGAAACCGGTCGCAGGCCGTGGGCAGGGTATAGGAATTGGTGCGGTGCGTGCCGCGCCGGAAATTGAACGCGCGCGTATGCACCGATGTATGGATCACGCCGGGATCGTATCCGACATGCTCCATGATATCGATCTCGCCGCCATTGGGCCAGGTGATCGATGTGTCGGCGGGCAGCATCCAGATTGCGGGCCAGGTGCCGCGGCCGCAGGGCAGCTTGGCGCGGATTTCGTAAAAGCCGTAAGTCCAGCCCGGCCCGTTGGTGATGAGGCGGGCGGAGGAATAGTTCTGCCCGCCAAAATCCGGAAGCGCCAGGGAGGCCAGGTTTTCCGCCCGCGCCTCTATCACCAGCGCGCCGTTTTCGATCCGCGCATTCTCGCGCCGATTGGCGGAATAATACTGCAACTCGTTGTTATACCAGCCTTCGGCATTGCGGTAGGTGTCGTATGTCCACTTCTGCGCATCGGGCAGATCACCTTCGGAAAACTCGTCAGCAAAGACCAGTTCGTATCCGGCAGGAGCGCGATGCGGCTCGATCGGGGAGATATGAGCCGCATCGCCTCCTGCGGAGGAGCCTGCCTGCATGGCAGCCGCAAGAATCGCCAGAAGGGGATTGATCACGCCTGTTCTCCTGTTTGCCAGAGCAGCGGGGGCAGCGCCGTTTCAGCCCTGCACCCGCCTACCCCCTGCTATCAGAAACCAACCCGGACGCGTGCGCCAAAGGTGCGCGGGCGGGTGAAGAAGCGGGTGTTGTCGAACTGCGTGATGATGATCGCGGATTCGCGCTGTTCATTGGTGATGTTGTTCACATAGACTTCGAACCGCAGATCACCTTCGCCGTGGGTGTAACCCGCCCCCAGATCGAAGGTCGCATAGCCGCGCACCACGTCGTTCAGCCGCAGGCGCGGATTGTTCGGGTTCTGGAAATCCTGCGAATTGAAGATCGTCTGGAAGGTGGACGAACGGTAGCCCGCCGAGACAATCCAGTCGATCGATCCGCTGGGCACATCGATCGATTGGCTGATCGAGGTGTTGAGTTGCCAGCGCGGGGTGCGCGGCAGGCGCTTGCCGTTGATCGACTGGAATACCGCTTCATCGGGCGCAACATCGGCCTGGAACCGGAAATCCTGAATCGGCTCCGCATTCTGGATCTGGGCTTCGAGCCACAGGGCGTTGAAGTTCCAGTTGATGTTGTGCGGCAATTGCAAGCCGCCTTCCAGGTTGAGGCCGTAAATCTCGGAATCCGCGGCGTTGTAGCTGTAGGACACGACCAGCGCGAGGCTGGTGTTTTCCGGCAGCGGCACGGTCTCGCCCAGTCCGTCGAGGAAATCGACCACCTGCGCCACCGACAGCAGCGAGGTGAACACCTGGTCCGAATAGTCGTTGTAGAAGGCGGACAGGTTCAGCCGGCCGCGCACATCGCCCAGCCAGAACTCGTTCTTGCTGCCCAGTTCGTAGAGCCGCACCTTTTCGGTGTCGTAAGTGGGCGCGACGCCCGCATCGCCCAGATTGTCGTTGAAGCCGCCTGATTTGTGGCCCGTGGCGACCAGCGCATAAAGCAGGTTGTCGGGCGTCACATCATACTCGGCCCGCACGCGCCAATCGACGAACTTGTCCTGCATCTGCCCCGTCTGGCGGAAGATCTGCCCCTGGAACGGCACGGCATAGGTGAACTGGTTGTTGAAGAACGGATCGCCATTGGTGAAGCCGTTGCAAGTCCAGAAATCGCCCGTCACCGTATCGAGGCATTGCGGCGCGCCCGCGACGGGGAAGGGATCGCCGCCCTTGGGGCCGAAAGCGAGGATCTCGTCGAGATTGTCGCGCGCGCCGAAACTGGCGACCCCGTTCTGCCAGAAGGCAAACACTTCGGCATCGCTGATTGCGCCGTTGCCATCGGTATCGGGGTTGAAGATGGTGCGGTCGCGCGCGGCAAAGGCGAAGCCTTCGGTGCCGTAACGCACGCCGCCGCAGCAGCTGAAATTGCCATCGCCCAACGCCAGGCCATAGCGCGAGGCCACGCCTTCGCGGCTCTTGCTGTCGTCGGTGTAGCGCAGGCCGCCGGTCACGCGGAAACGGTCGGTCACGCTGAAAGTGGCATCGCCATACAGCGCCCAGCTTTCGGCATCGACATCGGGCATGTTGAATTCCACGCCCTGAAAGAACAGGCCGCGGTCGCCGGTGGAGCCGAGGAAGGCATACTGGTCTTCGCGGAAATACAGGCCACCCAGGCTCCATGTCAGGCGGTCATCTTCACCGAACAGGCGCAGTTCGTGATAATGGGATCGGCTGTCGGTGATCGACTGGAAGCGCGACCAGTTGTCATACACCTCCTCCAGCACGACGCCCGGATTGACGAAGCCGCCCGCCAGCACATCCTCGCGCCGCGAAAGGTTGTCATAGACGCCATCGTAATACGGGGTCAGCGGGGTGGTCGCGTTGTAATTGTAGACCATGTCCCGGTAACTGCCGGTATATTCCACGCTGAACGGCCCGGCATCATAGGTAATGGTGCCGCGCAGGCCCCAATGCTTGGTGTCGAGATCGGGCGTGAAGGCCTTGGCAATCACGTCGCGCGGGTTGCGGATGTCGCGTGGATCGATACCGTTGCCCAGCGGGTTGGCGTAATTGGTGCCGGTATAGCCAGTGCCTTCCTCGTGAATATAGTCGCCTGCCAGCAGGATCGTCAGTCGGTCGGTCGGCTCCCACAGCAATTGCGCGCGGACGGCCTTGTTGTCCTCTGCCTCGGCCACGTCGACATTCTGGATCGGGCCGACATTGTTGTAATAGCTGTCGTGCTTCAGATACATGCCTGCCACGCGGAAGGCCGCATTTTCGCCCAGCGGCACATTGAGCATCCCGCGGAATTCGGCATGGTCGTAATTGCCATAGGCAATCTCGGCCTCTGCATCCCAGATCCCGATGCCCGGCTTCCACGCAATCGCGTTGACCGAACCGGCGGTGGCGTTGCGGCCGCGCAGCGTGCCCTGCGGGCCGATATTCACTTCCACCCGCTCAATATCGAAAAAGGCCGAGCCGATGCCCGACGGGCGCGGCACATAAACGCCGTCATAGTGGAAGGCAGCGGCCGGATCGCCCAATTCGGTATTGTTGGACGAGCCGACACCGCGGATCCAGATTTCGACATTGCCGCCATTGTTCGCCACCGTCATGCCGGGCAGGACGTTGTTGAAATCGGTGATGTCCTGAATACCGCGTGCGCGCAGTTCCTCGCCGCTGAAGGTGGCGGCGGTGCCCGCGTAATCCTGGATCGCCTGCTCGCGCCGGTCTGCCGTAACGATGATCGAATCGGCGGCGGCAGGTGCCTCCTGCGCCTCGACCGAAGCATCGGCCTGCTGCGCCACAGCGGGGACAGAAAGCGCCAAAGCGGACACGCCGCCGGCCAGAATTGCGGAAAACTTGCACATGATACCCTCCCAGGAATCGGTCTCTAGAGAACCGTGTGAACGTTCACATACATCTTGACGTGAACGTTCACAACCTGAAATGTGAACGTTCACGGTTTTGCGGCGCTTTTGCTTGGACACGGACCAAAGGCTAGGTCATAAGCCCGCGACGGGAATGGGTTTTTCTTTTTGAGAGGCACACATGGCATCGCGGGCCAGCGTTACGATCGAGCATGTGGCGAAGGCCGCCGGCGTCTCGCGGCAGACCGTTTCACGCGTCATCAACAAGGGCCCGAACGTCAAACCTGATGTGCGCGAGCGAGTCGAGGCCGCCATCGCCGCGCTGGGCTATGTCCCCAATCTGTCCGCCCGGCGCATGGGCGGGGGCAAATCCTTCCTGATCCTGGCGGTGAACGACCGGCAGCGCACGATCGAGAATTGGCGAGCAGGGCGTGGCAATGACTGGGTCGACCAGATGCTGCACGGCGGCATTACCGAATGCGAAAAGCATGGCTATCACCTGATCTTCGAGCTGATCGACACCGATCCCGCCGCCGCCTCGCGCCAGCTCTCCAATGCTATCGCCGCCTTGCGCCCCGATGGCGTTATCCTGACCCCGCCGCACAGCGATAACGAGGAATTGCCCGCGCTGCTGGCCGATCGCGGCATCCCCTGCGCGCGCATCGGCCGCCGCCCCGGCACGCAGTTCATCGACGTGTTCATGGACGAGGAAGAAGCCGCTGCCGAGATCACCACGCGCCTGATTGCCCTTGGGCATATGCGCCTCGCCTTCATCGCCGGATCGCCCGAATACGGCAATTCGACCAAGCGCCTCGCCGGATTTTCCCGCGCGCTGGCGGCCAGCGGCCTGGGCGAAGCGGCGGGCAGCGTGGCCAAGGGCAATTTCCGCTTTGACGATGCCGCGCGCGAAATCGAACGCCTGCTGACCAGCGCCGATCCGCCCACCGCGCTGATCGCGGAAAATGACGAGATGGCCTTTGCTGCCATGCATGTGGCCGACAGGCTGGGCCTTGCCGTGCCGCAGCAGCTTTCCATTGCCAGTTTCGAAGATACGCCGGGCGTGCGCTTCAGCGTGCCGCCGCTTACCGCCATTCGCCAGCCTACGGCGGAAATGATCGCGGCGGCCTGTTCGCAGCTGATCGCCGCCAGCGCGGGCGGCCCGGCGCACGGCAGCATCAAGTTGCCCTACCGCCTGGTCGAGCGCGCCACCACCGCCCCTGCCCCCGCGCCAGCCAACCGCAAGACCGGTTGACGATGATCGCAGGGCTTCCGCCCCGGCCCGGCCAGTCGCGCGCGGCGCTCGCGCTGTATGCCTTGGCCTTTCTGGGCGTTTATCTGGCCTTCATGCCCGTGCTCGTGCTGCTGATCCCGCGCCGGATCGAAAGTTTTGCACCCGGAAATGCCGCGGTCCTGCTCAGTTGGGTCTTGCTGGCGGGTGCGGCGATGGCAGCCGCCGCGCATATCCTTGCCGGTCATCTGAGCGACCGCTGGCTGGCGCGCCATGGCAACCGTCGCGGACTGGCCTTGATCGGCGCAGCGATGCTGGCCGCATCCTATCTGCTGCTGGCCTTTGCCCACAGCTTTGGGGCGATGCTTATCGCAATTCTGGCGTTTCAACTGGCGCTCAATTTTGCCTTCGCCCCGCTCGGCGCGCTGCTGGCGGACCATTTCCCCGACCGGCAGAAGGGCCGGATGAGCGGGCTGCTGAACGCGGCCCTTCCCGCCTCCAATCTGGCGGTGGTGGCGGTGGGCATCGCCTTTGCGCAGGACGGCGCGGCGGCATTTCTGGTAACGGGAGCGGTGGCAGTGGCCTGCATCCTGCCGCTCCTGGTCCTATGGCCGCTGGGCGCGCTGCATCTTCCCGCGCAATCGGTCGAGACTCGCGTGACCGCGCCGCAGGAAGTCAAGGCCAACCGGCTGCGTGATTTCCGTATCGCATGGTGCGCGCGGCTCGCCGTGCAATTGGGCGCGGCCTTCGTGCAGGGCTACATCTACCTTTATCTGATCGAGACGCTGGCCGCACCCGCTGCTGATCCGGCGGCGCGGGCCTCGCAAATGCTGGCAAGCCTTGCCGCGCCGGCTGCCCTGCTGGCCATTCTCGCCACCCAGATCGCAGGTTACCTTTCAGACAGGCTGGGCCAGCGCCGTCGCCCCTTGGCCGCCTCGGCCTTGCTGGTGGGCTTTGGCATGGCGATCCTGTCGCAGGCGGGAGCACTCGTGCCCTTTATCGTGGGCTACACCGTGTTCTACTGCGGCCTTGCCGCCTTCCTGTCGATCGACACGGCCATGGTGGCGCAATTGGTGGCCGGACATCCGCGGCGCGGCGCGCTGCTGGGGCTGATGAACCTGACCAACACTGTCCCGGCGATCATTGCCCCGGTGCTGACACTGATCGCGTTTCAGACCAGCGCCTTGGCAGAAGTGCTGGGCGTGCTGTTCCTCGGCTGCGCGGCGCTGGCGATGCTGGCAGGGGCCGGCGTAATGCTGATCCGCAGCGTGCGTTGATCGCTTCACTCGGCGGGCGGGATCGCTGCGACCACCGCGCCCTTGGTGGAGGCGACCAGCGCCTGCACGCCTTCAGCCGTGGGATGGATGCGATCGGGCAGGTTCAGTTCGGGCTTGTCATACACCGCTTCAAGGAAGAACGGCACCAGCGCCGCGCCATATTGCCGGGCAAGGTCGGGATAAATTGCGTCAAACTCCGCCTGGTATTGCGCGCCCATATTGGGCGGCGCGCGCATCCCCATCAGCAGTACGGGAATATTGCGGGCCTTCAGTTCATCGAGAATGGCGGCCAGATTTTCGCGCGTGGCCGATGGCGGCAGGCCGCGCAGCATATCGTTGCCGCCCAGTTCCACGATGGCGAGGTGCGGCGTCGTTTCGGCATTGTCGAGGACGAAGGCAATGCGTTGACGCCCGGCCGCCGTGGTATCGCCCGAAACGGCGGCGTCAATCACGCGGGCATTGATGCCTTCCGCCCGCAAGGCCACTTGCAATTGCTCAGGATATCCTTCCTGCTCGGCCAGATTGTATCCGGCAAACAGGCTGTCGCCAAAGGCCAGGATCACGCGTTCCGGCCCGGTTACCGGCGCGGCCTGTCCTGCCGCGGACTGAGTGCTGGCTGCCTCAGCCGGTGCTGGCGGCGCAGCTTGATTGCCGCAAGCGGCCAGCGCCAACGCCATGATCGTTATCGCCCAACCGCCAATCCGCATCGATTACCGCCCTTATGCCTCTATTGCCTCGCTGTCATAGCTATGCCATCGCTGCGCCGTGACAAGCCCCCCGCCCAACAATCCCGCCATCCTTGCCCGTGACCTGCGCCTGACATTGGGCGACGGCGCGGCAGCCGTTGAAATCCTGCGCGGCATCGATCTGATCGTGCCGACCGGCCAGACGCTGGCGCTGCTCGGCCCGTCGGGTTCGGGCAAAAGCTCGCTGATGAGCGTGCTGACCGGGCTGGAGCGCGCGACCAGCGGTGAACTGATTGTCGCAGGGGCGGCCTTTTCCAGCATGAGCGAGGACGAGCTGGCGCTGGCCCGGCGCGGGCGTATCGGCATCGTGCTGCAGGCCTTTCATTTGTTGCCCACCATGACGGCGCAGGAAAATGTCGCCACCCCGCTCGAACTTGCCGGAGAAAAGGACGCGTGGGAGCGCGCCGCGGCCGAGCTGGAGGCGGTGGGTTTGGGCCATCGCCTCACCCACTATCCCGCACAGCTTTCGGGCGGTGAGCAGCAACGCGTGGCGATTGCCCGCGCCATTGCCGCGCGCCCGCCGCTGATTTTCGCGGACGAGCCGACGGGCAATCTCGACGGTTCGACCGGCAGCTCGATTGTCGATGTGCTGTTTTCGCGGCGCACGCAGACCGGCGCAACGCTGGTTATCATCACGCATGACAAGGATCTGGCCGCCCTGTGCGACCGCGTGGTCACGCTGGGCGATGGCCGCATCGTATCGGACACGGTCAAAGCGGACATGGCCGCTTCATGACATCGCTTGGCTGGGCCGCGGCATGGCGCATTGCGCGGCGCGATCTGCACCGCCAGTTTCGCGGCCTGCGCCTGCTGCTTGTCTGCCTGTTCCTCGGTGTAGGCGCGCTGGCCGCGATCGGCTCGCTCACCTCCGCCATTCGGAGCGAACTCAACGGACAGGGGCAGGTGTTGCTGGGCGGCGATCTGGAGGTCGAGGTCTATCAGCGCCCCTTGAGCGCGGAGGAAGTCGCTTTCCTTTCGGAATATGGCGAGCTTTCCAACGGCCTTCGTATGCAGGCCATGGTCACCCACGGCGATGCGGCCGCGCCGGTGGAACTCAAGGCAGTGGAAGCCAACTGGCCGCTTTATGGTGCGCTGACGCTGGCCGATGGCAGCGTGGCGGGCGACCTGCCTGCCAATGGCGCGTGGATTGCGCAGGGTGTGGCTGATCGGCTGGAAGTCGGCGTGGGCGACACTATCCTGCTCGGCACCCTGCCGCTGACCGTGGCGGGGATTATCGGGGAGGAGCCTGATCGCCTGTCCGAAGGGTTTTCGCTGGGCCAAAGCGTGATCGTGGGGCTGGACGTGCCAGAGGCCGCTGGCCTCACCCTGCCCGGCGCGATGTACGAAACCAAGACGCGGCTGCGCTTTTCAGGCAATGACGATCCTTCGGCGGTGGAGGAGGCGATCCTCGAAGCCTTTCCCGAAAACGGGCTGGATATCCGCACGCGCGACCGTGCATCGCCCGGCGCGGAACGGTTCGTCAGCCGCATGGGCGAATTCCTCACGCTGGTGGGCCTTGCCGCGCTGGTGATTGCCGGCATCGGCATTGGCGGCGGCGTGTCTTCCTATCTGGAGGGCAAGCGCGCCGGGATCGCAACGCTCAAGATATTGGGCGCAACGAGCGGAGACATTGCGCGCATCTATGCCCTGCAAGTGGGCGCGGCGGCGGTGGCAGGATCGCTGGCAGGGCTGGCGGCAGGGGTGCTGGTCACCCCGCTGCTGGCAAATGCGCTCGGATCGCTGTTGCCGGTCAGCACGGACTTTGTGATCGACCCGCTGGCACTGCTGCGCGCGCTGGCTTTCGGCTTGCTGGTGGCGCTGGTCTTTGCCGCGCCGCCGATCCTGCGCGCGCGCGATTTTCCCGCAATGGCGCTGATGCGCAGCCGTGTGGCGCCGATTTCGCAAGGCTGGCGCAGCGCCGCAGTGCCCGTGGGGCTGGGAATGGCAGGGATTGCCCTGCTGGCGCTGGTCGGATCGCCCACGCCGCTGTTGTCCGCCGGGTTTCTGGCGGGAGCACTGGGGATGCTGCTGCTGCTGGGAGTGCTGGGCGTTGCCATCGCCCGCGCGGCAAAGCGCGCACCGCGCCCCGCCAACCCGATCCTGCGCGCAGCACTGTCGAACATCTACCGGCCCGGAGCGGCCACCGGCGCATTGGTCACCGCGCTCGGCTTTGGCCTCGCTGCCTTTGTCCTGCTGGCTGCCGTGCAAACCAGCCTTGATGGCAATATCCGCCGATCCGTGCCGGCCATTGCGCCGGACTATTTCGTGCTCGACCTGCCGGTGGCGCGCGTGGGCGAGTTCACCGCGCTGGTCGAGGCGGATGCGCCGGGTGCGGAAATCAGCGTCACCCCGACCCTGCGGGGGCAGGTCATCGCCTATGGCGACCCCAAAAGCCCCACCGTGGTCAGCGAGTTGGACGAGTTGCCTGATGGCGCGTGGGCGCTCCGCGGCGAGCGGGGGCTGACCTATTCCGTGGCGCTTCCGCAAGGCAATGTGCTGACGCGCGGCGAATGGTGGCCAGCGATTTACAATGGCGAACCGCTTGTCTCTGTAGACGAGGAACTGGCGCGTGCTGCCGATCTGAAACTGGGCGACATTATCACCGTCAGCGTGCTCGGCGTGCAGAAGACCGCAAGGATTGCCAGCTTCCGGCGGCTGGATTGGGAGAGCATGGGCTTCAACTACGTCTTCGTCTTCTCGCCCAACGCGCTGGCCGATGCGCCGCATAATGTCGCAGCCACCATATCGTTGCCCGAAGGGACCGAGGTGCCCACGCTGCTGCGCGATCTGGCGCGCGCCTTCCCGTCGAGCTCGGTGGTGGAGGTGGGGCCGATCCTGGAGGAAGCGCGCCGCATTCTCGATCAGGTATCGCTTGCCATCCTCGCCGCCGCATCGGTGGCGGTGCTGGCGGGCATCGCGGTGCTGCTGGGCGCGATTGCCGCCGCTCGCGCGGCGCGGATTTACGATACCGTCATCCTGCGCGTGCTGGGCGCCAGCCGGAACCAGTTATTGGGCCTGCAACTGGCGGAGTTCGGCCTGCTTGCCGTTATCCTTGCCGGCGTTTCGCTCGCCCTGGGCACGGGTCTTGCCTGGGCGGTCATCACCCAATTGTTCGAATTCGACTGGCTGCCCGACTGGCCGCGTATTCTGGCCGTGCTCGGCGCGGGGCTGGCGCTGGTGCTGGGCTTTGCCTTTGCTGCCAGCCTGCCCGTGTTGCGGGCCAAACCGGCGCAAACGCTCCGAACCCTCTGAGTGCTCCTGAGCGCCCGCGCCGATCCGCGATCAGGAGAAGGTATCGACCGGCGCCTGCCCTTTGGGATCGGGACCATAACGGTTGTCCCCCCGCGTGCCCTCCAGGCACATGAACACCAGCACGGCGATGGAACCCACGAACGGGATCAAGCCCAGCAGCACGAACCAGCCCGAACGGTCCTGATCGTGAAAGCGACGAACCTGCACGGCAATTCCGGGGATGATGATTGCCAGCACGAACAGCAGGCTGAGCGGGCCGTATGTGCCGCCGATCATCTGGTTGATGCCCAGCAGCCCTTCGATTGCACCAATCACCAGCGCCACGATGATCGCGCCCAGCACGAACATCCAATATTCCTTGCGCCGCGAACGCCCCGAAAAATCGGCATAGCGCCGCAGCGGCATCAACATCCATTCCATGACAATCCCCCTCTTGCTTAACCCTTGGGATTAAAAGGGATCATAACGGCATAAACATGGCAAACGAAAAAGGGGGCCGCGCTGGCCCCCTTCCCCGTGTCAATATCCAGATGCGCGCGGATCAGAACTTCTTGCGCGCCGTCACGCCATATGTGCGCGGCTGGTTGGGATAGCCGGAGATCGAGCGCGGCTGGCCGGGCGAATCGAACAGGGACAGCAAATAGCGGTCGTTCGTCAGATTGCGGCCCCACACGGTCAGGTCGAGGCCCAGGTCGGTGAACTGGTAGGTCAGCGATGCCGACAATTCGTCCACCTGCCGCTGGAACGGAGCCGCCGCGGCAATCGCCGCCGCCTGCCCGCCCGCGAGGAAGCCCGGCAGGCCTTCGATCACCTGCGTGTTGCTTTCGTGGTAAAAGGTGGTGTTGGCTATCAACACGTCGCCATTGCCCAGATCCTGTTCCCACTGCGCGCCCAGCACAATCGTCCATTCGGGAATGCCGGCCGGCTTGGTGCCGGTCAGATCACCGATCGAGGAGAGCGGGAAGCTGACATAGGTCGGGTCGAGCCATGTGGCGGCGAAGTTCAGCGTTAGCGGCTCGATCGGGTTGACCATGCTTTCCAGCTCCACGCCCCAGGTCCGCTGCTTGCCTGCATTGGACAAAAGGAAGCCGGTGCCGGTGAAGATGTTCGACTGGAAACCGTCAATGTCCTGCCGGAAACCGGTCAGATTCATCGAGAAAATGTCCCAATTGCCCTTGAAGCCCAGTTCGATGACCTTGGATTCTTCCGGCCCGGCAAAGCGGCTGCCCGATACCTGGTTGTTGAAGGTGGGGTTAAGCGCCTGCACCGCCGCCAGATCACTTGCCAGCGGGCGGCTGTCACGGCCAAGGTTGAACGAGCTTGCCTTGAAGCCCGTCGCATAGCTGGCATAGACGTTGATGTCAGGGCTGATATCATAGGCAAGCCGGATCGTGTAAGCCAGATCATTGTCGCGCGTGCGCCCGTCTTCCACCGCGTTGGGGATGTTGATGAAGCGGGGGAACAGTTGCAACGGCCGCCCCACCAGGAAGGGATTGACGGCGGGATTGGTCGAATTGGTGGTGGCAAAGGCCGTTGCCGGAACGACGATCAGGTTGTTGAAGTTCACCAGCCCGATACTGGCGGCAAAGGCATTGATCTGGTCCTGCGTGGCAAGCACGCCCGGATCGAGGCCCAGCTGCTGGCCGACAACTGTGGCAATGGTCTGCGCACGGATCGCCCGGAAGCCGGCATCCACCAGATCGATGTTCGAGAACACGTCGGTCGATTGGTAATCGGTCACCGCCCGCTTGCGATCCATCGTGTAGTTCGCGCCCAGCGTCAGCACCAGACCGGTGGCGATTTCGAAATCGACCTGGCCGAACAGCGACAGCGCGTTGTTGCGCAGGAAGAACTCGCCCGTTTCGGCAAGGCCCGCGGAACCGAAAGTGCCCAGAAACTGGGTCGGATTCCCGTAAAGCGCTCCAATCGTCTGTTCGAGGAAAGTAACCGTGCTGCCCGTGCCGTTGCCGCCTGCCGACAGGTCGGCAAAATTGCGGAAACGGGTTCCCTTGGCCACCGTCTGGTCTTCCTCGATCTTCTCGCGGAAGTAGAACAGGCCGCCCAGAAACGAAGCCGGGCCGATTTCACCCGCCAGGCGCAGTTCCTGCGTGTAGGTTTCCAGGTTCTGCGTCTGGAAACGCTGGAGCAGGTCGAGCGAGGTGAAATCCACGTCCTGATCGTATTGCCCGTTATTCTCGCGGTAGGCCGAGATCGAGGTCAGCGTGAAATTGCCGCCCAGTTCAAAATCGAGCTGCGCTGACACGCCGTAATTCTCGATCTCGTTGGTCGAGGGGAAGTTGTTGTAGACAAGGTTGGCAAAGGGATCGTTCGGGTCGTTCAACTGGCCGCCCAGCGCCAGAATGGCGGCCGAGGCGGGCGAGCGCTGGACGTTGACCACGCCGCAGCAATTCTCGTCCATCTTGTCGTAATCGGCAATGATGCGGGCGCGCAGGTTGTTGCCGTTGTCATACAGCATCTGGCCGCGTACGAACCAGCGGTCACGCTCGTTCGTGCGGCTGTTGCTGGCCGTGTCGATATTGTAGCCGTCGCGCTGGTTGATACCGCCCGCCAGGCTGACTGCGAAACTGTCGCTCAGCGGGCCGCTGGCATAGGCGCGCACGACGGTCGCATCCAAATTGCCATAGGATACTTCGAGCGAGCCTTCGGGCGTGAAGGACGGGGCCGAGGTGACAAGCGAAATGACACCGGCCGACGCGTTCTTGCCGAACAGCGTCGATTGCGGGCCGCGCAGCACTTCGATCCGGCTGACATTGGGCAGATCGTTGATCTGCGCCGCCGTGCGGCTGCGATAGACGCCGTCCACGAACACGCCCACCGATGGTTCGATGCCGGCATTGTTTGCGCCGTTGCCAAAGCCGCGGATGATGAAATTGGTATTGGCCGAGCTTTGCAGCTGGCTGACCCGCAGCGATGGCACAACGGCCTGCAGATCACGCAGATCGCGGATCTGTTCGCGTTCCAGCGTTTCGGCGGTGGTAACGCTGACGGCGACCGGCGTTTCCTGCAGCGTGGTCTCACGCTTGGTAGCGGTGACGATAATCATATTGCCGCTGGCAGCCTGCTCCTGCGGCGCTTCTTGCGCGTGGGAGACAACAGGCAGGGCAATGGCAATGGCGGCGACCCCGCAAAGGAGCGAGCGCGCGTGTCCGGACATGCCGGAAGGGCGGTTATTCATGGGTATCTCCATCTCCCTCACACCTCCGGCAGGCCCTCTGGGCTCTGGTGCACCGGTTGTGCTCCCGCTCTGGATACGCCGCACCTGCGCGTTAACGCAATCGTTAACCGCTCAACCTTGTTCAAAACAGTTGCGATTGAAACCGCGCCTGTAGCAAATGGGCCACATTTCGGGGAAATATTGCGTTGCAGCAACGGTTTGCGCCGCATGTTGGGCACATTGGCACAGTGCCTTGCCCTGTCGGCCCGTGTCGTCTAAGGCGCGCGGGAAACTTCGCAGGTGCAGCACGCATGTTCGCCCGCGGCCAAACTATCCAAAGGCTATTCTATGTCCGCGCCCCTTCGCAATGTGGCGATCATCGCCCATGTTGACCATGGCAAGACCACTCTGGTCGACCAGTTGTTCCGCC
Organism: Alteraurantiacibacter lauratis; assembly: GCF_037154155.1. Taxonomy (NCBI): domain Bacteria; kingdom Pseudomonadati; phylum Pseudomonadota; class Alphaproteobacteria; order Sphingomonadales; family Erythrobacteraceae; genus Alteraurantiacibacter; species Alteraurantiacibacter lauratis. The sequence goes on from NZ_JBANRN010000004.1 coordinate 166,297, forward strand.
AATCCGGCACTTTCCGCGACAACCAGCGGGTCGAGGAACGGGCGATGGATTCGAACGATCTCGAAAAGGAACGCGGGATCACCATCCTGGCCAAGTGCACCAGCGTGGAATGGGAAGGCACGCGTATCAACATCGTCGACACGCCCGGTCACGCCGATTTCGGCGGCGAGGTAGAGCGTATCCTGTCGATGGTGGATGGGGTTATCCTGCTGGTGGACAGCTCCGAAGGCGCGATGCCGCAGACCAAGTTCGTCACCGGCAAGGCGCTCAGCCTCGGCCTTCGCCCCATCGTGGTGGTCAACAAGATCGACCGCCCGGATGAGCGGATTCAGGAAGTGCTCGACGAGGTGTTCGACCTGTTCGTCAGCCTTGAGGCGAATGACGAACAGCTCGATTTCCCCGTGCTCTATGCCTCTGGCCGCAACGGCTATGCCAATGAAGACCCGACCCTGCGCGAAGGCACGCTGACCCCGCTATTCCAGAAAATCGTCGACCATGTCCCCCCGCCCAGCGCGGACGAGGACGGACCGTTCAAGTTCCTTGTGACGCTGCTGGATCGGGACAATTTCCTGGGCCGCATCCTGACTGGCAAGGTCGCCTCCGGTTCGATCAAGGTAAACGATCCGATCCACGCGCTCGATTCGTCGGGCAAGGTGGTGGAAACGGGCCGCGCGTCCAAGCTGCTCGCCTTTCGCGGGCTGGAACGCGTGCCGGTCGACGAAGCGAAGGCAGGCGATATTGTGTCGATTGCCGGCCTTGCCGTGGCAACCGTGGCGAACACCATTGCCAACCCGTCGGTGACCGAACCGCTTCAGGCGCAGCCGATCGATCCGCCCACGCTGTCCATGCGCTTTGCCGTGAACGACAGCCCGCTGGCCGGGCGCGAAGGCAGCAAGGTCACCAGCCGCATGATCCGCGACCGGCTGGAGCGCGAGGCGGAATCGAATGTCGCCATCCGCGTGACCGAGAGCGAGGACAAGGACAGCTTCGAAGTCGCCGGCCGCGGCGAATTGCAGCTGGGCGTGCTCATTGAAACCATGCGCCGCGAAGGGTTCGAACTGGGCATTTCGCGCCCCCGCGTGATTTTCGGCACTGACGAAAACGGCAACCGCACCGAACCGTACGAAACCGTCGTGATCGACGTGGACGACGAATATTCGGGAACGGTCGTGGAGAAAATGGCGCTGCGCAAGGCCGAGCTGACCGACATGCGCCCCAGCGGCGGCGGCAAGACCCGCATCACCTTCTCAGCCCCGTCGCGCGGCCTGATCGGCTATCACGGCGAATTCCTGTCGGACACGCGCGGCACGGGCATCATGAACCGATTGTTCGAAAAGTATGGCCCCTACAAGGGCCGTATCGAAGGGCGGCAAAACGGCGTGCTGATATCGATGGAAACGGGTGATGCCGTGCCCTACGCGCTCAACGCACTGGAAGAACGCGGCGAGTTGTTCATCGAACCGGGCACCAAGCTGTATCAGGGCATGATCATCGGGGAAAACGCCAAGCCCGAAGATCTGGAAGTCAACCCGCTCAAGTCCAAGCAGCTCACCAATTTCCGCGCCAGCGGCAAGGATGACGCGATCCGTCTGACCCCGCCGCGGGTGATGACGCTGGAACAGGCGATTGCCTATATCGACGAGGACGAGATGGTGGAGGTTACACCGCAGTCGATCCGCCTGCGCAAGGTGCATCTCGACCCGCACGAGCGCAAGCGTCACAAGCGCAAGGTCGAAGCGGCGTAAGCTGCCAGGACGCGGCCTTACGGCCTTTGCGACAGCAATCCTGCGGCGGCAATACCCGCTTCGCCGCAGGCGCTGTCCTCTGCGCTTGATGCTCCCGATACGCCCACCCCGCCCAGCGGGGAGCCATCGGCGGTGAAGAAGGGCACACCCCCTTCCCAGGTCGCAAGACCGGGGGGCGGCGCGCCCGGCCCCCAATTGGCCGTATCTTTCGACGCGACATGAATGGTAGCGGCAGAGCGCCCCTTCCACTGCGCATAATCGCCCACCGCAGTGGGCGCACCGTCCATATGGGCATAGGCCATCAACCGCCCCGCCGCATCATAAACCGCAATCGCCACATTGAGGCCGCGCTCTGCGGCAAAGGCCAGGCAGGTGTCCCGGATCGTCGCGGCATTGGCATAATCCAGCACCGGGCGCAGCGTTTGCGCGGCGACCGGGCCGTTGGCAGCATTGGCGACGGTGCCAAAGGCCAGCATCGCAAGCCAGCGGGCGCCGGCCCGTGGTGACATGGACATTGTGGCAGTTCCCTTTCCGACTGTAACCCAGTTGTGACAGCATAGAGAGAGCCGCCTCAACCACAACCCCATGAAACTGGGCGCATTTGCCGCCGCGCGAAAGACCGCTCCCGCTCTGTCGGCAGTGATTTTGCACCGCTCCGCCATCGCCCCTCTCGCAATCGGGCGAAGCCTGCCCTATGGGCCAGCCATGGAGATGAGCGATCTGCGCGTGGCCTTGTTCAGCGGCAATTACAATTATGTCCGCGACGGAGCCAATCAGGCGCTGAACAGGCTGGTGGACTTCCTGCTGCGCCAGGGCGCGTGCGTGCGCGTCTATTCACCCAAAGTGGCAAATCCAGCCTTTCCGCCTACCGGCGATCTGGTCGGCTTGCCCAACCTGCCTGTTCCGGGGCGCGGGGAATACCGGTTTTCGCTTGGATTTTCCGCCGAAGCCAAGGCCGATCTGGAGCGGTTTGCACCCAATATCCTGCATATCGCCAGCCCCGATGTGGCAGGTCACCGCGCGCTGACATGGGCGCGGAAACGCGGCCTGCCCGTGCTGACCAGCGTGCACACGCGCTTTGAAACCTATCCGCGTTATTACAATCTGGGCTTCATGGAGCCGTGGGTGGAGGCAATCCTGCGCCGCTTTTACCGGCGCTGCGATGCGCTGGTCGCGCCGTCGGAAAGCATGGTGCAGGTGCTGCGCGAACAGGGCATGGGCAGCGATATCTCGATCTGGTCGCGCGGGGTGGACCGGACGATATTCGATCCTTCCCGCCGCGATCCGGAATGGCGCCGCGCGCACGGGATTGCCGATGGCGATGTGGCGGTTGGCTTTCTGGGCCGGCTGGTGATGGAAAAGGGGCTGGATGTCTTTGGCGCCACGCTGGAGGAACTGAAGCGGCGCGGCGTGGCGCACAAGGTGCTGGTGGTCGGCGAAGGCCCGGCGCGCGCCTTTTTTGAACAGACCGTGCCAGACGCGGTGTTCACCGGTTTTCAGGGCGGCGCCGATCTGGGCCGTGCGGTGGCCAGCATGGACCTGCTGCTCAACCCTTCCATAACCGAGACATTCGGCAATGTGACGCTGGAAGCCATGGCCAGCGGCATCCCCGTGGTGGCGGCGCGTGCGACCGGCTCCACCAGCCTTGTGGTGCACGGGATTACCGGAATGCTGGTTGAACCGGGCGATATCCCGGCCTTTGCCGATGCGGTTGCCGCCTATTGCGCCGATCCGTCACTGCGCAGCACGCACGGGGCCGCTGGCGAGACGCGCAGCCGGGATTATTCATGGGATGCCATCAACGCCACGGTGGCGCGCACCTATCTGCGGCTCATCGCGCAGCGGCAGCCTGCCCCCTCAGCGCAGCACGCCCAAGCGGCGCATTGACCGGGCATACAGGGCCAGACCCAGCATGAGGGCAAACACGATGGCAACCGTGGCATAGGTTGCAACGCTATCCGTCATGCCTGGCACCGGATTGGCGACGGCATAAGCATTGGACAGCACCAATCCCGCCAGCGACAGCAGCAGCATGGGGTAAGCCACCGCGCGCCGCAGCAACAGGAGCACCGCACCTGCGACCCCGCCCCATACGCCGATCGCCCACACCGCATCGGCCCAGAATGGAAAGCCGGAGAAATAGGCAACAGCCACGTCGATATCGAGACCCATGGGCTTCACCATCGCTTCCATATAGGCGCGGTCGCCCGTCTGCGACATGACGTAGTCATAGGCGCCCATCATCGTGAACAGCAGCGCCAGCGTGCCCACGACCCACAGGTGCCAAGGCACCGGGATGTGATCTTCCTCGGCTGACACGCGGTGGCCCTCCATTCCTCTCGGCGGTGCAAGGATGCGCCCGATCTGCGCGCTTGGCAATCCGCCTTGCCCCGGCCTATCTGACGGGCAAGATGGATGACCTTTTCGCCCCTGATCCCGCGTCCGCTGCGGCTGACCTTTCGCCAGCGGCGGACGCGCCCCTTGCCGACCGGCTGCGCCCGCGGAGCCTTGGCGAGGTGATCGGACAGGATCATCTGACCGGTCCCGATGGCGCGATCGGGCGGATGGTGGCTGCCGGGCGATTGTCGAGCATGATCCTGTGGGGGCCGCCGGGCACCGGAAAGACGAGCATCGCCCGCCTGCTCGCCGCGGCCACGGGGATGCGTTACGCTGCGGTCAGCGCGGTGTTTTCGGGCGTGGCCGATCTGCGCAAGGTATTCGCCGCAGCAGAAGATGCACGCCGCGCCGGGCACAGGACGCTGCTGTTCGTGGACGAAATCCACCGCTTCAACCGCGCGCAGCAGGACGGCTTCCTGCCCTATGTCGAAAGCGGCGCCGTCACGCTGGTGGGGGCGACAACGGAAAATCCCAGCTTTGAACTCAACGCCGCGCTTCTCAGCCGAGCGCAGGTGCTGGTGCTCAAACGGCTGGACGATGCCGCGCTCGGAAACCTGCTTGACCGGGCCGAGGCGCTGGAAGGCCCTTTGCCACTCACGGCAGAAGCGCGCGCCGCCCTGGTGGCCAGTGCCGACGGGGATGGGCGTTTCCTCTTGGGCCAGGCCGAAACGATCTACTCCGCGCGGCTCGACGCCCCGCTCGATCCGGCCGCGCTCGGCCAGTTCCTGCAACGCCGCGTGGCGGTGTACGACAAGGATCGCGAAGGGCATTACAACCTCATTTCCGCGCTGCACAAGGCGGTGCGCGGCAGCGATCCGCAGGCGGCGCTGTATTACATGGCGCGGATGCTGGTCGCAGGCGAAGACCCGCTGTTCCTCGCCCGCCGCCTTGTCCGCATGGCGGTGGAAGATATTGGTCTGGCTGATCCGCAGGCCTTGCCGCAATGCATGGCCGCGATGGAGGCCTACCGCTTTCTCGGCAGTCCCGAAGGCGAATTGGCGCTGGTGCAGGCCTGCCTCTATATCGCGGTCGCGCCCAAATCGAACGCGGCCTATATGGCGCAGAAAGCGGCGTGGAAGGCCGCGAAGGAAACCGGCAGCCTGATGCCGCCGATGAACATCGTCAACGCGCCGACGGGGATGATGGAGAAGCTGGGCTACGGCAAAGGCTACACCTACGATCACGACACGCCCGAAGGCTTTTCGGGCGACAATTACTGGCCGGACAATCTGCCGCCACAGACTTTTTACGAGCCGGTTGAACGCGGGTTCGAACGTGAGGTGCGCAAGCGCCTCGATTACTGGGATCGCCTGCGAAAGGAACGAAGATGACGCGGATTTGGCCCTTTGCCTCCACGCTTGCCGGGATGGTAATTCTTGCTGCCTGTGGCGATGTGTCGCCGCCCGATGCGGGTGAAAGCGATGCCGACAGCGAAACACTGGTCGCGGCGCTGGCCCGGCCCGATCCGGGTTCCTGCCCGCCGCCGCAATATGCCTATAACGAGGACGAATTTGGCCCACGCACCGACCCGCTGGTAATCGCGCCCGCGCTCTCCGCCATCGCTGCCACTGACCAGACCAATCTGGCCGTCACCACGCTGGGCGGCGGGCAGGTCTGCCAGGATGCCAGTTGGCTGCTTAATCTGGGAGACGGGCAAATGCTTCAGGGCAACCGGTTCCTGGCACTGCCCTGGGGAGCGTTTGAGGCGTTCGGCACGTTCCTGTTCGATCGAAGCGGCGGCGGGCAAGTGGTGGAAACGGGTGAAATGCCGGCCTTCTCCCCCTCGGCGCAGCGGCTGGCCGCGATCCAGATCACGCAATCGGGTTTTGGCGGGCTGGAAAACTTCGTGGTCTGGCGCGTGGACCAGGTGGGCCTTGCCGAATTGCACCGCCTGCCCGACGGACTGGGTGCGAACTGGCCGTGGCACGATTACGATGACTTCCGCATCGAAGGCTGGGAGGGTGAGACCTGCGTGAACATCAGCGCCGCGCGCTTTGTGGATCCCGCCGCCCCGCGTGACGCGTTCTTCGCGACCGAAAACGCAGGCTGGAATATCGCCAAGGGAAGCTGCCCATAACACCGCCGCGCTTTTCCCGTTTCATCGCCGTGGACTGGTCGGGCGCGGTGGGGGAACGCCACCGCGCGATTGCCGTGGCAATGGCCGATGACGCTGGCGGGCCACCGCTGCTGCTGAAGAGAGACAAGGGCTGGTCGCGGCAAGATGTGCTGACCTTGCTGCGCGATGATTTGCCGGATGGCACGCTGGTGGGCCTCGATCTGGGCATTGCCCTGCCCTTTGCCGACCGGGGCGCCTATTTCCCCGGCTGGGAGAAAAGCCCCCGCGATGCACAGGCCTTGTGGCAATTGGTGGACGATATCTGCGCGCGCGATCCGCATCTGGCCGCCAGCAGCCTTGTCGACCACCCGCAAGCCAGCCGCCATTTCCGCCGCCATGGCGGGCGCGAGGGCGATGCCTTCGGCGGTGGCCGGGGCCGGTTCCGCGTGGCCGAACAGGCGCAGGAATTGCAGGGGTGCAAACCCTACTCCAACTTCAACCTGGTGGGCGCGGCGCAAGTGGGCAAATCCAGCCTGACGGGGATGCGGATGCTCAACCGGCTGCGCGGACATTTGCCCGTCTGGCCGATCGACCCGCTGCCTTCCGCCGCCGGATCATCGCTGGTGGTCGAAATATACACGACGATTGCCGCGCTGGCCGCCGGGCGCAGCGCGGGGCGCAGCAAGATGCGCAGCGTGGAAGAACTGAACACCGCGCTCGCCAATCTGGGAAGCCCGCCTGTCACAGGCAGCGGGGCGATGGACGACCATTCGACCGATGCGCTGCTCACTGCCGCATGGCTGCGCACCCGTGCCCATCGACCCGAATTATGGACGCCCCTGCGCCTGACCCCGCAGATTGCGCAGACCGAAGGGTGGACATTTGGCGTGATGTAGGCAGGCTTTACCAGTCGCCCGAAGGCTCCGTGCCGAATGCCCCGTCATCCGGGTTGTAGATGTCCTCGCCCATATTGTCGGGCATGGGATCGAATTCCTCGGTGCCGAACGGCTCGTCCATCTCCACCTCATCCGCAAAGGCCGCATCGTCCGACACCATCGGCGCTTCCTCGACCACTGGCGGGGCTTCGGCCACTTCAGCAGGAGCCTCCGCGCTCATGCCCGGATCTTCATGCGGCTGCGACGCCAGCGCGCTGATCGCGCCGTCGCGGTCGGCGATAAAGGCCACCATCGCCACAATGGCGGCCCCGAAGGCAAGCGTGTGGGAGCGTTTGGCAAAGATCATGCGCGATCTTTGCCACGGACAAGCAAACAAATTGCTAAACGCGTGCGCGCCCGGTCAGCGCCCCACCGCGACATAGGTGAAACCATGCCGCTCCACATCCTTGCGGCTGTAAAGATTGCGCAGATCGACCAGCAGCGGATTGGCCATCAGGCGTTTGGCCCGCGCAAGGTCGAGCGCGCGGAACGCATCCCATTCGGTGACGATCACCGCCGCATCCGCCCCGGTCAGCGCGTCATAGCTGTCCTTGCAATACACCAGCCCGTCGATCACCGCTTTCGAGGTCTCCATGCCTTCCGGGTCGTAAGCGCGCACCGTAATGCCCGCCGCCTGCAAGGATGCGGCAATGTCGATCGCAGGGGAATCGCGCATGTCGTCGGTATCGGCCTTGAAGGTCAGGCCCAGCAGGGCAACCGTTTTGCCTTGCGTTTCGCCGCCCAGCGCAGCGATCACCTTGCCGCCCATCGCCTGCTTGCGCTGCGCGTTTACCTTCACCACCGCATCGACGATCTGCAGCGGGGCGGCGTAATCCTGCCCGGTCTTGAGCAGCGCCAGCGTATCCTTGGGGAAGCACGATCCGCCATAACCGGGTCCGGGTTGCAGGAAACGCGCGCCGATGCGGGTGTCGCTGCCGATGCCGCGCGCCACATCGCGCACATCCGCGCCCACCTTCTCGCACAGATCGGCAATTTCGTTGATGAAGCTTATCTTGGTCGCGAGGAAAGCATTGGCGGCATATTTCGTCAGCTCCGCCGCCCGGCGGCTCATCACCAGGATCGGCGCTTCGTTGCGGGTCAGCGGGCGGTAGATCGCTTGCAGCACGCGTTCGGCATGCTCGTCATTCACGCCGATCACCACGCGGTCGGGCCGCTTGAAATCGTCAATCGCCGCGCCTTCGCGCAGGAACTCGGGATTGGACGCCACCGAGAAATGGAGATCGGGACGCGCCTTGCGGATGATCGCCTCCACCTCATCCCCCGTACCCACGGGAACGGTGGATTTGTCCACCACCACCGCCCCGTCGCGCAGGAGCGGGGCCATTTCCTCGGCCGCGGCATAGACATAGGAGAGGTCGGCATGGCCATCGCCGCGGCGGCTGGGCGTGCCCACCGCAATGAACACAGCATCCGCCTGCGGCAGGACGTCAGCGAGATCGAGCGTGAATTTCAGCCGCCCGGCGGCCACATTGCTGGCGACCAGATCATCCAGTCCCGGCTCGAAAATCGGGATGCGCCCGTCCAGCAGCGCGTCGATCTTCGCCCGGTCCTTGTCCACGCAGGTGACGTGGTGGCCGAAATCGGCAAAGCAGGCCCCCGAAACAAGGCCGACATAGCCCGTCCCGATCATCACGATATGCATGGATGAAACCCCTTCCTTGGCTGCGGTCTAGCCAGTGGTCAGCCGGCGGGCAAGCCTTGGCCGATGCGCCCCTCAGCCGCGCCCGCGATATGGCGCAACGCCTTGATCGGGAAGCCAAAGCCCGTCGGGCGCAGGGCCGGATTGCCAGAACACGTCGATCGGGATGCCGCCGCGCGGATACCAGTATCCGCCGATGCGCAGCCAGCGCGGCTGCATCTCGGCAAACAGGCGCTGGCCGATGCCCACGGTCACATCCTCGTGAAAGCCGTTATGGTTGCGGAACGAGCCGAGAAAGAGCTTGAGGCTCTTGGATTCGACGATCGTCTCGCCCGGTGCGTAATCGATCACCAGATGCGCGAAATCAGGCTGCCCCGTCACCGGGCACAGGCTGGTGAATTCGGGCGCAGCAAAGCGCACCAGGAACAGCGCCCCGGCGCGCGGATTGGGCACATAATCCAGCACCGCTTCGTCGGGAGAGGCAGGCAGGCCGGTCTGCTGGCCGAGGAACTTGGGCGTCGTGCTGTTTATCATGCCGCGCCTGATGCCGCCTTGCAGCCGATCTGGCAAGCAGGTGCATTGTCCCGCGCGGTCGCTTCCCCTAACGTGCGCATCATGGAAAACCTCGTCTCTACCCATTGGCTGGCCGACAATCTGGGCGCGGCCGACCTTTTCGTCCTCGATGCCTCGGCCCATCTGCCCGATGCGGGCCGCGATCCGGCGGCCGATTTTGCCGCAGGGCACATCCCCGGCGCGCGTTTCCTTGATCTGCCCAGCTTCTACGATCCGGATTCGCCCGTCCCTTCCGCTTTGCCCACGGCGACGCAGTTTGCGCAGCGCATGGGCGCGCTTGGCGTGCCTGCGGGGGCGCGGGTGGTGGTGTATGATGACAGCTATATCAAGACCGCCGCACGCGCCTGGTTCATTTGCCGGATGCACGGGATGCAGGTCGCCATCCTCGACGGTGGCCTTGGCAAATGGCGCGCCGAAGGCCGCCCGCTGGAAAGTGGAACGCCCTCCGTTGCTCCGGTGGAGCACATGCCCGGCACCGGCCCCGCCCCTGTGCGCTTCAAAGCCGATATGCTGGCCAATATCGATTCGCGCGCAGAGCAGGTGGTGGATGCCCGCCACGCCGCCCGCTTCACCGGCGAAATGCCCGATTTCCGCCCCGAAATTGCCAGCGGCCACATTCCGGGATCGCGCAATGTGGTGTTCGACGAAGTGCTGAACGAAGACGGCACCTACAAATCGCCCGCCGAAATCCGCGCCGTGTTTCAGGCCGCCGGGGTCGACCTGGCACAGCCGATCGTGACCACTTGCGGCGGGGGGGTAACGGCCGCGGTGCTGATGGTGGCGCTGGAACAGGCGGGCAAGCACGATGTCGCGCTGTATGACGGCAGCTGGAGCGAATGGGGCGCCGATCCTGCCTTGCCGGTGGAAACAGGCCCGGCGCGGTGAAGTCGGGCAAGCCGGACAACCTCTCGCCCGCCACGCGGCTGGTGCAGGCGGGCCGTGCGCCCGAATGGACCGGGCCGGTGGTCAACCCGCCCGTCTGGCGCGGCAGCACGCATCTGTATGAAAACTGCGCCGATCTGGCGGCAGGCCGGGCCGACCGCGACGGCGAATTCTATTACGGCCGCCGCGGCGCGCCCACGCAATGGGCGCTTGCCCGCGCGCTGACCGAGATGGAGCCGGGAGCAGCGGGCACGGTGCTCTATCCCAGCGGGGTTTCGGCGATTGCTGGCGCGGTTCTGGCCGTTCTGCGCGCGGGCGATGTGCTGTTGGTGTCCGACAATGCCTATGAACCCAGCCGCACCATGGCGCGCAGCCTGCTGGCCGATTGCGGGATCGAGACACGCTTTTTCGATCCGCTCGACCTCGCCGGATTTTCTGCGCGTTTCTGCGAGCGGACAAAGGCCGTGCTGCTGGAAAGCCCCGGCAGCCTGACGATGGAGGTGTGCGATGTGCCCGCGCTGGCCGCCATGGCGCGGGAACGCGGCGCAGTCAGCCTGATCGACAACACCTGGGCGACGCCGCTTGGCTTCCCCGCGCTGCACCACGGCGTCGATATCGCGATCATGAGCCTGACCAAACATGTCGGCGGCCATTCCGACCTGATGATGGGTTCGGCCAGCGCAGGGCCGGAGCTTTACCCCCGGCTGCGCGCCAAGGCGCAGGCGCTGGGGCTGGTGGTCTCGCCCGATGATGCCGCGCTGGCCCTGCGGGGCCTGCGCACCATGGGCCTCAGGCTGGAGCGCGGCGCGGCCAGTGCGCTTGCCTTGGCGCAGTGGCTGGCGGGTCGGCCCGAAGTCGCGCATGTGCTGTGCCCGCTGCTTCCCGGCGCACCGGGCCACGATCTGTGGGCGCGCGATTTCACCGGCGGCTGCGGGTTGTTCAGTTTCGTGCTGACAGGCCGGACGCCCGCGCATCGCGCCCGCCTGATTGACGCGTTGAACCTGTTCGGCATCGGCTATTCCTGGGGCGGGTTCGAAAGCCTTGTCATCCCCTTCGATCCGCAGCGTGCACGCAGCGAGACAAGCTGGCCCCCCGCCGGCTGGAACAAGGACGACAGGCTGGGCGTTCGTCTGGCAATCGGGCTGGAAGATGCAGGCGACCTGATTGCCGATCTGGAAGCAGCCTTTGTCGCAATGGATGCCGAATGACGACCAGTCCCGCTCCCACGTCCTCGCCCGAACTGCTCGACGGGGCCGACGCGCTGCGCGATGCCGTGGCCAGCCGAAGCAACACGATTGGCGACATCATCACCTTGCTCGACAGCTGGGGCTTCACGCTCAACGAAACGCGCTTTTCGGTCTGGAGCGTGCTGGTAGTTATTGCCGTATTGCTGGCCGTGCTGGTGTTCGCGCGGCTGGGTGCGAAGCTGGCAAATCGCATTTTCAGCCGCGCAACGCGCCTCGACCCTTCGCAGCAATTGCTGGCGGAAAAGCTCGTCTCCATCGTCGTCTGGGCGCTGGCGATCCTGATCGGCATCGACATGCTGGGCATCGACCTCACCGCGCTCGCGGTGTTTTCGGGTGCGTTCGGCCTTGCCATCGGCTTTGGCCTGCAAAAGACTTTCGGCAATCTGATCGCCGGGATCATCCTATTGATGGACAAGTCGATCAAGCCGGGGGATGTGATCGCGGTAACCGACACAAGCGGCAACGAGGCCTATGGCCAGATCCGCAAGATCGGCATCCGCGCCATTTCCATGATCACGCGGGATCGCAAGGAATACCTGATTCCGAACGAGAACCTGATGATCAACCAGGTCGAAAACTGGTCCTATTCCAGCCGCGATGTACGGGTGAAAGCGCCGGTGGGCGTATCCTATGGCAGCGATATCGAACTGGTAGAAAAGCTGCTCTTGCAAGCGACCGACGAAGTGCCGCGCGTGCTGGCCCAGCCCGAACCGCGCGTGCTGCTTATGGGGTTTGGCGACAATTCGATCAATTTCGAGCTGCGTTTCTGGATCAGCGACCCGGAGGAAGGGATGAGCAATGTCCGCTCTGACGTACTCAAGCGTGTGTGGCATCTGTTCCGCGAAAACGGGGTCGAAATCCCCTTCCCGCAGCGCGACCTTCACCTGCGCGACGGGGAGGCATTTCAGGCGCTGCTGGGAGCGGTGAGCGGGGCGGCAAAGTCGGGCGCGCAAAAGCCCGAATAGCTTACACTAAAGCTGACCTACCCCCTGCCCAAAGCATTCTCGCTGGCATCGGCGGGGCCTTGGCGGCATCTCCCGCCCATGACATCCGGAACGATCTATCTGGTGGGGGCCGGTCCCGGCTCGCCCGACCTGTTGACGCTGCGCGCCGCGCGGCTGATTTCGCGCGCAAGGCTGATCGTGCATGACGGGCTGGTCGATCCGCAAATCCTCGCCATGGCACGTCCCGATGCGCGGATGGTCTGCGTGGCAAAATCCCGCGCTCGCCACACTATGGCACAGGAAGATATCTGCGCGCTGCTGGTGGCCGAGGCGCTGAAGGGGCAGGATGTGGTGCGGCTGAAAGGCGGCGATCCCTTCATCTTTGGCCGCGGGGGCGAGGAAATGGAAGCCGCCCGTGCCGCCGGGGTGCGGGTGGAAGTGGTGCCGGGCATTTCGGCCGCCAATGGTGCCGCCGCCGCGGCGCAGATCCCGCTCACCCACCGTGACCATGCCAGCATCGTCAGCTTCGTGGCGGGCCAGTGCAAGGGCCTGTCCGATCAGAACTGGGCGGGCCTTGCGGGCGTAGGCCGCACGCTGGTGATTTACATGGGCGTATCCACCGCCGCGCAGATTTCGGAAAAGCTGATGGCCGATGGCCTCGCCCCCGACATGCCCGTGGCCGTGATCGAAAACGCGGCGCGCCCGGAAATGCGCGTGCTGCGCGGCCCGCTCGCCGCGCTGCCCGATCTGGTCGCGCGCGAGAAGGTCAAAAGCCCTGCGCTGATCGTGATCGGTGATGTCACCGCCGCCATCAGCACGGCGCAAACCCGAATTGCCGAGGGAGCAGAAGCGAAGTGAAAATCCTGACCGGAAACGATCTGAAAACCGGGGCGGTCACCTGGTGGGACGGCCAGAACTGGTCGCTTCATGTGGATGATGCCGTGGATGTGGGCGACGCAGCCGACGAAATTCTGGGCCGCGAAAGCGCCGCGCGCCGCGTCAATGCCGCCTATGCCATCGATGCCGAACGGCAGCCGGATGGCAGCGTGCGCCCCGCGCATATCAAGGACCGCGTCCGTGCGCTGGGCCCCACCGTCCGGCCCGACCTGACGCGGAAGCCCGCCGATCCCGCCGCGCTCAACTGGGTGATCTGACATGTACCGTTATGACCAATACGATCAGGCCATGGTCGATGCCCGCGTGGCCGAATTCCGCGATCAGGCGCGCCGCCGTCTGGAAGGCAAGCTGACCGAGGACCAGTTCAAGCCGCTGCGCTTGATGAACGGCCTCTATCTGCAACTCCACGCCTATATGCTGCGGGTGGCGATTCCCTATGGCACGCTCAGTTCCGCACAGATGCACATGCTGGGCGATATCGCGGACAAGTATGACCGCGGCTATGGCCACTTCACCACGCGCCAGAATATCCAGTACAACTGGATCAAGCTGGAAGATGCGGGCGACATTCTGGCCGACCTTGCATCCGTGGAAATGCACGCCATCCAGACTAGCGGCAATTGCATTCGCAACATCAGTTCGGACCATTTCGCGGGCGCTGCGGCAGACGAGCTGGTCGATCCGCGCCCCTATGCCGAACTGATGCGCCAGTGGTCGAGCTTCCACCCGGAATTCAGTTTCCTGCCGCGCAAGTTCAAGATTGCGGTGATTGCATCCAAGCGCGACCGCGCGGCGATGCGCCTGCACGATATTGGCGTGGAAATCGTGCGCAATGAGGCGGGCGAACTGGGCGCGGCCTTCTATGTCGGCGGCGGCATGGGCCGCACGCCCATGGTGGCCCCCTGCATCCGCGACTTCGTGCCGCTCGATCAGTTCATCACCTATGCCGAGGCGTGCCTTCGCGTCTACAACCGCTATGGCCGGCGCGACAACAAGTACAAGGCGCGTATCAAGATCCTGGTCCACGAACTGGGCAAGGATGAGTATGCGCGGCAGGTGGAAGAGGAATTCGCCCATCTGCTTTCGCAGGGGATCGAACCGCCGCTGGCCGAGCTGGAGCGGATCAAGGCCCATTTCGCCGATCCCGCTTTCAAGACCGGCCTGCCGACCGCCATCGACCGCAACGACCCCGATTTCGCGCTGTGGGTGGACCGCAACACGCATCCGCACAAGGCGCCCGGCTATGTCTCCGCCACGATCAGCCTCAAGCCGGTGGGCGGCATTCCGGGTGATGCCAGCGCCGACCAGATCCGCCTGATGGCGCGGCTGGCGAAGGATTATTCGTTCGACGAATGCCGCGTGACGCATGCGCAGAACATCGTGCTGCCGCATGTTGAAATTGGCCAGCTGCACGCGCTGTGGACCGAATTGGAAGCGGCCGGCCTTGGCACGCCGAACCTTGACCGGATCGGCGACATCATCGCTTGCCCCGGCCTTGATTATTGCAGCCTCGCCAATGCGCGCTCGATCCCGGTGGCGCAGAAGATTTCGCAGCGCTTTGCCGAAAATGGCAAGGCCGATGTGATCGGCGAACTGAAGCTGAAGATTTCGGGCTGCATCAATGCCTGCGGGCACCACCATGCGGGCCATATCGGCATCCTTGGCGTCGACAAGAAGGGCACAGAAAATTACCAGCTGCTGATCGGCGGATCGGAGGCCGAAGACACCTCGCTCGGCAAGATCACCGGGCCCGGTTTTGACGAGGCGGGCATTGTGGACGCGGTGGAAAAGGCGACCGAGGTCTATCTGGCCCACCGGCAGGACGGGGAACGCTTCCTCGACACCTACCGCCGCATCGGCATGGATCCGTTCAAGGAGGCGCTTTATGGCTGATGCAATCGGCACCGGGGCAGACGAGGTGCAATTCCGCTTTCGCAGCGATGCGCAGGTGGATCACGCCGCAGTCACCGTGGACGCCTTCCTCGACCAGTCGAACGCCGCCGCCGTGCGGATCGAGCCGGGCGACGATGCGCGCGCGTTGCTGCCGCATCTGGACCGGCTGGCGCTGGTGGAAGTGAACTTCCCCACCTTTGGCGACGGACGCGGCTATTCCTCCGCCCGCATTCTGCGCGAGGCGGGCTATACCGGAGAACTGCGCGCGGTGGGCGATGTGCTGGTCGATCAGATCGCCTTCATGCGCCGCTGCGGGTTTGACAGCTTTGCCCCCGCCGTGCCGCTGGACGAAACCGATGTGGCCGCCGCCTTTGCCACCTGGCCGCAAGTCTACCAACCCACCACGGATGGCCGGGTGCCCATCTGGAAACTGCGGCATGGCTGACACGGCGGCTGCCCGCACCCGCGACGTGATGAACACCGGCCCTGCCTTTGTGCAGGCCGACGCCGATCGCCTGAATGCCCGCTTTGCCGGGGTGGATGCGGGTGCGATGCTGGCCGAACTGCTTGCCTCAGGCGAGCTCGGACGGGTGGCGGTTGTCTCCAGTTTCGGCACCGAAAGCGCGGTGCTGCTGCATCTGGTGGCCCAGGCCGATCCTGCCGTGCCGGTAATCTTCGTCGATACGCTCAAGATGTTTCCCGAAACGCTGGCCTATCGCGACACGCTGACGCATCTGCTGGGGTTGACCAATTCCAGCGTGGTGCAACCCCAGCCAGAGGTCATCGCCGCCAAGGACGAGAACGGCCTGCGGTGGAGCTGGGACCCCGATGGCTGCTGCGAAATCCGGAAAGTGGAACCGCTTGCCCGTGCCAAGCAGGGGCTGGATGCGTGGATTTCAGGGCGCAAGGCGTTCCAGTCGGTTACGCGGCACAACCTGCCCCGGTTCGAGATCGAGGACGGGCGGCTGAAAATCAACCCGCTGGGCGATTGGACCAAGGACGATCTGGAAGCCTATTTCGCCGCGCACGACCTGCCGCGCCATCCGCTGGAAGCGCAGGGTTATCTCTCGGTCGGTTGCGCGCCCTGCACCAGCGTGGTGAAACCGGGCGAGGATCCGCGCGCCGGACGCTGGCGCGGCTGGGACAAGACCGAATGCGGAATCCACTCACCCACAGGCGATGGCAAGACCAGCGATTCAAGCCAGCCCGCCGAATTGCCGCCCGGTTACGAGCCGTTTCTGTAAGCGGGCTGCGGCCGTGTCTGGGCTATGTTGCGTCAAATGCAACAGGTGATGCAGTAATCGCGTTTGTCCGAATCAGGCGCGCCCTGCATACGGATCAGGCCTTTCAGGCATCCTCTCCCAAAACCTTTCAGGCCCGGTCGGCAACGACCGGGCCATTTTTTACCGATCATCCGGCGAGAAGGTCAGCCGCGTTCGAGCAGGCCATAGGCGACCAGCGTTTCCACTGTGTCGCGCAGGTCAGCACGGTCCTCCACCGCGAAATCCACCATCGCAAATTGGCCGCGCGCCAACAGCGCCTGCAATTGCGGGGCAAGGTCGGGCGCCAGCGCCACGGCAGTTTCTGCGATGCGCAATTGCGGCTCTTCGCCCGCAGGATCGATGGCGTACAGCGTATCGGGCCGTACACGCAGCACGTCCTCCTCCGCCAGCCCGCCCGCCAATGTGGTCAGCGCCCCGCGCACACGCGGGCCTTGTCCCAGCACGAAATTGCCGCCCATGGCCGCGCGCGTTGCGTCAAAACTGGCAAGCTGGCGCACCTGATCCATCAGCCGGTGAAATATCGCCGCATTCGCCGCGTGCGCACTTTCGTCAAGGAATAGCGAGCGTGGCAGCGATTCGCGCATCTGCGGGATGCGCAGGCTGGCTTCCGCCACGGCTTCGAGCACGAATTCGGCCCAGGTCTGCACCAAAATCCCGATGGTGATATGCAGGCTCGGCTCATCCCCTTCGTTCGCGGCGCGGTGGCACAACCCGCGCGGAACATAGAGACATTGGCCCGGCTTCAACACAAACTCGGCCTGCAAGGGGCCGGGATCGTCGCGCTCGCTCGAAAACTTCTCACCGCGAAAGGGAAGTCCGTCGCGCTGGCCGTAGATTTCCCACTTCTTGGCGCCCGCCATTTGCAGCACCAGCACATCGTGGTCGTCGTAATGGATACCAAAGCCCGACGCGTTGGTGGGGGTAAGGTAGATGTTTGTCTGGATACGCGCGCCGAAATCGCGCTCCAGCCCCAGGCAAAAGGCATAAAGCTTGCCATCGGCAAAATGCAGCTGCGGCAGCACGATGGTGGCGCCATTGCGGAAATTGTCGATCACCGCGCCGCGATCGACCGCGCCGCCAGTATGGAGATACTCCTCGGCCGGCAGACTGCGGCCAGCCTGCGCCATGCTGATCGCGCCGGGGGGCAGTTCGCTGTCCGACAGAATCTCGTCGATCCGGTCAATGGTGAGCAGATCGGCAAACTCGCCCACCGGCGCAGGCGTGCAATACCAGGCCTTCTCGTAATAGCGGGCGAAAAACTCATCCGGGGAAAGCGGCGCGATCAACCGCGCCAGCAACCCTGGATTACCATCCGTTGCGCTGTCCTGCATCACGCGTGCCGGGATTAAGGCCGGACGGCCGCGTTAACGGCCGGTGCCGCGTCCCCGGCCATAGCCTGCCCGGTCGGCGTCGTCCGCATCGGTCAGGCCCGTGCGACCACGGCCCACGCCGTCATTGGGATCGCTGTCGGTGCGGCCGGTATTGGAGCCGCGACCATTGCCTGCGCGATCCGCATTGGTGCCGCTGTCCGAATCCGAAATACCAGACCCGCCCCCGCCACTGCGGTTGCCGCCGCGGCCATAGCTGGCGCGGTCGCTCGAATCGGCATCGGTCACGCCGGTGCGGCCATAGCCCGCACGGTCACCCGAATCGCTGTCGGAAACACCGGTGCGGCCATAGCCGGACGAATCATTGGGATCGCTGTCGGTGCGGCCGGTCTGCTGTGCCTTGGCGGGCGCGGCGATGAACGCGCTGGCTGCCGCACCGGTGACGAGGCCCACAAACGAACGCCGCGACACACGGCTGGTCTTCTTGCTCATGAAAATTCCCCCGAAATTGCGCTGCCAGGCCCGAACCCGGCAGCGGTTCCCATGCCGAAGTTGCACAAGTCCGCGCGCCTTTCAAGCGTCCGCCGATGTAACGATTGCTGTCAGATGCCGGGGCCACCCCCGCCAAACCACCCTTCCTGCGCATACCAGCGCGCAGTCTGCGCCAGCCCGTCCGGCGTGGCGATACGCGGTTGCCACAGGTGCACCGGCACCGCCCTGGCCGGGTCGGCCACCCAGTCGGGATGGATCATGTAGCTTGCCCGGTCAGGCGTCAGCCGTGCCTTGTCCCCACGCATCAAGCGGTCGATCCGCGCCCCGGCCTTGAGCAGTGCGGCCGGTATTGCCGGCGCCCATACGCGGCGGCCCACGGCATTACCGATCGCCTGCGCCAGTTCGCCATGCGGCCAGCCGCCGGGCCGCGCATCGTCGGGCTCGAACACGGCGCCTTGCCATTCCTGCTCGTCCCCCAGCGCATCGAGCAGCAGTCGCGCCAGATCATTGACATGGATGACCGATGCCCGCCCCGCAGGTGGCATCGGCACCACCCCAAGCCGCGCGGCGCGGAACAGTTCGAACATTTCGGTATCGCGCGGGCCATAGATCGCCGGCGGGCGGATCAGCGTCCAGTCGAGCCCGCTTGCGTGGATCAGCTCCTCCGCCGCGCGCTTGGACTTGCCGTATTCGGACAAATGCGGCTCGCGCGCGGCAAGCGAGGATACCGCCACGAAGCGCCCCGAACCAAGGCTCTTGGCCGCGCGGAGCATATTGGCCGTTCCCGCCACATTCCCCGCGTGAAACCCGGCCTTGTCGGGTGCGTTTACCACGCCCGCAATATGCAGCACCCCGCGCGCACCTGTCACCAGATCGGCCAGCGCCGCTGCATCATGCAGATCGCCGCGCACCCATTCCACACCCTCGCGCGGCGGCATGGCGCGCCGGGCAAGCGCCTTGACCCGCAGGCCGCGCCGGGCCGCTTCATCCAGCACCGCCTGCCCGACAAAACCCGTGCCGCCGGTCAGCGCGATCGGCCGGCCCGTGGTCACAACAGCACCAACTGATCGCGGTGGATCACTGCCGAACGCGGCGCATAGCCGAGCAACGCCTCCAGCTCCTCGGTGCGGTGGCCCTGTATTGCGGCGACTTCGCCCGCGTCATATTCGACAAGGCCGTGCGCCAGAATGCGGCCATCGGCATCTTTCACCGCCACCGGATCGCCGCGCTTGAATGCCCCCTCGGTCGCGGTGATACCGGTGGCAAGCAGGCTGCCCCCCCGCGCCAGCGCCTCGGCGCAGCCGGCATCCACCACGAGCGCGCCCGCAAGCCTCTGCCGCCCGCCCAGCCAGCTTTTGAGCGATTTGTCGCGCCGCCGGGGCAGGAACAGCGTGCCGATATCCTGCTCCACCGCGCGGGCAATGGGCCGGTCATGCGTGCCGTTGATTATGGCAAGAACAATCCCTGCGCGGCCCGCCATTTCGGCGGCCTGCAGTTTGGATGTCATCCCGCCCGACCCCATTCCCGATGTGGAGGCGGTGCTTGCCATGTCGTGGATCGCGCGCGTCACGCCCTGCACGCGCGGCAGGAGAGTGGCGCCGGGCTGGCGCGGGTCGCGGTCATACAGCCCGTCTACGTCCGAAAGCAGCGCCACCGCGCTCGCCTGTGCTGCTTGCGCGGCACGGGCGGCGAGCCGGTCGTTATCGCCAAAGCGGATTTCCTGCGTGGCGACCGAATCGTTCTCGTTGATCACCGGAACCGCGCCCGCTTCGAGCAGCTTGGAAATAGTCGCGGAAGCGTTGAGATAGCGCCGCCGGTCGTCCAGATCCTCCAGCGTGACCAGCAATTGCGCGGCGGTCAGCCCCTGTGCCCCCAGCAATTCGGCCCACAGGCCCGCCAGTGCAATCTGCCCCACCGCTGCGGCGGCCTGCGCATCGGCGAGGCTTCCGCGTCCGCCCTTTGCCAAACCCAGCTTGGCCGCGCCCAGTGCAATCGCCCCGGAACTCACCACGATGACCTGCTGCCCACGCGCGCGCGCTGCGGCGATTTCCGCGGCAAGACCCGCGAGCCATGCACGGCGCGGCTGCCCGTCCTTGCCCACCAGCAGGGCAGAGCCGACCTTCACCACAAGGCGCGGCGTGCGGGCGGGATCGGTAAGATCGGCGAGTGTTTCGATCGTCATGGCCAAGCCGCTTAGCGAATGGCGCGGCCCGCGCCAATGCGCGCGTTGCTAGCCGGGAAGATCAGCCCGCAGACAGCCCCCGGAATTACCCAGCGATCAGCCGAGCGGATCCCAGGGCTTTTCGTCCTCTTTCTCGTGCTCCTGCCCTTGTTGCACGACATGGCCGGGATTTTCGGTCGCGGTGCGCGCGGGGAGGTATGCGAGCACGGCATCAAGCAGCGCCTCAATCCCCTCGCCCGTTGCGCCGGAAATGGGGAACACCCGCTCGGCCCCGGCTTTCACCAGTTCGGCGGAATAGGCCGCGGCCAGTTCCGCATCGGCCAGATCGACCTTGTTCAGTGCGACGATGCGCGGCTTGGCTTCCAGACCCTCTCCGTATGCGGCCAGTTCGCCTTCGACGATGTTCATCGCTTCCACCGGATCATCGCCCGAAATATCGACCAGATGGATCAGCACGCGGCAGCGTTCGATATGGCCCAGAAAGCGGTCGCCAATTCCTGCGCCTTCCGCCGCGCCCTCGATCAGGCCGGGAATGTCCGCGATCACGAATTCGCGGCTCTTGTGCCGCACCACGCCCAGCTTGGGCACCAGCGTGGTGAAGGCGTAATCCCCCACCTTGGCCTGTGCGTTCGACACCGCATTGATAAAGGTGGATTTGCCCGCATTGGGCAGGCCCACCAGCCCCGCATCCGCCAGCAGTTTCAGCCGCAGCCACACCCACATTTCCTCGCCCGGAATGCCCGGCTGGAACTGGCGCGGGGCGCGGTTGGTGGCGGTCTTGTAACTGGCATTGCCGCGCCCGCCCATTCCCCCTTCGAGCAGCACCACACGCTGACCTGCCTCGGTAAAGTCGGCCAGCACCTCCTCTTTGTCTTCGGAAAGGATCTGGGTTCCCACGGGCACTTCGATCACCAGATCGTCCGCGCCCGCCCCGGTGCGGTTGCGGCCCATGCCGTGGCCGCCGCGCTGGGCCTTGAAGTGCTGGGTATAGCGAAAATCGATCAGCGTATTGAGGCCGGGCACCGCCACGAACACGATATCGCCGCCTTTGCCGCCATTGCCACCATCGGGCCCGCCATATTCGATGAACTTCTCGCGCCGGAAGCTGACCGCACCCGGCCCGCCGCCGCCCGATTTCACGAATATCTTGGCCTGATCGAGAAAATGCATTGTATTTCAGCCTCTGACGCTGGGGAGGCCGAGCAGGGGCCAAACAAGGGAAAACTGGTGGAGCCGAGGGGGATCGAACCCCTGACCTCGTCATTGCGAACGACGCGCTCTCCCATCTGAGCTACGGCCCCGTTCCAGTCATCGCCGCGGCGGTTGAAACGCCTTGCAACCAGCGCGCGAAGCGCGGCCTTTAGCGAATGGCCCCGCCGCTTGAAAGCGAAAAATAATGCTTATTCGCCACCACCAACCCGCGCCTTGTCAGCGGTCGCTTCCCCCGCCTGACGGCAGGGGCTGCACGATCGGCGTGGACACGGCCGCCTCATTGGCGGGGATGATCGGAACCGGCACGCCGGTGAGCGGATCGGTCACGGTTTCCACTGCCACCGCCGTTTCGGCCGCGACCAGGCTGGTCGAAACAGCCGGCCCGCCCGCGCCGTGAACCGCGACATAGCCGGGCTGCGAGGCCCCGTATTGCGCACCATACCGCTGATCCCATTCGGCAGAGAGCAGCTGGTATTGCTCGTATGCGGTGTAGAAGCGTTCAAACGCATTCTCGAAGAGCGCCAGATTGCCCACGGCATAGCTGTTGAGATCGGCGGGCGGGCTTTCAAGCCACTGCGCCGAAATCACGCGCGCCACCGCACAGAAATCGGCGCGCACGGCGGGCTGCGCAAAGTAGTTATAGGCCTGCGTCATATCCGCCTCGCGTGCGCGGGTGGCGGCGCGGGTAGATCCTTCTGAACGGCGGTAACGCTGGTCGAGCGCGGTGTTGAGCGAGGCAAGCTGCCGCTGGAACCGGGTGAGGAAGGCGCCATAGGCGGTGATGATCTGGTCATCTTCTGCTGATACGCAATTAAGCGCGGCCACATTCCATGCGGCGCGGAAGTTCCACACCGCCTTTTGTTCGTCCAGTTCGCTATTCGGCGTGATCCAGCGCCCGGCCGCGTCCTTCTGCGGCAGATCGAGCACATAGGGCGCGCCGCCCGGCGGGACAGGGCGGTAAGGCACGGCTTCGACTTCCACGACGGGCGGCGGTGGCGGTGGCGGTGGCGGCGGAGGAGGCGGAGGCGGTGCAGGCGTGGCGCAGCCGGCCAAAGCCGCCAGCACGGCCGCCAACATGACATTTTTCCAGCGAATGGTGATCGTCACCTGGGTATCCCTCTCTCATGCATTGGGCGTATGTGCCCCTGCGCCGGCCTTGTTTGCAGGCTTTCCGACCTTCCCTCAACCTAGCGCGCCGCGCGGCATAAGAAAATGCCCGGAGTGCGTTGCCGCACTCCGGGCACGATGAACCGAATCGCCGGCGCGACAGGCCGAAGGCTTATTCGCGGTTGCCCAGGAAGCTGAGCAGGAACTGGAACATGTTGATGAAATCCAGATACAAGCTCAGCGCGCCCATGATCACCAGCTTGCCCATCGGGTAAGCAGCCGCAACCGCCGGATTGGTGATCTTGGCGTGCTGGATCGTCAGATATTCGTTCTTCAGGCGCTGCGTGTCATAGGCGGTCAGGCCCGCGAAGATCAGCACGCCAAGGAAGCTCACCGCCCACATCAGCCCCGGCGATTGCAGCCACAGATTGAGCAGGCTCGCCACGATCAGGCCGACCACACCCATGATCAGGAAGCTGCCGAAGCCCGACAGATCCTTCTGCGTGGTGTAACCAAACAGGCTGAGGCCCGCGAAGGCCGCCGCCGTGGCAAAAAAGGTCACCGCGATCGAGGACGCCGTGTAGACGAGGAAGATCGTCGACATCGACAGGCCCATCAACGTGGCAAAGCCCCAGAACATCATCTGCAGCGTGCCGGTGCTGAACTTGTTCGCGCCAAAGCTCATCGCCAAGACAATGGCGAGCGGCGAGAGGATGATGAGCCAGGTCAGCAGACCGCCGGTCATCACCTGCGCCGCCATGCCAGAACCCGCAAACAGCATCGAAACGATACCCGTCAGCAGCACGCCCGATGCCATGTAGTTGTAAATCGACAGCATATGCTTGCGCAGGCCCGCATCATATGTCGTGCGGCCAGCAAGATCGCCCGTCTGGCGCGGCGCCATGCCGAAACCCTGACGGGCTGCCTGGTCGTCGTTCCAATTAGCCATGTGATCCAAAACTCCTCTGCCCGGTCTCGAAAACAGGCGGACCGGATTGGGTGCAATATCAGGGCAGCGGGCCGCAATTTCAAGCGAAACCGGACAGCCTAGGCCATCGCGGAGGATCGATTTTGGGTTGACGCGCAGCCAGCCTAACCCCCCCGCGCCTCGCGCGCCATTTCGGCGCTGCGATCCCGCGCCGCGCGCAGCGTGTCGGTGACAAGGCGGTTGAGCGCGCCGTTTTCGTCGAGAACATCCAGCCCCGCGCGTGTGACCCCGCCCTTGCTGGCCACCATTTCCGCCAGCTTGCCCGGATCATGCGGCGACCCTGCGGCAAGCGCCGATGCCCCCTCCACCATCGCCAGTGCCAGCCGGCGCGCCTGTTCCTCTGGCAAACCCAAACGGATCGCCGCCGCGCCCAGCGCATCAATGAAGCGGTAGACAAAGGCCGGCCCGCTCCCCGCAAGGGCTGTTACCAGATCAAACCGGTCCTGCCCGATCCATTCGGGCGTGCCCAAGGGCTGCATCAAGGCGGTGATGGCGGCGGTTTCTTCCTGCGCCAGACCCTGCGCCGCCAGCGCGATGGGCGCCTTGCCCAGTGACACGGCAAGATTGGGCATCACGCGGACATGGCCACGCGCGGCGGGAAATGCACGCGCCAGCACGTCCAGTTCCACCCCTGCCAGCAGCGAAAGGATCAGTGTCCCGCCGCCTGCCAGCGGGGCGATCACCGGTGCGACTTCGGCCAAATTCTGCGGCTTCACACCCAGCAGTATGGCATCGAACATGCCCGTTTGCGGCACCTCGCGCAGCACCGGGATGCCGCCCGGCGCATTTTCGCGCACCGGGTCGACGATGGTGAAGGAGGATGGCGCGCGCCCCGCCGCCAGCCAGCCTTCGAGCATGGCACCGGCCATATTGCCGCAGCCGATTACAAGCAGGGAATCGATCATGGCGCCGTGCCTATCAGGCTTCGCCCGCCGCATCCACCAGCGCCGCATCGAGTGCCGCACGCGGCGTCTTGTCGCCCCACAGGACGAACTGGAACGCAGGGTAGAAACGGTCGCATTCCGAAATCGCGCTTTCCACCGCCGCCTGCGCCACCGACAGGCTGAGCATCCCGTCATCGCCCAGCATCAGGCCGTGCCGATACAAAAGCACGCCCCCCTGCGACCAGATGTCGAAATGGCCCAGCCACAATTGTTCGTTGATCAGCGCCAGCAATTCATGCGCATGGCGGCGCTTGGCCGATGGCACGCGCACTTCGGGCAGGCAAAGCAATTGCAGCACGCGGTCTTCGGACCGCCAAACGCCGCGCAATTGGTAGGTCGTCCAGCTGCCCGGTATTTCGGCGCAGACTTCGTCATCGCTCACATATTCGAATGACCAGCCGTTGGCTTCAAACAGCGCGCCCAGCATTTCCACCGGGGCGGCATCGTCGTTCTCGTCCATCCTGTCTTGCCCGATGTCCATCTGTGCAGCCGGTTCCTGGTTAATGCGGTGGGGCAGCAGCAATGCCCCGCCCGCGCGCCATGGCGCAACGCCGCTGCCTGCCTTCGCGGGGGAGAACCCGCACAAGCCTGTTGGCAAGATGTGCAAAACACGCCGGGGATTGCGGGCACAGGTTGGGGATAAGCTGGGGAAAAGCCGGATGCACCCTCCCGCCTGCCATCAGTTGAGTTTGACCACTTCCTCGCCCGCGGCGCTTGTAAAGCGAAACGCATCGATACCCTTCTCGCCCAGCCGGGTGACAAATTCGTTCGCCTCGCGCGCACTGGCAAAGGGGCCGGTGACCAGCCGGTTGGTCTGCCCCCAGCGCGCACGGTAGGGCTCGCGATTGGCCAGCAGCCCGTCCGACTGGCGCACCAGCCGCCGCCAGTCAAAGCGGAATGCGGCAATATCCTGCCCAGTCGCCACCTGCACCCAGTGACGGCTGGGATGCGGCGGTGGAGGCGGGGGCGCAGGCGGAGGTGGCGGCGGGGGCGGAGGCGTGCGAACCTCGCGCAAGGGAATGATCGAGGTGATGTCCACCGCGCCGGGCGCTGGCCGCACAAGGGGTTCCCCGGCCGGCAGGGTGAAGGCGGCAAAGGCTTCTGCCAGACTGGCCGGAAATGCCTCCGCTGCGCCAGGCGCCGGATCGCGCTGCGGTTCAGCCGCGGCCGGTTCCGGCCCTGAAAGTGCGAAGCTTGGCTCCGGTGCGGCAGGTGAAGGAATCTGCGCCGGGGGCAATTCCGCCGCCGCGACCACAACCGGCGCAGGCGGAGGCGGAGGCGGAGGAGGAGGAGGAGGCGGGGGCGGCGGAGGTGGAGGCGGAGGCGGAGCCGCCTGCACGACCGCCACGCTGATGGGCGCAATCTCACCTGTTGCCGCTGCTTGTCGCTCGGCTGCGCCCAGCGGCGGGCCGGACGGGATCAGCCGCGCGTCGCTGCCACCCGGTGTGCCCGTAGCCGGCGCGCTTGGCATGACCATGCGCCGGGCAAATTGGGGGCTGTCGCGGCCAATGTCGGCCGCGGCCGGAAACACGCCCAGATTGGCTGCGGCCGCCTGCTGCGCAGGGGTCAATTGCCGCATGTGGCGCAGATAGGGGTCCATTCGCCGCGCGAGGCGCGCAGGCAGCATGGCGTCCGATATCGACACCGCCTCTTCCTCGCGGCCCAATATTGCCAGCGCAAAGGCCCGTGCACGGTAGGCATTGACATCGCGTCGTTGCAGCAGCGGCAAAAGCGTCGCATCCGATGCCGCGGCATCGCCCGAAATCGCATAGCTGAGGGCCAGACGCCGTTCGACTTCGGCATCACCGCCTTGCGCCAGCGCCACGCCATAACGCTCGCGTGCTTCGGCATTCATCCCTACCAGATCATAGGCAAGACCGTGATCGGCAGCGTGCGCATCGATATTCGCGCCAGCCGCGCGCGCCTGCTCGAACAGGTCGAGCGCCAGCGCGGGTTCAAGCTGGCGCACCGCCACCAGGGCAAGGCCCGCCAGAACCGCGCCATCACCCGGCGCAACCGCGCGCGCGCGCTCGAAGAAGCCTTCTGCCGCGTCGGGATCGTCCAGATCGAGCGACGCCTGCCCCGCATCGAGCAAGGCCGCCAGCGACGTGGGGTTGCGCGACAAGCGGCGGAGCGCATCGTTGAGCACGGCGGAGGCGGGGTTGGGCAATTGCTGCACCACTTCCTGTGCACCAACAGCCTGCGGCAACAGCGTGATCGCAAGCGGCGCACCGGCCAGCAGGGGAGCCATCCCCGCCAGGACGGTTGCGACAGCAGTTCTGCTGCCGGATCCCTTGGCCGATCCCCCCGATCGCCCGGATCGCCAGCCAGATGGTGTATGCCCCCCGGTGGCAGATTTGCGCAATGTCATCTCACTCAGCTAGCGGGATCGCACACTCCCAGTTCGGGCGGGCGCTGCGGATCGTCGAACCCGCTGCGCCCTGCCAGATTACTGATTGTTGGTCCGGTTGAGGAACCGCGGAATCCGGAAACCCGAACCGCCGCTCTCGTTGTCGTCATCTTCCTCGGCGCTGTCGGCTGCCGATGCGGGCGGCGCAATATTGGCCATCCGTTCGAACAGCGTACTGCCCGTGGGCGCCGGAGCAGGTGCGGGGGCAAAAGCGGGCGCAGCGCCCGGCTCGCTCGCCTCGTCCGCCACATCGCTTGCGCCAAACAGACGGCGGCGGCGCATACCGCCCACCTCCTCCCCATCGGCCTGCGCCAGCCTTCCGGCGTCGAGCGTCAGCTCGTCCTGCACCGCAGTTGTGGTCGGGCTGGCAGGAGCCACTTCCGCCGCGCCTGACAGGTCGAGCGCATCGTCCTCGTCATCGTCGTCGGACAGGCGCAAACCGGTGAGCGAGGCGAAGCCATCCTCGCTTGACCGCCCGAATTCGCTATCATCGGCCGGATCGGGGAGATCACCCCCGGCATCCTCTTGCTCCAGCGAATCCGCCAGATCGAGCAATTCGTCGGTATCAGGAGCAACCGCGACCGATTCCGGCTCCTGCGTGAAGGCCGAGGGGGCTGCACCGGCAAACCCGCCGAATGCGGCAGGCGCGGCCATCCCGGCCGTGGAACCGGGCGCCTTGGGGCCGCGCGCGGCGCCCAGATTGACCGGCTGATGTGGGGGGATCTGGTGATCCGCGCTCTGCTCGATGCCGGTGGCGACCACCGACACGCGGATCTTGCCCGCCAGATCGGGATTGAACGCGGTGCCCCAGATGATGTTGGCTTCGCTGTCCACCAGTTCGCGGATGTGGTTGGCAGCCTCGTCCACTTCCAGCAGCTTCATGTCGTCGCCGCCGATGATCGAGATGATGACGCCCTTCGCGCCCTGCATCGACACGCCATCCAGCAACGGGTTGGCTATCGCGCGTTCGGCAGCTTCCAGCGCACGGTTGGGGCCTTCTGCCTCGCCCGTACCCATCATCGCCTTGCCCATCTCGTTCATCACCGAACGGATATCGGCAAAGTCGAGGTTGATCATGCCGGGGTTGACGATCAGATCGGTGATCGAGCGCACGCCCTGCTGCAGCACCTCGTCCGCCATGACGAAGGCTTCCTTGAAGGTGGTGTCCGCCTTCGCCACCAGGAACAGGTTCTGGTTGGGGATGACGATCAGCGTATCGACATGCTTCTGCAGCTCCTCGATCCCGGCTTCGGCCGCGCGCATCCGGCGCGTGCCTTCGAACAGGAACGGCTTGGTCACCACGCCCACGGTCAGGATGCCCTTGCGCCGCGCCACTTCGGCAATCACGGGTGCAGCACCGGTGCCGGTGCCGCCACCCATGCCGGCGGCGATGAACACCATGTTCACCCCGTCGAGCGCGCGTTCGATTTCTTCGACCGTTTCCTCTGCCGCCGCGCGGCCCACTTCGGGGCGCGAGCCTGCACCCAGCCCCTGCGTGATGTCCGGGCCAAGCTGGATGCGATGTTCCGCAACCGCATTGTTCAATGCCTGCGCGTCGGTATTGGCGATGATGAAGTCGACGCCTTCAATCTCCGCCTCGATCATGTTGGCAATGGCGTTGCCGCCCGCGCCGCCCACGCCGATCACGGTGATACGGGGGCGAAGTTCTTCCACCGAAGGGGGTCCGATATTGATGCTCATTGTCCTCGTCTCCTGATGGAGCCTTGCGCGAATATTCCTGTCCCGCTTGTGCCATAAAACAGATTGGCCGCGTTAAGGGCAAAATCAAAGTTTCCACAGCCCTGCACGATTAGCCTGCACAGGCGCTGAACGCAGCCAAACGCAGCATTCAGAAATAGTCGCGCACGGCCTTCCATATCTGGCGCACAGCCGACAATCCGGTCCAGCGCGTGGTTTCGGTATAGCTCGATCCGATCGAACGAACGTCCACCGGGTCTTCCGCGGCGTAAAGCACCAGCCCAGCCAGCGTGGCAAAGCCGGGGACGCTGTGCGCTTCGGGCAGGCCGCGCAGCGCCGGCGGCTTGCCGATGCGAACCGGCATACCCAGCACGCTTTGCGCGTAATCGGCCAACCCCGCCATTTCCGCCCCGCCGCCGGTCAGCACGACCTGACGCGCGCCGGGCTTGCCCCCGGTGGCAAAACCCATGCTTTCCAGCGCGCGGCCCACATCGCGCATCAGGCAATCGAGTTCGCCGGTAATCACCGCGATCAGTTCCGACCGGCGGATGCGCCCCGATGCATCCGCGCCGCGCGCGACGCTGGCCGAAGCCTCGTCATCGGGGCCGGTTGCCGCAATCATCTCGCGGTGGTCGTGCGGGCTGGCAATGGCCGACCCGTTGACGCATTTGAGCCGTTCGGCCTGGAACCGCTTGATGCTGAAAGCCGAGGCGATCGCATCGGTGATATCCGCCGAACCGCGCGGAATGGTGGTCAGCCCCAGCAACATCCCGGCGGCATAGACCGAAACATTGGTGACTTCGCCGCCAAACTCCACCAGCGCCACGCCCAGATCGCGTTCTTCCGGCGTCAAACAGGCCAGCCCTGCGGCCAGCGGCGCAGCCACGATGCCCTCCACCTCCAGATGCGCGTTCTGCACCGCTTCGGTGATGTTGCGCATCGGCGCGCCATCGGCCAGCATCACGTGGATATCCACGCCCAGCCGATCGGCATGAAGGCCCTTGGGATTGGCGACGCCGTCCGCCCCGTCGAGGAAATAGCAGGCAGGCTGCGCGTGCAGCACCATGCGCCCGTCCGGTTCCAGCCCTTCGCGCGCGGTGACAAGGAGGTGTTCGATATCCTCCTCCTCGATGCGCCTGCCGCCAATGTCGATTTCCACCGGGTTGATGGTGCTTGCCAGACCCGCGCCCGAACAGCCGATCCACACCGAAGTGACCGAAGTGCCCGCCAGCTTCTCGGCCCGTTCGATCGCGTCGCGCACGGCATAGGTCGCAGCGGCCATATCGGTGACATAGCCGCGCTTGATTCCCTGCGAGGCGCGCTGCCCGCTGCCCAGCACCTGCATTTCGCCGCTGTCAGTAATCCCCGCAATCATCGCGGAAATGCGGAACGAGCCGATATTGACCGCCCCGATGACACTGGTGATGCGCGGCTGGCTGGCCATCAGCTTTCACTCCCCTGTTGCATGTCGAGTTCGCGGTCCGCCCGGCCCGGCACCTGCAAATAAGTGCGCGGCGCGTTGCGCATATCGAACCGCACCACCTCGCCGCCGATCAGGCGATGCACCCCGTCGGCGCGGGCAAAGCTGATAAGCGAAGCGGCGGACAGTTCCTTACCTTCTGGCAGGAACAATTGCTGGCCGGTGACAAAGGTCAGGTTCCAGCGGCGGTTGCCCACCCATTCCGCCGCACGGATCTGCGGGCGCAAGGCAGGTGCGGCATCAAGCAGCTTTTCCAGATCGCGCACGCGGCCCTGCGCGCCCGGCCCCTGCACCACCATCAGATCGCCAATCTCGCTCGCCGCCACCGGCTCCAGCTCCACCCCGTCCATGTCGATCAAGACCAGCCGATCGCCCCGGCGCAGCACGGCGTGAGGCTGGCGTTCGACAATGTCGATCACCAGCGTATCGGGCAATTGGCGCGACACGCGCGCATCGGCCACCCAACTCAGCCGCAGGATATCCTCGCGCAGAGCCGCCAGATCGAGCAGCACCATCGATGATTCCTGGGCCGCCAATGCCTTTTCATAGGCGCGCGCGGGGTTCATGCGCTGCGTGCCGCGCACATCGATATTCACCACCTTGAACCCGGCATTGGCCGCGATTTCCGCAACCTGCCTCTCCGCCAGCGCGGTCAGTCCCGACATGCGGGCAACCAGCACTATCACGCCCAGCGCCGCCGCGAGGATCAGCACCGTGAAGAAGCGGTGCCACTGATCCTCGGTAAAGGGCAGCGCATTCATCGTCCGGTCGAGAAAGCCGGCCGTATGCGCGCGCGCCTTGCGCACCTGCCCGGCGCGCCCTTGCGCGCGGGTCTGTCGGCGCACGCCCGAAGAATTGCGGCGGACGGTCTGCACCATCAGGCCGAACCCCTTGCAAAAGCCAGAGCGTCCTCGATGATGATTTCCACCAGTTCGGGATAGGAAATGCCGCAGGCCAGCGCCTGTTCGGGCACCAGGCTGAGCGGCGTCATGCCCGGCTGGGTGTTGGTTTCCAGCAGGAACAGCCCCTCTTCCCCGCGCTCGTCATCCCAGCGGAAATCGGAGCGCGACACGCCCCGGCACCCCAGCTTGCGGTGCGCAGCCAGCGCGTATTGCTGGCACAGGCGGGTGATGCTGTCGGGGATTTCGGCGGGGCAGACATGCTGCGTCATCCCGTCAGTATATTTGGCAGTGAAATCGTAAAAGCCGCTCTTGGGCACCAGTTCGGTGACGAGCAAGGCGCGCGCATCATCACCCGTGCCCATCACCGCCGCGGTCAGTTCGCGGCCGCGAATATACGGCTCTGCCAGAAGTTCGGCAAATTGTTGCCACGGCCCGCTCGCATCGCGGCGGATCGGATTGCCGCAATTGCTGTCCTCCATCACGATGGCGACGCCCACGCTGCTGCCTTCGTTTACGGGCTTGAGGACATAGGGGCGCGGCAGCGGGTCGCCGGCAAACAGGCTTTCGCTGCTCACCACGCGCCCGCCGGGCATGGGGATGCCGGCGGGCACCAAGGCCTGCTTGGTCAATTCCTTGTCAATGGCGATCACCGATGTGACCATGCCCGAATGGGTATAGGGGATGCCCATCAAATCCATCATGCCCTGAACGCTGCCATCCTCGCCCGGCACACCGTGCAGCGCGTTGAACACCACATCGGGCGCGGCCTCGGCAAGGCGCGCCGCAACATCGCGGCCCAGATCAATCCGCGTGACTCGGTGGCCCAGCCCTTCCAGCGCGTCGGCCACGCCCTTGCCCGACAGGAGCGAGACTTCCCGCTCATTGGCAGGCCCGCCCATCAGGACAGCAACGTGGAGGTGAGGCAGTCGGCTCATGCAGCAATTACTCTTTCAGGGTCTTCCAACCCGCTTGATTTCCCATTCGAGGCTCACGCCCGTCTTTTCCGCCACGCGGCGGCGCACTTCCTCGCCCAGACCTTCGATATCGGCGCTGCTGGCGTCTCCTGTGTTTATCAGGAAATTGGCGTGCTTCTCGCTCACCTTGGCGCCGCCCATCGCAAGCCCGCGGCAGCCTGCCTCGTCCACCAATTGCCACGCCTTGCGGCCTGCCGGGTTCTTGAACGTCGATCCGCCCGTCTTGCTGCGCAAAGGCTGGCTCGCCTCGCGCTCGGCCGCGATGCGGTCCATCTCGGCGCCGATGGCGGCCGGATCGCCCGGCGTCCCCTGAAACCGCGCCGCCACCACGATCGCCCCTTCGGGAAGGCGCGAATGGCGGTAGGAATAGGCGAGATCGGCCTTGGGAATGTTCACGCAATTGCCATCAGGCAGAACCACATCGCAATCGATCAGGATATCGGCCACTTCCCGGCCATAAGCACCCCCGTTCATCCGCACGAAGCCGCCCACCGTGCCCGGAATGCCGCGCAGAAACTCCAGCCCCGCAATCCCCGCATCGCGCGCGGTGGAGGCGACCAGAATGCCCGGCGCGCCGCCGCCGCATTCCAGCACGTGATCGCGCCGCACCTCGACAGTGGAAAAGGCCTTGCCCAGCCGCACCACCACGCCCGGCACCCCGCCATCGCGGACGATGAGGTTGGAACCAAGGCCGATCGCCATGACCGGCGTATCTTCGGGCAGGTGCGCCAGGAAGGTAGTCAAATCATCCAGATCGGCCGGTTCGAACAGCCAGTCCGCCGGGCCGCCGCTCTTGAACCAGACAAGCTTGTCGAGCGGCGCGTGCGGCGTCAGTTTTCCCCGCACGGGCGGCATTGGCGGCAAGGCACCCGCTCCGCCCGAACCGGCACCCGGCGCGTTGGTGGCGGCATCGAAATCGCCCGGCTGCATCGACCAGTTCATGCCGCCGCCCCCGCCTTGCGGTGGGCTGCAATCGCAGGCGCAAGGCCTGCTGCCCATTTGGTGATGTCGCCCGCGCCCAGGCACACCACGATATCGCCGGGCACGATCAGCCCGGCCAGTTCCTCCGCCAGCGCATTTGCCCCGGCAATGGTGGCGGCATGGCGATGCCCGCGCGCCTTGATCCCGGCTACCAATGCGGCGCTGTCCACCCCGTCAATCGGTGCCTCACCCGCAGGATAGACCGGCGCGGCAAACACGATGTCGGCATCGCCAAAGCAGGACTGGAAATCGCCCATCAGGTCGCGCAGCCGGGTGTAACGGTGCGGCTGGACCACCGCAATCACGCGTCCGCTTGCCCCCACCGCCTCGCGCGCGGCAGAAAGCACGGCGCGGATTTCCACCGGGTGATGCGCGTAATCGTCAATCACGCGCACCCCGTCCACCTCGCCCGCCAGAGTAAAGCGGCGGCGCACCCCGCCAAAGCGCGCAAAGCCGGCGCGGATCGTGTCGTCCGGGCAGTCCATTTCATGCGCCACGGCAATCGCAGCCATCGCGTTCTGCACATTGTGGCGGCCCGGCATGGGCAGCAGGATGTTGGCGATGCGGTGTTCGCGCCCATCACGATCGCGGTGCACCGCGTCAAACCGGCTCGCCCCGCCTTCGGCCACCAGATTTTCCGCGCGCCAATCGGCATGGGGGGAAAAGCCATAGGTGATCACGCGCCGGTCGCGCACGCGGGCGATCAGGTTCTGCACTTCCGGGTGATCAATGCACAAAACCGCCGCGCCGTAAAACGGCACATTCTCGATGAATTGCAGGAAGGCATCCTTCACCGCGTCGAATGTGCCGTAATGGTCGAGGTGTTCGGGATCGATATTGGTCACGACCGCAATCGTGCCATCCAGCCGCAGAAAGCTGCCATCGCTTTCGTCGGCTTCCACCACCATCCAGTCGCTTGCCCCCAGCCGCGCGTTGGAGCCGTAGCTTTCGATGATGCCGCCATTGATGACGGTCGGATCCACCCCGCCTGCATCGAGCAAGGTTGCCACCATGCTGGTCGTCGTCGTCTTGCCGTGGGTGCCCGCCACCGCGACGGTGTTTTTCAGGCGCATGAGTTCGGCCAGCATTTCCGCGCGGCGCACCACGGGGATGCGCGCTTCCAATGCGGCGGCGACTTCGGGATTGTCGCGCTTGACCGCAGTGGAAGTGACGACCACTGCGGCATCGCCCAGATGGGCCGCATCATGCCCGATAAACACCGGGATGCCGCGCTTTCGCAGCCCTTCCACGACATAGCTTTCCGCCATGTCCGACCCCTGCACGCTGTAGCCCAGATTGTGCATCACTTCGGCAATGCCCGACATGCCGATGCCGCCAATGCCGACAAAGTGGATCGTGCCGATATCGGTGGGAACGCCCTTCATTCGCCGCGCACCCTTGCTGTGGCGGCCGCCACACCGTCAGCCGAACGGGCAGGCGATGCACCCACGCGGATGACGTCCTGAATGGGTGCCGCACCGAAACTTTCAACCAGATCGGCCAGATCGCTCGCCGCCTTGGGCCGCCCGCAATTCCATGCCGCATGGGCCGCATTGGCAAGCGCTGCGGGGCTTTGCGCGATGGCCTGAATCTGCTTGGCCAGTTCGGGCGCGGTAAAGCCCGTTTGGCGGATGGAGCGCGCGCCGCCCGCTTTCACCATTTCGCGCACATTGGCGGCCTGGTGATCGTCGGTCGCTATCGGCAGCGGAACCAATATCGCCGGGCGACCCACGGCAGTGAGTTCGGCTATCGTGCTCGCCCCTGCGCGCCCGATGAACAAATGCGTATCGGCAAGGCGGGCCTGCATGTCCTCGAAATAGGTGCCCAGTTCCGCCGGGATGCCATGGCTGGCATAGCGCGCACGCACTGCCTCCAGATCTTCCGGGCGGCATTGCTGCGTAACCTGCAAACGGCTGCGCAGCGCGGGCGGCAGCATGGCAAGGCCATCGGGCACCACTTCGGACAGCACGCGTGCGCCCTGGCTGCCGCCGGTCACCAGCACGCGGAACAGGCCTTCAGCGGTAAAGGGCGGATATTCGCGGTCGCGCAATTCCAGCACTTCGGGCCGCACGGGGTTGCCCACCAGATGCACCTTGGGCGCGAATTTGGCCTTCAGCCGCGCGACATCGGGATAAGCGGTGGCAATCGCGTTGACCCTGCCCGCCAGAAGGCGGTTGACCCGGCCCAGCACCGCGTTCTGTTCGTGGATGATCGCCGGGATGCCATCGGCCAGCGCGCCCAGCAGCGCGGGCAAGGCCGGATAACCGCCAAAGCCGACTACGGCGGAAGGCCGAAACGTCTCGTTCAGCCGCCGCGCCATGCGCCGCCCTTCCAGCACGGCGCGGATCGCCCCGATCCAGCCCAGCGGGTTCTTGCCGAAACGCCCCGCAGGCAGGATATGCGCGGGCAGAAAATCGGGCTTGCCGGGGATCGCCGCGCCGCGATCGTCGGTGACGAGCGCCACATGATGCCCGCGCGCCGCCAGTTCCGCCGCCAGCGCAAAGGCGGGCGTCAGGTGCCCACCCGTGCCGCCGGCTGCCAGCACGTAATGGCGCGTCACCGAAGTCATCGTCTTCTCTCCTTGGGCGCAGCTTCGCGTCCCAGTTCGGTATCCAGCGCCGCGCCGAAATCAAACGCCTCGCGGCTGAGGAAAGGGTTGCGGCGCGTGATCGCCAGCAACAGCCCGATAGTAAAGCACTGGGCAATCGTGGACGATCCGCCATAGGATACCAGCGGCAGCGTCATCCCCTTGGACGGGAACAATTGCAGGTTCATCAGGATGTTGATGAAGGCCTGCCCGCCAAACAGCGCGATCAGGCCCGTGGCCGCCAGTATGATGAACAGCCGGTCTTCCTCGACCAGACGCACCAGCACGCGCAGCACGATGGCAAGATACAGCAGCGCCAGCACCGCGCAGACGAGCAGGCCGAACTCCTCGCCAATCACCGAGAAGATATAGTCGGTATGCGCTTCGGGCAGGCGCATCTTCTGGTTGCCCAGCCCCAGCCCCGTGCCGGTCCATCCGCCGCCCAGCAGCGTGCGCTTGGCAAGGTCCACCTGGTCATAGGCCGTGCCGCCGCCCAGAAAGGCATCGATGCGGTTGCGCGCATTGTCGTAAAAGGCATAGGCCAGCGCCAGCGCGGCAAAGCCGATGCCGGTGAAGATCGCAATGTTGCGGATGGGCAGGCCCGCCAGCAGCACCAGCACGAACCAGCAGGCAACAAACAGGATCGCCTCGCCCAGATTGGGTTGCAGCATCAGCAGCATCACGATCAGGCCCAGAAGCGCGCCGGTCACCCCGATGACCGGCAGACTGGGATCGCGCAGCTTCCACGACAGGATCCACGCCAGCACGACCGCATAGGCCGGCTTCAGGAATTCCGAAGGCTGGAAGGTCAGGCCCAGATTGAGCCAGCGCGTGGCCCCGTTGCGCTCCACCCCGACCAACGGGACCAGCACCAGCAAGGCCAGCATCAACCCGCCCAGCAGGATCGCGCCGCGCCGCGCCCGGTCCAGCGGCAGCAGCGCGGTGGCGAACAGCACCACCAGTCCCAGCGCCTGCCAGCGCAGATGCAGCCAGAAGAAGTGATGTTCGCCCAGCGTCGTTTCCGCCGTGGACAGGCGCCCCGCACTGGCGGGCGATGCGGCATAAACGGCGATAGTGCCCACCACCATCAGCAGCAGCACCAGCGCCAGCAGGCCCCGGTCAATCTCGCGCCACCAGACCAGCAATTGCCGCCGCCGGTCCTGCGGAAAGGCGGGGGCCGCTGCGGGGCGCACACCGGGCAGGGGGACATAGGGCCGCGCCGATTTCATGCCACGGGCCTTTCCGAATCGCCCGCGCCGCTCAGCCCATCGACCAGCTCGCGAAAAGCATTGCCGCGCACCTCGTAATCGCGGAACTGGTCAAAACTGGCGCAGGCAGGGCTGAACAGCACGGCATCGCCCGGCTGGGCCGCCGCCATCGCACGCGTCACCGCCTCGCACAGCATTTCGCACCGTTCGACCGGCATATGCGGTTCCAGCAGGGCGGCGAACATCGGCCCCGCCTCGCCAATGGTATAGGCGGCCGCGACATTGCCGAAATGGGGCGCGCACTCGTCCAGATTGTCCGCCTTGGGCAGACCGCCGCATATCCAGTGGATGCGTGGTTGCGGTGCCGGCGGCCATGCGGCAAGCGCGGGCGCGGTGGAGGCAGGATTGGTCGCCTTGCTGTCATTGATGAACAGCACGCCTTTGTGCATCCCCACCACTTCCATCCGGTGCGCCAATCCGCGAAAACTGGCAAGGCCCGCCAGCACTTGCCTCCGCGAAAGGCCGACCTCCTGGGCCAGTGCCGCAGCAATCGCGGCGTTTTGCAAATTGTGTGGCCCTTGCAGGCTGGGCCATTCGCTCTGATGCACGGCAAGCGCCGCAAGATCGGCACAGGCCGCGCGCCCCGCCGGACGACGTGCCGCCTCTGCCCGCTGAATGGCGCGCGTCGGCTCATCCTCGCACCCGAAACTGGCGAAGTGCTGCACCGACTGCATGGCGAACAAGCGCGCCTTTGCGGCGGCATAGGCGGCAAACCCATCATACCGGTCCAGATGATCGGGGGTGATATTGGTCAGCGCCGCCGCCTCGCAATCCAGGCTGTAGGTAAGGTCGATCTGATAGCTCGACAGTTCCAGCACATAAGTGCCGCCTTCCGGCAAGGGATCCTGCGCCAGAATGGGCAGGCCGATATTGCCGCCCATGCGCGTGGGCAAACCCGCAGTTTCGAAAAGGTGATGCACCAGAGCGGTCGTGGTGCTCTTGCCGTTTGTGCCGGTAATGCCCACCACCTTGTGCGGCGGCAGTTCAGGCCGGGCGAGCGCAAAGAGTTCTATATCGCCAAGGATCGGCACGCCTGCGGCCCGCGCCTTCGACGCCAGCGGATGGGTGTTGAGCGGCACGCCGGGCGACACGACCAGCGCATCGAAACCGGCGAGGTCGATCTCCATCGGATCGGCCAGCCGGCAGCGCCCTTCCAGCTTTGCACGCGGGGTCTGCTGCCGGTCCCACGCGGTCACCTGCGCGCCGCTGGCGAGCAAGCTTTCCACCGTCGCCATGCCCGACCGCGCCAGGCCGAGCACGGCATAGTGCTTGTTGGCAAAGGCGCGCGCGGTGATCATCGGATTTTCAGCGTGGAAAGGCCAATCACGGCGAGGACAATGGCGATGATCCAGAAGCGGATCACCACGGTCGATTCCTTCCAACCGAGCTGTTCGAAATGGTGGTGGATCGGTGCCATACGGAACACCCGCTTGCCCGTGCGCTTGAACCAGAACACCTGTATGATGACGCTGGCCGCTTCCAGCACGAACAGGCCGCCCACGATCGCGAGCACAATCTCGTGATGGCTCGCCACCGCAATCGCGCCCAGCGCGCCGCCCAGTGCCAGCGATCCGGTATCGCCCATGAACACCGCCGCCGGCGGCGCGTTGAACCAAAGGAACGCCAGCCCCGCCCCCATGATCGCGGCGCACAATATCGCCAGCTCCCCCGCCAGCGGCACATGCGGAATACCAAGGTAAGCCGAATAATCGACGCGCCCCACCAGATAGCAGATCAGCATGAACGCACCCGCCGCGATCACCACGGGCATGGTCGCGAGGCCATCCAGCCCGTCGGTCAGGTTCACTGCATTGCCCGCGCCCACAATCACCACGGCGGCAAAGACGTAATAGAAAGGGCCCAACGGGATCGAATAGCCGCTGAGGAAGGGGATATAGAGATTGGTGTTGATCTCGCTGACGATCAGCCAGGCAGCAAGACCCGCCACCGCGAATTCAGCCAGCAGCCGCGCCTTGCCCGACAGGCCCTTGTGGTGCCCCTTGGTCACCTTGTCGAGATCGTCGAGAAAGCCGATCACGCCAAAGCCCAGACACACCGCGATGCAGGCCCAGACGAACGGGCTGCGCAAATCCATCCACAACAGCATCGACAGGATCAGCGCGGTAATGATCATCAATCCGCCCATGGTGGGCGTGCCGCGCTTGGCCAGATGGCTTTGCGGCCCGTCCTCGCGAATGGGCTGCCCCTTGCCCTGCCGCACGCGCAGCATGGCGATGAATTTGGGGCCGATCACAAGGCCGATAAAAAGCGCTGTCATCATCGCCGCGCCGGCGCGAAATGTCTGATACCGGATGAGGTTCAGCAGGCCTTCGAATTCCAGCAAAGAGGCAAGAAAATACAGCATCGGTTTCCTGTCGATCAGCCTTCCCGCGCACCGAAATGCGCCACCACGCGCGCAAGGCCGACCGAGTTGGAGCCCTTGACCAGCACCGCGTCCCCGCCAGCAAGGCCATATTCCTCCAGCGCGGAAATCGCTTCGCCCGCATCAGCGCAATGCGCAAAGTGCAAGGGCTTGCCAAGCGGGTTGGCAAGGCCTTTCCCCAGTTCACGCGCCAAAGCGGTCATTTCCTCACCCACCAGCACGGCAAAATCGACATTTGCCGCTAGCAGCGGCTCGGCAAGGGCCGCGTGGAATCCGGGCGCGAAATCACCCAGTTCCTTCATCGCCCCCAGCACCGCGATGCGCCGCGTAGCAGGCGTTTGCCCCAACTGACCCAAAGTGGCGCGCATCGATGCAGGATTGGCATTGTAGCTTTCATCGACCAGCAGCGCATGGCCGCCGGGCACCGGCACGCGCAGCCGCGCGCCGCGCCCTTTGAGACCGCCCATGCTCGCCAGCGCCAGCCCCGCCGCGCCCAGATCGCCGCCCGCGGCATACACCGCCGCCATCACGCACAGCGAATTGGCGACCCAATGCTCCCCCGGTTCGGCCACGGTATAACACAGGCGCTGCGTGCCTGCCCTGGTCGTCAGCGCCGCCGTCACCAGCGATCCGCCGCTTGCCAGCGGCAGCGCATCGAGCAGTCGCATATCCGCGCCCTCCGCCTTGCCGAACGACAGGATGCATGCGCCGCGCGCCACGGCAGCATCGCGCAATTGCGCAAACCATGGGCTGTCCGCCGGGATAACCGCCGTCCCGCCGGGTTCCAGCCCGGCAAAGATTTCGGCCTTGGCATCGGCAATCGCCTCCATGCTGCCCAGATTTTCGATATGCGCGGGGGCAATGGTGGTGATGACGGCGACATGCGGGCGCACCTGCGCGGTGAGCCGGGTGATTTCGCCTGCGTGGTTCATGCCCATCTCGAACACGCCAAAGCGGCTGCGCGGCGGCATCCGCGACAGCGACAGAGGCACGCCGACATGATTGTTGTAGGACCGGATCGACCGGTGCGCCGCACCCCGGCTGCACCTTTCAAGGCTTGCGAAGATCGCTTCCTTGACGCCCGTTTTTCCAACCGAACCCGTCACGCCGACAATGCGCGCCTGCACCCGTTTACGTGCCGCCGCAGCCAACATCTCAAGTGCACTTGAGGTATCGGAAACGAGCACATGCGGCCCGTCCACCGGCCGGTCGACCAGCGCGGCCACCGCGCCATTGGCAAAGGCCTTTTGCACAAAGGCGTGGCCGTCCATCGCCTCACCCCGCAGCGCCACGAACAGATCGCCGCTGCGCACGTCGCGGCTGTCCATTTCCACGCCGCTAACCTGAAATTCACCATAAGCAGTCCCGCCGGTCGCAGCCGCGATTTCGGACGCTGTCCACAGCGCGCTGCGCAGCCTGTCGGCATCCGAGGCGGGCCAGCGCAAAACCTTGGCGAGGGCATTCATGGTCAAGACGCTCCTGAAAGTTCGGCGGCACATTCGCGCGCCACCGTCACATCATCGAAAGGCAGGACGCGGACATTGGCGCCCGATCCCACGATCTGCCCCTGTTCGTGCCCCTTGCCCGCCACCAGAACGATGTCGCCCGGCAGCGCGGCGGCAAGCGCGGCGGCAATGGCTGCGCGCCGGTCGCCGATTTCCTGCGCGCCGGGTGCGCCCGCCAGAACGGCGGTGCGGATTTCGGCGGGATCTTCGCCGCGCGGATTGTCATCGGTTACGATCACCAGCTCACTGCCAGCGGCGGCGGCTTCGCCCATCGGTTGGCGCTTGCCCGCATCGCGATCTCCACCTGCGCCCAGCACGGTGATCAACCGGCCCGCGACATGCGGCCGCAGCGCGGCAATGGCGGCTGCCACCGCATCAGGGGTATGCGCATAATCGACATAGACCGGCACACCATTGGGGCAGATCGCCGCCCGTTCCAGCCGCCCCCGAACGGGTTGCAAGCGGGACAGCGCATCGAACACACGCGCCGCTTCACATCCCGTGACCAGCGCAAGGCCCGCAGCGACCAATGCGTTAGCCGCCTGATAGGCTCCGATCAGCGGCAGATTGACCCGGTGCGTCTCGCCTTCATAGACAATGGCAAGTTCCTGCCCCAATTGGCCGGGTTTCCGCGAAAGCAGGCGCAAGCTTTCCCCTGCCTCGCCGACCGAAAACAGCGTCAGGCCACGCGCCATCACTGCCGCATTGGCGCGGGCCGACCATGCATCATCCGCCCAGACGACTGCGTGTCCGCCATCCTGCACCACTTCGGCAAACAGCCGCATCTTGGCGGCGAAATACTCCTCCATCGTTCCGTGATAATCGAGGTGATCGCGCGACAGATTGGTGAAGGCCCCCGCCATCACCGGCACGCCTTCGTTGCGGTATTGCGCCAGCCCATGGCTCGACGCCTCGTAAGCCAGATGCGTCACGCCCTCGCGCGCAAGGCCCGATACATTATGGAAGAAGGTGACGATGTCGGGCGTGGTCAGACCGGTGGAGACGCTGCCGTCCTGCGTGGTGACGCCCAGCGTGCCGATGCTGGCGGCAGAATGGCCGCACATCCGCCAGATCTGGCGCAGCATTTCGACACAGGATGTCTTGCCATTCGTGCCCGTCACCGCAGCAACCACGCGCGGCACCGGCTGGAAGAACGGTGCGGCAGCCTTCGCAAAGGCGCGGCGCGGATTTGGATCGGCCAGATGCAGCGCGCCTTCGACCTTCGCCTCTGGCCGCGCAACAACGGCGATAGCCCCTGCGGCAATTGCGGCAGGGATGAAATCCTCGCCGTTGACCGCTGCGCCCTGAAATGCGCCGAACACATTACCCGGCGCAACCTTGCGGTGATCGATGGCAAATCCGGTGACGGTGGCGCGGCCTGCCTCTCCGGCATCCTGACCTAGCGCCGCCGCCAGCTGAGCCAGCCGCATCAATGTTCTCCGCCGCCCACCAGCGGGGCCAGGTCGGTCAGGTCGATGTCGCGCGTTTCATCCGGCAGCACGCCCAGTTGCGGGCCAATGCGCGGGATCAGGCGCCCCACAATGGGTGCAGCGTTCCAGGCGGCGGTGCGCTGATAGGAACTGGCTGCGGTGCCCTTCGGCTCGTCCAGCATCACGATCACGACATAGCGCGGGCGGTCCATCGGGAACGCCGCGGCAAAGGTCGCCACCAGCGACGACCGGCGGTATCCGCCCGCACCCGGCTTTTCGGCCGAACCTGTCTTGCCGCCCACGCGGAAGCCGGGCGCATTGGCGTTGCGGCCCGTGCCATAGACCGAGATCATCCGCATCAGCTGGTTCATCCGCGCGCTGGTGCTCGATTTGAACACGCGGCGGCCGCGCGGGGCCATGCCCGGCTCCAGCTTCTGCAGGGTGGCCGGGCGCCAGATACCGCCGTTTACCATCGCGGCGTAAGCGCTGGCGAGGTGCAGCGGCGTGACCGCGACGCCATGACCAAATCCTACCGTCATGCCGGTAATGCGCGGCCAGTTGCCCTTGGGCCACAAGGGAAAGCCCCGCCCCGGCAGCTCGATATAGGGCCGTT
Source organism: Alteraurantiacibacter lauratis (assembly GCF_037154155.1). Lineage (NCBI taxonomy): Bacteria > Pseudomonadati > Pseudomonadota > Alphaproteobacteria > Sphingomonadales > Erythrobacteraceae > Alteraurantiacibacter > Alteraurantiacibacter lauratis. Next base: position 209,293 of record NZ_JBANRN010000004.1, read on the forward strand.
CGTTGAAGCCCAGTTCCATCATGTAGCGGCGCAGCACATCCGGCCCCAGCTCGTCGGCGATCTGCGCGGTGACGATGTTGGAGGAATGGATGAGCGATTGCGGCGCGTTGAGATAGGCGCCGATGGGGTGGCTGTCCCGGATCTGGTGGCCGCCAATGCGCACCGGCTGACTCGACTGATAGGGGCGCGCCAGATTGGTGATCGAGCCCGCATCGATCGCCGCCGCAACGGTGAGCGGCTTGAAGGTGGAGCCAAGCTCGTAAACCTGGTTGGTCACCCGGTTGAAGGCGGCAGGCATCACGCCCTGTGCGGCCAGTTCGGGGGAGACGGTGAGGTCGCTGGGCTTCACCGAATTGGGATCGAATTCGGGAAACGAGGCCATGGCGAGCACTTCGCCGCTGTCCACATCCAGCACGATCCCCGCCGCGCCAAGCGCTTCCACCGCCAGCATACCGCGGGACAGTTCGTCCTCCAGCGCGCCCTGCACGCGCACATCGATCGACAGGGCGACCGGACGCGAACGCTGCGCCGGATCGGTCAGGCGGGCGTTGAGCACTTCCTCCATCCCGACATGACCCTTCCCGTCCTGCACAAAGCCCAGCACATGCGCGGCAAGCGAGCCTTGCGGGTAATAGCGATCGGTCTCGCGCGGCAGTTCCAGCGCCAGTTCGCCCAGCGCCATCACCTTGTTGGCATCTTCGGGCAGCACGCGGCGGCGGATATAACTGCCCCGGTTGCTGCGCAATTTCGCCTTTATTTCGGCCGGATCGAGATCGGGGAAGATCGCCGCCAGATCGCGTGCCACATCCTCCACCGGTCGCACCAGCGGCGACCCGCCATCGTCCATCGCGCGCGGGTTGAACCAGAGCGCATAGGCGGGGAAGGCACGGGCCAGCGGCACGCCGTTGCGATCGGTCAGCTCGCCGCGGGGCGGCAGCAAGGCTTCGGCCATGCTGATTTCGGACGGGGCGGGCTGCACTGTCCCCAGCCAGGTGATCCGCGCCATGGCGGCTGTGGCGATGAAAAGGAAGCCCGCGGCAATCATCAGCACGCGCAGCCGCGCGGTGAGCAGCGATTTGCGCCGGTAATCCACCAGCCGCACACGTCCACCCGCAAAGCGGCGGGATTGCGCGGCAAAGCTGGGTTGCGACGCCATCAGGGACGCACTCCGCCAAGGGCGATACGCACTACCGCGCCGGTTGCGGAACGACTGCTCAACGGAATGCGCACCGGCTTGCCGCCAGCGCCCGACGCGGCCGACAGGATCACTCTGCCTCTGTCATCATCGGCAGCCGGATCGATCAAGGCCACATCTACCGGCTTTCCGGTGATCGGGGAAACAAGCTGCGGAAAAGGCTCGGCCTCTTCATCCGCATTGAACCCTGCCAGACGGATCGGTTCAGGCAGATCGCTGCTGCGCGCGGAGGCAAATTGCGCCAGCTGCCGTTCGCCATCGATGAACTGGTCGGCCCTGGGTGCGCTGTAACCGAAATCCACCCGGTTCCACGCCGCGAGTTGCACCTGGCTGGAGCGGGTGAGGAATTCGGTCTCGCGCAGCTGGTTGCCCTGTTCCAGCATCACGATCCGCCGCTCGGCCTTCTTCACCTCGCTTGCCACCGACCAGACCTGAAAATGCAGCACGCCATACAGCGCGGTGCATACGGCCATCAAGGCGAACCATCCAATGCGGCGAAGGCGGGCTTGCGGGGTCATGCGGCCTGTCCTTTGGGCAAGAGAGTGGGAGCGGAGGTGCGCGTGGCGCTGCGCAGGGTGGCGGAACGGGCACGCGGATTGCGGGCAATTTCGGCGTCAGAAGGGCGGATCGCCTTCGACACACGGGCAAAGCGTGCGGGCGCGGCAGGCGCCTGCACCGGCAGATGGCGCGATCCGCCCGCCTTGGCATTGGCGGCATCGCGCAGAAACTGCTTCACGATGCGGTCTTCCAGGCTGTGGAAGCTGACCACGGCCAGCCGCCCACCTTCGCGCAGCAAAGCCTCCGCACCGGCCAGCCCCTGCTCCAGCTCGTCGAGCTCGCCATTCACATGGATGCGGATCGCCTGGAAACTGCGCGTGGCCGGGTCTTTCGGCGCACCGGCGCGGTAGCCGAGCGCGCGGCGCACCACTTCGGCGAGCTGCGTAGTGGTGGATAGCGGGCGAGCAGCGACAATGGCGCGGGCCACGCGGCGCGACTGGCGCTCCTCGCCATAAAGATACAGCACATCGGCAATCTCGCCCTCGTCCGCGCTGTTCAGGAAATCGGCGGCATCGGGATGGCCGCGATCCATGCGCATCGACAGCGGGCCTTCCTGGCTGAAGGCGAATCCGCGCTCGGCCTGATCGAGCTGCATCGAGGAGACGCCGATATCCATCGCCACGCAATCGACCTGCGAAATGCCCGCCTCGGCCATGGCATCGACCATTTCGGAAAAGCGGCGCGGATGCAGCACCAGCCGGGGCGGGTCTTCGCGCGTTTCGGGCCAGCCTGCGCCGGCGGCAATCGCATCGGGATCGCGGTCGAATGCGTGGACGATGGCGCCCGCGTCGAGAAAAGCGCGGGTATATCCGCCCGCACCAAAGGTTGCGTCGATCACCACCTCGCCCGGCCGGATGGCAAGCGCGGCCAGCACTTCATCGAGCAGGACGGGAATGTGCGGAGCAGCCGTCACTTGCCCTTCCCCTTGGCGTTCGCCATCTCCGCACGGCAACGCGCCTGCGGCCCGGCAAAGACCGGATCGGTCTGCGCCAGCAGCGTTTCGGGGTTCCAGATGGTGATGTAATCGCCCGCGCCCTGAAAATAGAGCGCGTTGCCAATGCCGCCCAATTGGCCAGACACAGCGGGCAGGACGAAGCGGCCGCTGGCATCAAAGGGCGCTTCCTCGAAATCCCACAGGTTCAGCATATAGGCAGCGCGGTCGAACTCCTGCCCCAGATCGGTGCGGCGTTTTTCCTCGCGGTCGAGGATGCGGGCGAAATCCTCCTCGCGCTCCTTGCCGAAGCCGGTAAGGCAGGGCCATTTTTCGTGCACACCGATGCACAGCACGCGCTGGCCGGAGCGTTCAGCAATGGTGTTGCGCAGTTTGGGGGGCAGCACGAAGCGATCCTTCTCGCCGCGAAGCGAGAAGCCCTGTCCTCCGTATCCTGCAAGCCCCTGAGCCAAGCCCGTCCCCCAACTGGCCAGTTCCCCCACTGGCGGGTGTTGCGCCATCCCGGAGACAAACCCCTCCCGCGCCGTGCCGCGCAGGTGCGCGGCCCGTCCATCCGTCCGTCAGGAATCAGGATGCAACGCGGGTGGCCTGTCCGATTGAGGCCGTTGTAACGCGGGCAAATGCGGTATGGAAGGGGAAAATGCGGGATTTTTGGGGATTAGCCCGCAAATCCATGGAATCCTGTGGATTCTATGGTGGCCCCGTGCCGCTTCGGGCGTCAGGCGGTGCGCCGGAAATGCCCGGATTTCCGCCAGTTTCGCGGGCTGCCAAAGCGGCAAACGCACCGTTTCCCGCAATTTCCCCAACCTCTCCCGCAAATGCCGCACTCAAGGCCAGCAAACCTTCTGCCGCGCCGGGGTAAGGGCCATCGATGTCGAGAATTGCAGCATCGGCAACCAGAACGGCGGCACCGTCTCCCAATCGGCAGGTCACCACCACATCGCCATGCGACAACCGGCAATCGGCATTGCTGCTGCGCCATGTTCCGGTAAGGTTGACGGGAAAGTGCCCGCCATCAGTGCCAAGCCCGTCCTCTCCCAGAAAACGCAGCCCGCCTTGCTGTTCATCGTCGAACAGCAATTCCAGCCCCCAATGCGTCAGAATGGGCGAGAGCAGCGCCACATCCTGCGGCCGTCGTCGGTCGCCCAGCGCAAACCGGCTTTCCCCGGTCATCATCGGGTCGGCAAACAGCAGCACCCTGCCCCCGGCCCGCACCCAGCCATCCAGAGCAACATTCTCCTCCGCCGTCAGCGCGCGCGGCTGCGCGAGCAGCAAGGCGGTATGCGCGGCCAGCGCCTCTGCCGAGAGATAGCTGACCGGGACGAGCGCGAACTGCGCCTCCAGCACGCCGCGTGCCCAATGGGTGTGCCCCTGCCGATGCGCATGGGAGCGCCCCGGCGCGTGGTCATGCCCCTGGTCATTCGCGTGGTCGTGGTCGCCGTCCGGAGCAATTTGGACAGGTAAAAGCATTTCGGTCAACCCGTCCGCTTCGCCCCAATAGATCGGGATCGTGCCCATCAGTGCCAGCACGGGGCGAGGTTCGGCCGTATCCTGTGCGCTATCCTGCGCCAGAACCGACACGGACAGGCCCGCAAGCAGCGCGCTGCCCGCCGCAAAAGCGGCCCTAATTGCCCGGCGCATTGGTCGACACAGGGGCAGCAGGGCCGACAGCGGCAGGATCGGTGCCCATCGAAGCCGTGGCAGCGCCAGGCTCTCCCACGGTGCCCGCAGGCAATTCGGGAACCACGCCCGCATTGGCCAGCGGATCGCGCGGGCGCGGCACATCCTCGTTCTGCACCGGAGGCAGTTCTTCGGGCAAGGCGGCGCGGTTTTCCTGTACACTGGCAATGATGATATTGGCCAGCCCCACCATCAGCAGCACGGCCGCCAGGCCGAACACGCCAAATTGCAGGCGCTGGATGCGCTGACGGCGCGTCCCCGCCAAGGGCTGCGCCAGGCTTGCCTCGGCCGCGTCATCCCGCCGCGCAGCCGCGCCGCCCCGCAATATCTGGTGAGGATCGAATGCCATCGGCGGCATCCTAACGCCCGCAGATTAACCTAGCCAGTCGAAAACCGGCAGATTCTTGGCGCGCAGCCAGTCGGCGTTGTAGAGGCTCGACAGGTAACGGAAACCGGTGTCGCACAGGATCGTGGCCACGCGCGGATTTTCGCGCCCCTCGGCCACCAATTGCCGGCCCAGTTCCACCGCGCCGGCCACATTGATCCCGCTCGACAGGCCAAGGCACAGCCCTTCCTCGCGCAGCAACCGCGCGACCCAGACTAGCCCTTCCTCGTCGGAAATGCGGAACTGCGTATCGATCGGGGCACCTTCCAGATTGGCGGTGATGCGCCCCTGCCCGATCCCTTCGGCAACCGAGGAGCCTTCGGCCTTAAGCTCCCCGTGGGCGTAGTAATTGAACAGCGCCGCGCCGTGCGGATCGGTCAGCGCAATGCGAATGTTCTCGTCAAACGCCTTCAGCCCCATGCCGGTGCCTGCCAGCGTGCCGCCGGTGCCCACCGCGCAGGTAAAGCCATCGATGCGCCCGCCCAATTGCTCCCAGATTTCAGGCGCGGTCGCATCAATATGCGCACGCCGGTTGGCCACATTGTCGAACTGGTTCGCCCAAACCGCGCCCGGCGTTTCCTCGGCCAGACGGCGGCTGGTGTGAACAAAGTGGTTGGGATCGGCAAACTTGGTCGGCGGCACCAGCACCAGTTCCGCGCCCAGCGCGCGCAGCGTGTCCATCTTTTCCTTGGACTGGTTGTCGGGCATGACGATGATCGTCCTGTAGCCCAGCGCATTGGCGACCAGCGCAATGCCGATGCCGGTATTGCCCGCCGTGCCTTCGACCACCGTGCCGCCAGGCAGAAGCTCGCCGCGCGCCTCGGCATCGCGGATGATCCACAGCGCCGCGCGGTCTTTCACCGATGCGCCGGGATTGGCGAATTCGCACTTGCCCCAGATCTCGCAGCCCGCGGCCTTGCTGGGGCCTTCGAGCAGCACGATCGGCGTATTGCCGATCAGGTCAAGCGTTTTGGTGCGGGCAGTGGCGGTGGTCATGGCAAGGGGGTTAAGCCCAATGGCGGCGGCGCGCAAATCAATCTTCGGGCGCGATGGTGACGCGAATCCCGTCCAGTTCCGCCGTGAAGGGAATCTGGCACGACAGCCGGCTGGTCGCCACGCGGTGATCGCTCGAATCGAGCAGGTCGTTCTCGTCCTCGCTCATCGGCGGAAGCTTATCGGCAAAGGCCGGATCGACATGGACATGGCAGGTGGCGCAGGAACAGCACCCGCCGCACAAAGCCAGCAATTCGTCAAAGCCGTTGTCGCGAATGGCTTCCATCACGGTCAGGCCATCGCCAGCCTCCACGGCGCGTTCTTCCCCGGCACGGTTGACGACGATCAGCTTGGGCATGGGCACCTATCCTGTGGCATTGCGTTTTCGCAGTGATGCGAGATGCGCAGCTAGGCAATCGGACCGCGTTTCGCAAGATGAGCCAAAGGATGGGCGATATGGGCCTTAGTGCAGCACAGATCAAAGAGAGCCTCGATTGGGTTGCCGCGCGCGAGCCTGCGATTGCGCGCGCGGTGGAGGAGGCAGGCTACCCCACCCCGCGCTTGCGCCCGCGCGGCTGGCACACCTTGCTGCGCACCATTGTGGGCCAGCAGGTATCGGTTGCGGCGGCGAATGCGATGTGGGCCAAGCTGGAGGCCGAACTGGGCCGCGATATGCGCGCCGCCGATCTGCTCGCCCGTGATTATGACACACTGCGCGCCTGCGGCCTGTCGCGGCAGAAACAGGCCTATGCCCGCTCCTTGTGCGAACTGGTCGAGGGCGGCCTCGATTTCAGCAATCTGCCTGCCGATGACGAAGCCGCGATTGCCGAGCTGACCCGTATCAAGGGCGTGGGCCGCTGGTCCGCCGAAATCTACCTGCTGTTCGCCGAAGGGCGGCCCGACATCTGGCCCGCAGGCGATCTGGCGGTGATGGCGGCGCTGGGCGGGATATTGGGGCTGGACGCACGGCCCGACGAAAAGACCACCCGCCTGCTGGCAGAACAATGGCGCCCGCACCGCGGCGCGGTGGCGATTTTTACATGGCATTGGTATGCGGCCAGCCGCGAGCCGGTGTGAGGGTTTGGCCGCAAGCAGCAGTTGCGGGGCAAGAGTTGCCGATCAGCTTACGACCCCGTTGCGGACATTATGCACGTTGCTCTACCCGGTCGTCGGAGGATCTGTGAGTATCAACTGGCAAGACATTGCGTTTCAACTGCAACCGAACATCGCACGGGAAGCTGGCAGGGCATGGTCATGGCTTGTTCCGGAGCCTTGGGAGCCAATCGTTTGCTCGATGGTGGCAGGTGTTTTTCTAGAGAAGCCGAACGGCGAGGTGCATTGGCTCGATACCGGCACCGGCTTGGCCGAGCAGGTTGCCAGAACTCGCGTCCAGTTCGAGGAGATGATAAGGTCGTCACCTGACCTAATTGACGAGTGGTTCCTCCCTCCTCTCGTGGAGCGGCTCCGCGCAGCTGGCAAAAGACCCGCAGTCGGTGAATGCTATGGGTTCACAATCCTGCCGATCTTTGCTGAGGGCAAGTATGACACGGAAAACATGTTCGTCGTGCCGGTGAGGGAACAATTTGTCGGAATGGCGGACATCCACCGGAAATTGAACGACCTTCCCGAAGGGGCTTCGGTACAAATCAGGGTTACCGACTAGCTGTGAGCGGAATGTCCGCTAACCACCCCACTTCCAGTCAAATCCGGGGTCATAGCGTAAACCCGAAAGCGGCCATCCCCACTCCGTCGCCCCGCCTACTCCCACAATCCCGCGCTTTTACGCCGCGCGCCCTTCCCTTGGGCCGCGTCGCTCCCTACCTGCCACGGCGTAACGTCTTATCAGCCGGAGCACCCATGACCACCACCGCCGCCGACCTCGTCGCCGATATTCCCCTGATCCCGCGCGATGTGCTGTTCGGCAATCCGGAGCGGTCGGGCGGGCAGATCAGCCCGGATGGCCAGTGGCTCAGCTGGATGGCGCCGTGGGAAGGCGTGATGAATGTCTTCATGGCGCCCTTCATCGATCCCGATTCCGCGCGCCGGATGACCAGCGCGAAGGACCGCCCGATCCCGCAATATTTCTGGTCGCCCGATTCCAGCGCGATCCTCTATGTGCAGGACAAGGCGGGGGACGAGAATTACCTGCTCTACAAGGTCGATGTCGCAACGGCTGAGGAGACGTGCCTCACCCCGTTCGAGAATACCCGCGTGCAGATTGTCGGCGGGTCCGAGACGATCAAGGACCGGATTCTGGTGGGCCTCAACAACCGCGATCCGCAATGGCACGATGTCTGGTCGCTCAATCTCACCACCGGCGCGCTGGAACTGGTGCTGGAAAACAACGCCTGGGCCGGCTTTGAAACCGATGACAGCCTGACGCTGCGCTGGGCCATGCGGCAGAACGAAGCGGGCGGCACCGATCTGCACGAAATCATTGATGGCGTGATTGCCGAACGCCCTCGCGAAGTCATCCCGATGGACGATGCGCTCACCACGCATCTGGCAGGCTACACCACCGATGGCAGCATCCTCTACTGGCTCGACAGCCGGGGCCGCGATACCGCCGCTCTGTTTGAAGAAGACACCGCCACGGGCACGCGCACGCTGCTGGCCGAAGATGCCCGCGCAGATATTGGCGGCACGCTGCGCCATGCGAAAACAGGCGTGGTGCAGGCCTTCGGCGTCACTTACCTGCGCACCGAATGGCATTGCATCGATGAAGGCATCGGATCGTCCTTCGACTGGCTGCGCGCACAGCTGGATGGCGATTTCGGCGTGCTGTCGCGCAGCGATGACGACACCAAATGGCTGGTGTGGAACGACCCGCTGACCGCGCCGGTGCGCTGCTTCCTGTATGACCGGGCGAAGGATTCGCTGCGCCTGTTCTATGTCACCAAGCCCGCGCTGGAAGGCGCGCCCTTGCAGCCGATGCATACGCTGGAAATTGCCGCGCGCGACGGGCTGGTGCTGCCGTCCTACCTCACGCTGCCGCCGGCCAGCGATGCGGATGGCGACGGGGTGCCGGATGCGCCCGTGCCGCTGGTGCTGCTGGTGCATGGCGGGCCGTGGGCGCGCGATGCCTATGGCTTCAACCGCACGCATCAATGGCTGGCGAACCGGGGCTACGGCGTGCTGTCGGTCAATTTCCGCGGCTCCACCGGTTTCGGCAAGAACTTCATCAATGCGGGCAATTTGCAGTGGTCACGCGCCATGCATGACGATCTGGTCGATGCAATGGAATGGGCGGTTTCGCGCGGCATTGCCGATGCGGGCAAGGTGGCGATCATGGGGGGCAGCTATGGTGGTTATGCCACTTTGGTGGGCCTCACCTACACGCCCGAACTGTTCGCCTGCGGGGTGGATATTGTCGGGCCGTCGAACCTCGAAACGCTGCTGGAAACGATCCCGCCCTATTGGGCACCGCTGGTCAAGCAGTTTCACGAGCGGATGGGCGATCCGACCACGCCGGAAGGCCTGCAATTGCTGAAGGATTGCAGCCCCATCCACCGGGCGGACAAGATCGTGCGCCCGCTGCTGATCGGGCAGGGCGCCAACGATCCGCGCGTGAAGCAGAGCGAGAGCGACCAGATCGTCGCCGCAATGCAGGGGCACGGCATCCCGGTGACTTATGTGTTGTTCCCCGATGAAGGGCACGGCTTTGCCCGGCCGGAAAACTCGATCGCGTTCAATGCCGTGGTCGAGGGGTTTCTGGCGACCAATCTCGGCGGCCGGTGCGAGCCGATGGCAGGGGAACTCGCCGCCTCCACCGCGCAGATCCCGGCGGGGCGCGAGTTTATTGCGGGGCTTTAGGCGATTTTGTTTATCGCTGCGGCCAGCCGTATGTCGCGCTGGGTCAAACCACCCGCGTCATGCGTGGTCAGCGTGATGTCCACCTTGTTGTAGACATTGCTCCATTCGGGGTGGTGATCCTGCTTTTCCGCCAACAGCGCCACCTGCGCCATGAAGCCGAAGGCGGCGCGGAAATCGGGGAACGCAAACTGGCGCGCAATCGCCTTGCCATCGCCGCGCAGGGTCCAGCCGGGAAGCTTGGCAAGCGCGGCGGCGCTTTCCTCTGCGGTCAGGGGGTTCACAGGCGTTCCTTCTGCTTGCTTGTCGAGCGGGGGAGCTTGCCCTAACGCTGCGGCCAATGGAAGCCTGCCGGATCACCGCCGCCAACCTTGCCTGCCGCCGGGGCGACCGTGTGCTGTTTGCCGGGCTGTCGCTGGAACTCAAGGGCGGGCAGGCCTGCCATGTGGCGGGGCCGAATGGCCTTGGCAAATCCAGCCTTATCCGGCTGCTGGCGGGCCTTGCGCGGCCCTTTGCCGGCAGTGTGGAGCGGGTGGGCATGGCCGGCCTTCTGGATGAGCGCCCCGCCCTGGACGAACACCAGCCGCTCGGCCCCGCTCTCGCCTTCTGGGGCAAGTTAGACCCCGCTTCTGTCCCTTTGGAGGAACTGGGCCTTGCCGACCTTTTGGATGTGCCGGTGCGGTATCTTTCCACCGGCCAGCGAAAGCGCGCGGCGCTCGCCCGGCTGATCGGGCAGGCGGCACCGATCTGGCTGCTCGACGAACCGCTCAACGGGCTGGACGCGGCGGCGGTGGAAATGGTGCAGGCGCTGGTGGCCCGGCATTGCGAAAACGGCGGCATCGCCCTGATCGCCAGCCATCAGCCTTTCGCCATACCCGGCCTTATGCGGCTCGAATTGCAGGAGTTTGCCCGGTGAAGCTGCTCGCCGCCCTGTTCTGGCGCGATCTGGCGCGGCTGCTGCCGGGGATGCGCGGCGGAGGCACCTTGCTGCCGCTGCTGTTCTTTCTGGCGGTGGCGATGCTCTATCCCTTTGCCGTCGGGCCGAACCCGACCTTGCTGGCCCGCACGGGCGGCGGGGTGATCTGGGTCGCCGCGCTGCTGGCGGCGATCCTGCCGCTCGACCGGCTGCTGGCGCCCGATCTCGAACAGGGCTTTTTCGATCAATGGGCGCTGCGCGGCATTTCGGAAGAGGTCGTGGTCGCGGTGCGGATGGTGGCGCATTGGCTCAGCTTTGGCCCCTTCATCATGCTGGCTGCCCTGCCCGCCTCCGCGCTGGTGGGGATTGACGGGGAGACGCTGCGCATAGTGGAACTGGGCCTGCTCGCGGGAACGCCGGGGCTGGCCGCCATCGGCATCATCATCGCCGCTGTCACCACAAGCCTGCGCGGCGGAGGGGCGGCGCTGGCGGGCCTGCTGGTGATCCCGCTCGCCGTGCCGCTGCTGGTATTCGGCGCGGGCAGTCTTTCCACCGGGGGAGAAGGCGGCCTTGCCCTGACCGCTGCGATCAGCCTGCTGCTGGTGGCGATTGCCCCCTTTGCCGGCGGTGCCGCGATCCGCGCCGCGCGCGAAGGCTAAACGCTGGACCTCAAAGGCTGGGCGGGCGGTAATCAGCACGCTGCAGGGTGAGCATGTAATCGACCAGATCATCCACCTGCGGCGGGTCGAGCGTAAAATCCATCTCTTCCGGGTAATTGTGCGCATCCACCAGCCATGTGCGCAAGCTATCGCGCGTCAATCCCGCGGTATTCACGATGCGCGGCCATTCGGGCGCCTCGGCAACGGGGGAGATCGCATCGGCTTCCACCGCATGGCATCCCCCGCAGGCCGCCTGCGCAAAGGCCAGCACATCCCGATGCGGAGGCGCCGCCGATCCCTGCGCCGTAGGCAGAGGCTGGCACGCCGCCAGACCGGTAGAAACCGCACCAAGCAGGGCTATGTCTCGCCTCATTGGCTGCGGTCCACCCACACATCGCGGTCGAGCACCCAGCCGTCTTCGTCCAGCACCCAGATATGTGCAAAGCGCCCACCGCCCAGCGGCACCCCGGTATTGCGGTCAAGCACCTGGTAATTGCCGTGCACCAGCATCATTTCCGCATCCACCACCGAATCGGTGACATGGAGGACGGTAATGGGATGCGCGCGCTGCACGTCGGCGGCCCAGTAATCGCCAATGGCGGCTTGGCCAATGATGCGCCCCTCGCGGTGGATATACAGCTCCGCATTGTCCGAATAGAGGCGTGCAAGCGCCGGAATATCCATCGAATTATAGGCCGCTGTCCAACGGTTCGCCAGTTCCTGCACCGATGCATCGCCCTGCGCCGAAGCGGCAGCAGGCAGAGTGAGAAAGGCAAGGGCAGCAGCGGCGACAGCAAGACGAAGTTTCATGGCAGTCCTCTCGATTGATCCGGCCGGATGCTTATCCTCACTCCGGCGCCCGTGCCTTGACCCTCGTCAATGGGACGGCCTTCAGTAAGGCGGCTTGTGCAGCCCCTTGGGGCTGAGCGTGAAGATCTCGCAGCCATCCTCGGTAATGCCGATCGAATGTTCGAACTGTGCGCTCAGCGATTTGTCGCGCGTGACCGCCGTCCAGCCGTCGCTCAGCATCTTCACGGGCGCCTTGCCCAGATTGATCATCGGCTCGATCGTCAGGAACATGCCCGCGCGCAATTCCGGCCCGGTGCCGGGGCGGCCGGCATGGACCACTTCGGGCGCATCGTGGAACAGGCGGCCAAGGCCGTGCCCGCAGAACTCGCGCACCACGCCGTAACGGTGGCTTTCGGCATGGGCCTGAATCGCCGCGCCAATATCCCCCAGCCGGACGCCGGGGCGAGCCATGTTCACGCCGATCATCAGGCATTCATAGGTCACATCGACCAGCCGCCGCGCCTTCAGCGCCACATCGCCCACCAGATACATCCGGCTGGTATCGCCGTGCCAGCCGTCGAGCAGCGGGGTGACATCGACATTCACGATGTCGCCATCCTTCAGCACCTTGGGGCCGGGAATCCCGTGGCACACGACATGGTTGATCGAAGTGCAGCACGAATGGGTAAAGCCGCGATAGCCGAGCGTTGCGGGCACCGCGCCGCCGTCCAGCATCAGCCCGCGCACCTTGTCGTCAATCGCCTGCGTGGAGACGCCGGGGACGATGAAGGTGGTCAGCTCGTCGAGGATTTCCGCCGCCAGCCTCCCGGCACGGCGCATCCCTTCGAAGCCTTCGGGCCCGTGCAGCTTGATCGTGCCGTCGCGGTAGACGGACATGTCGGCGGTTACGTGCTGATATTCGACCATGGGCAAGGATGTAGCGCCTATGCGCCCGAATTGCGAGAGGGGGCAAAGGCGCTGCGGTATTCCTCTTTTACCGTGGCAATCACCTTGGCATCGACCGGCACGGTGAATTCATAGGTGCCTTCGGCATAGGGCCCGGCCACATATGGCCCCATCATCACGCCCAGCCGGTTGAAGGCGCGGCCATTGCTGGAACCGAGCAGCAGGGTTGTGTCGGCCAGCTTCACACAGTCGTCGAACTGCCCGCCCAGCTTCTCGCCGCCGCGTCGCGCGCTGCGTTCGCGTTGCAGCATATCGCACAGACGCGTGCCGATCGCGTCGTCCAGCGCCTCGATCGAGGTAAAGAACTCTTCCGGCTTCAGCGCCTTGTCCGCCTCCCGGTCCCACACCAGCGCATCGAACCCGGCATTGCCGTGCGCGCCGCCGGTATAGGACGTGATCTGCGCCGACAGGCTGAGGAAGCGCGGCGTATCGGTCACCACCGCCCAGGTGATGCCGGTGGAATATTTGTTGAAGGGAAAGCCGTTGTCGCGCGCCGCCGCGCGCCCTTCCGCCGCCTCGCGCGCCAGACTGGCGCGGGCGCGCGTCAGCCGCGCATCGAGCAGGATAGCGAGCGCCGGGATATTCCCGGCTTCGGCGGGATAGGCATATTCGAACAGGAAATCGTCCGTCTCTTCCGCCACGCTGCGCGCGCCGCTGGGTTCGGGCGTCGCGCTGGCGGTTGCGGTGGCCGAAACGGTGGGCGTCGGCTCCGGCGGTGGAGGAGGCGATTCCCGGCATGATGCCAACAAGGCCGCCGCAACCATCCCCGCACAAACCCTCATCATTCTCTTCTCGATTGCCTTTTCAAACCGCCCCGACCGGGGCACAAGCGGCCTTATGAGCGATAAAGATGATCTGATCCAGCCGGATCGTGGGCAGGATGCCGCCGCGATCCACCTTGTCACCAAGGACAGCCTGCCCGAATTCGCGCGCGGCCTCAGCGGCCCGCAGCGCGCCTTGCTGGCGGGGCAGAAATTCACAGGCGCAGCGGGACAGGTCGCCGTGGTCCCCGATGGCGAGCGCTGGTTTGTGCTGGCAGGCGTGGCCGATCCGCAGGCGCTGAACAGCTGGTGCCTTGCCAAATGTGCCGAGGTCCTGCCGGAAGGCACATACCGCCTTGCCAATGCGCAAGCCGGGCCGGCCATGTTTGGCTGGCAGAGCGCGCAATACCGCTTCACTCGCTACCGCGCGGCCCCGGCGGATGCGCCCGGCCCGCGCATCCTGCTCACCGGCGAGGTCGGGAAGATCCCCTCCTGCATGGCCGAAGTGCGCGCCTGCGCGCTCGTGGCCGACATGGTCAATACGCCCGCCGAGGACATGGGGCCGGAAGCGATCGAGGGCGAAGCACGCCGCATTGCCGAGGCGCATGGCGCCAGCTTTGCCGTTGTGCGCGGCGATGCGCTGGAAACCGGCTTTCCCATGGTGCACGCGGTGGGCCGCGCCGCCGCGCGCGAACATGCACCCCGGCTGATCGAGCTGAACTGGGGCGAGGACAGCCACCCGCGCGTCGCCATCGTGGGCAAGGGCGTGTCCTTCGATACCGGCGGGCTGGACATCAAGCCGGCATCCGGAATGCTGCTGATGAAAAAGGACATGGGCGGCGCGGCGCACGCGCTGGCGCTGTCCGAACTTGTCATGCAGGCGGGGCTGAAAGTGCGCCTGCAATGCCTCGTGCCCGCGGTGGAGAACGCGATTTCGGGCAATGCCTTCCGCCCCGGAGACGTGCTGAAAAGCCGCAAGGGCCTCACCGTGGAAATCGGCAATACTGATGCCGAGGGACGCCTGATCCTGGGCGATGCGCTGACTTATGCCAGCGAGGGATCGCCCGAACTGATCCTCGACTTTGCCACGCTGACAGGCGCGGCCCGCGTTGCGGTGGGGCCGGATTTGCCTGCGCTGTTCACGCGTGAGGACAAGACGGCGGATGAACTGCTGGCCGCTGGACGCGCGCAGGACGATCCGTGCTGGCGCCTGCCGCTGCACGCGCCCTATGCCGAATATCTCGCCTCGGACATTGCCGATCTCAACAACACGCACAGCAACGGCTTTGCAGGGGCCAGTGTGGCGGCCAGCTTCCTCGACCGGTTCGTGGGAGACGGGATCGATTGGGCGCATTTCGACACTTTCGCCTGGCGTCCCACCGCACGGCCCGGCCGCCCAAAAGGCGGCGCGGCGCTGGGCCTTCGCGCGGCATTCCATATGCTGAAGGGGCGATACGGTTAACGCCATGCGCGCAGACGGCCCCACGCAAACTTGCCCTTGGCCGCGCCCGCGTCTAAGCGCCTGCCAGGCAATCTTGCAGGTAATTTGGCACACGTGACCAGAAGTTCGTTCTCTGACCCTTCCGCCACGCATCCGCAGGGGCCGTATATGCTGGCCGGGCCGATGCCGAAGCCCGACGAGACGCGCGTGCCGATCCGGGGGGACCTGGCGCATATCGGCCTCGCGGGGCGCTATTTCGTGCCGCATTATGCCGTGCCCCAGCCGCGCATCGTGATGCCGGGCGGCGCTCAGCTGATGGCGGCATCCAAGGCCGATGCGGCTGTGGTGGCAGAGCTGGCCGAGGGCGACAGCTTCGAGCTGCTCGACATTACCGGACAATGGGCCTGGGGTTGCCTTTCGCTCGACGGGCCGGTGGGCTATATCCACATCGACCGGCTGGAGCCGGTATCCTGATGGGCTCGCGCGTTTTCATCGATGGCGCGGCGGGGACAACCGGCCTCGAAATTGCCGATCGGCTGAAAGGCCGCGCCGAATTCGAACTGCTGATCCTCGATGATGCCAGCCGCAAATCCTCCGGCGCGCGGCGCGACGCGCTGCACGCCGCCGATTTTGCGATCCTGTGCCTGCATGACGATGCCGCGCGCGAGGCGGTGGACCTGGCGCAAGGCAGCACGGTGCGGATCATCGATGCCTCCACCGCCCACCGGGTGGCGCCGGGCTGGACCTATGGTTTTCCCGAAGTGGTGGGGCGCGATGCTGTGGCAAGCGCCGACCGGGTGAGCAATCCGGGCTGCTATTCCACCGGCTTCATCGCCTTGCTCGCCCCGCTGGTGCGCGCAGGGCTGCTGCCTGCGGACTGGCCCTATACCTGCAATGCCGTGTCCGGCTTTTCGGGCGGCGGCAAGGCGCTGATCGAACGGTATGCCGCCGATACCGACATCGCGTGGCGCGGCTATGCGCTGGCACTGGGGCACAAGCACGTGCCCGAAATGCAGGCCCAGTGCGGTCTTGCCTTGCCCCCGCTGTTCACGCCCGCCGTGATTCCGGCGCATCGCGGCATGGTGGTGGAAATCCCTCTGCCGCTCATGGCGATGCCAGCGGCGGCTTCCCCGGCCGAACTGCGCGCCGCCCTGCAAGCATTCTATTCCGGCAGCCCGGTTGTGCATGTGCGCGAGGACACGCCCGACGAATTGCTGCTGCGCGCATCAATGGGGCCAAGCGACCGGCTGGACCTGTTCGTGCTCGGCAATGCCGATGGCACCCAGGCGCGGCTGGTGGCCATGCTCGACAATCTGGGCAAGGGTGCCAGCGGCGCGGCGGTGCAATCGCTCAATCTGATGAGCGGGTGCGCGGAAACCGCCGGACTGGTCCTGTAAGCCCAGCCCTGCCCAATATTTAGGCAGGCCATTGCTGAAATATTGGGCAATATTTGATCATTTGCAGGCCATTATCTTTCCGCTGCCGCGCATAAATCATTCCATTCTTGCGAATACGCCTTCCTGTTTTGCGCGCGATTGTCTAATCCGGCTCAGAAAGCTGGCACGATTCTTGAAGGATCGTAAACGCCGGCGCGCGTTTCGCCGCGCGCTACATGGCAGGCAGATTATACCGGGCCGCCGGCCCCGATATTGAGTTGGACAAAAGCGTGAAGAAGATCGAAGCCATCATCAAGCCGTTCAAGCTGGACGAGGTGAAGGAAGCGCTGCACGATGTGGGCGTGTCCGGCATCACCGTGACCGAGGCGAAGGGCTTCGGCCGTCAGAAAGGCCACACCGAACTGTACCGCGGCGCCGAATATGTGGTGGATTTCCTGCCCAAGGTGAAGCTGGAAGTTGTGGTGGCCGATGGCCAGGCGCAGGCCGTAGTCGACGCCATTGCCAGCGCTGCGCATACCGGCCGTATCGGCGATGGAAAGATCTTCGTCTCCGAAATCCAGTGGGCCCTGCGCATCCGCACGGGCGAACAGGACGATGCCGCAATCTGAGCCTTTGCTCTGAATATCTTTGCCGAGCCGGGTCGCACCTTGCTCGCAATGCCCATGACACGAATGATCCTGTGATCTGAAGGAAGGAAACGACATGTCGAGTGCATCCAAAATCGTGAAGCGTATCAAGGAAGAAGAGATCGAATGGGTCGACCTGCGCTTTACCGATCCCAAGGGCAAGTGGCAGCATCTGACCATCTGCGCCGGTTCGATTGACGAAGACAATCTGGAAGAAGGCCTGATGTTTGACGGCTCGTCGATCGAAGGCTGGAAGGCGATCAACGAGAGCGACATGATCCTGAAGCCGGATCTGGATGCCGCCTGGATCGATCCGTTCAGCGCCACCCCGATGCTGATCCTCACCTGCGACATCGTGGAGCCGTCGACCGGCGAACTCTACAGCCGCGATCCGCGTTCCACCGCCAAGCGCGCCGAAGCCTATCTCAAGACCACCGGCATCGGTGACACCGTGTTCGTCGGCCCGGAACCCGAATTCTTCATGTTCGACGATGTCCGCTTCGAAGACGGCTATGCCGGTTCGGGCTTTGCCATCGACGATATCGAACTGCCGACCAATACCGGCAAGGAATATGAAGGCGGCAATCTGGGCCACCGTCCGCGCGCCAAGGGCGGCTACTTCCCCGTTGCGCCGGTCGATCACTGCGTCGACATCCGCGCCGAAATGGTTTCGACCATGCTCGAAATGGGCCTGCCGATGGACAAGCATCACCACGAAGTGGCGAGCGCGCAGCACGAACTGGGCATCACCTTCGACACGCTGGTGAAGACCGCCGACAACGTGCAGATTTACAAGTATGTCGTGCAGCAGGTCGCCAATGCCTATGGCAAGACCGCGACCTTCATGCCCAAGCCGATCCGCATGGACAACGGCAGCGGCATGCACACCCACATGTCGATCTGGAAGGACGGCAAGCCGACCTTTGCGGGCAACGGCTATGCGGGCCTTTCGGAAACCTGCCTGTATTACATCGGCGGGGTGATCAAGCACGCCAAGGCAATCAACGCCTTCACCAACCCGACCACCAACAGCTACAAGCGCCTGGTGCCCGGCTTCGAAGCGCCTGTGCTGCTGGCCTATTCGGCCCGCAACCGCTCGGCCTCGTGCCGCATACCCTATGGTTCGGGCGAGAAGGCGAAGCGCGTCGAATTCCGCTTCCCCGATCCGCTGGCGAACCCCTATCTGGGCTTTGCTGCGCTGCTGATGGCCGGCATCGACGGGATCCAGAACAAGATCCATCCGGGCGACGCGATGGACAAGAACCTGTATGACCTGCCGCCGGAAGAACTGGCCAATGTGCCGACCGTGTGCGGCAGCTTGCGTGAAGCGCTCAATTCGCTGGAAGCCGATCACGACTTCCTGCTCAAGGGCGATGTGTTCACCAAGGACCAGATCGAAGCCTATATCGAGCTGAAGTGGGCCGATGTGTATCGCTGGGAACAAACCCCCAGCCCGGTCGAATTCGATATGTATTACAGCTCGTAAGCCACGCTTGGGCTTCACGAAACGGGAGGCGTCCGGAACGATCCGGGCGCCTCTTTTTTTGCCGGCTGACACCTGCTAGGCACCGCGCCAACACCGCGCCCACCCCTCTGCCCGAAAGCACATCGCCTCGATGGTCGTCACCTCGCTTCTGCTCGTTGCCGGTCTTGTCCTGCTTGTGCTGGGGGGCGAATTTCTGGTGCGCGGCGCGGTGCGGATCGCCGCGCATGTCGGCATATCGCCGATGCTGGTGGGCCTGACCGTCGTGGGCATGGGCACCTCCGCGCCGGAACTGGCGGCCAGCGTGCAGGCCAGTTTCGCCGGCTCGCCCGGCATTGCGCTGGGCAATATTGCCGGCTCCAATATCGCCAACCTGCTTCTTATCCTTGGATCATCGGCCCTGATCGCGCCCATGCTGGTGCCGCGCAGTGCGCTGTGGCGTGATGGCGGCGTGGGTGTAGCGGCAACCCTTGCGCTGATCGTATGCGGGCATACGCTGGGGTTGAGCCGCGTGGCCGGGCTGGCGCTGCTGGCCTGCCTTGTCGGCTACATCGTCTTTGCCTACCGCCAGGAACGCCTCGGCCGTGATCACAGCGCCGCCTATGACCGGGCCACCGCCATGGTTGAAGCCGACCCGGCGCTGACGCCGCGGCAAGCCGATGGGGAGACCTTGTGGAAGCCGATCGCATTGGTCCTGTTCGGGCTGGTGCTGATTGTGAGCGGGGGCAATCTGCTGGTCACATCGGCCATCGCGATTGCGGCCGAACTGGGCGTGAGCGACGAGGTGATCGGGCTTACCGTGGTGGCGATTGGCACCTCGCTACCCGAACTGGCGACATCGGTAATCGCCGCGCTGAAAAAGGAAGGCGAGATTGCCCTGGGCAATGTGCTCGGTTCCAACATTTTCAATGTGCTGTTCATTGGCGGGGTGACCGGCACGATTGCGCCGACCGTGGTTCCGCCATCGATTCTCGCCGTAGATCTGTGGGTGGTGCTGGGCGCATCTCTCGCGGTCATGCTTTTTGCGCTGACCGGGGGGCGGCTCAACCGGCTCGAAGGCGCGGCTCTGGTGGCGCTTTACGGCACCTATACAATGTTCACCGTGGGCGCGTTCTAGATCCGGTTTTCCAGCATCCCGCGCCGCGCCGTGGCAATCACGCTGGCCACGAGCGAGGCGGCAAGGATCAGGCTGATCCAGTCAAGCGGGGCCAGCGGCACGGACAGGTGCAAATGCGCGGCCAGCGACCAGGCGAGGCCCGGCACCAGCACCAGATAGAAGGCCACCACCGTCGCCTCAGCCGATACGCGCCGCCACAATTCATCCATCAGCGCCCAGCTGCGCCAGGTCATCCAGCCGACTGCCGCGCCGATGAGCAGGCACAGGGCAAACGCAGCTTCTGCGGCAAGCAGTCCCAGCGGATTGGCGGCAATCAAGGTCATCAGAAACACCGCGATCAGCAGGCAGCCAATGCCGCTGTGCAGCGTGATCGCGCGCTCATCCTTCCATGCCTCGTGATCGTCAAACATCTTCAGGGCGATCCCTGCCTGGGGGACTAGGCATCCGATCAGAACCAGAACACCGGGCACCGCATACATCGTTGCTACCAGCAGGGCGATAAGGCTGGAGGCGTCAAGGCCGGGATCGTCCGCCGGCCAAAGATGGCCCACGGCGTAACCCACCACCCCGCCAGCCGCGCCCCACAGCGCCAGCCTCGCCCACCAGGCCCCATTCTTTCGCGCGGGTCGAGATTGATCGGCATTCATTGTTCCGGCTCCCATGGATCGATGAACAGATCGGGCACCGCGACGCCGAACAGCTTGGCCATGCGCAATGCCAGCGGCAGGCTGGGATCGTATTTGTCGGTTTCCACCGCATTGATCGTCTGCCGCGATACGCCGAGCAGCCGGGCCAGTTCGCCCTGGCTCCACCCGCGCGCCTCGCGATGATCCCTGATGCGGTTTTCCAAGGCCGACTCGCTTCGCTTACCTGACAAGAGCTCTGGGGATTATCCCCTTTACATACGTAGAACAAACTGGCATATAATGCGTATGACAAAGCCGCTCACCATCGCCCAATTCTTCGCCAAGTTCCCGAACGACGAGGTCTGCCTGACCCACTTGTTCGAAGTCCGCTTTGGTCAGGGCTTTACCTGCCCTTCATGCGAGCGGCCTTCCAACTGGTATCGGATCAAAGCAGAGCGCGCCTATTCCTGCCAGTGGTGCGGCCACCATCTGCACCCGACTGTCGGCACTCCGTTCGAAAACACCCGCACTCCGCTGCAATCGTGGTTCTATGCAATCTACCTGTTTACCACCACGCGCAACGGCGTTGCCGCCAAGGAATTGGAGCGCCAGCTTGGCGTGACCTACAAGACTGCATGGCGCATGGCTGACCGTATCCGCGCCCACATGGCCGACGTTGACGGTGACAAGCTGATCGGCGGGGAAGGCAAGGAAGTCGAAATTGACGAGACGCTGATCGGCGGGGCTACCACTGGCGGCGGTCGTGGCAACTATCGCGTAAACAAGACTGTCGTTTTGGGGATGGTGGAGCGTGGCGGCGATGTTGTGACCAAGGTCGTGGCAAACAACCGCAAGAGCACGCTACTGCCTTCGATCAAGGCCAATGTCCTGCCGGAAACGCAAATCCACACTGACCAGAACCACAGTTACAAGGGCTTGCCGAAAATGGGTTTTGGCCATGAAGCGGTCAATCACAACCAGAACGAATGGGCGCGCGGCAACTGCCATGTGCAGACCATCGAAGGCTTCTGGGCGCCATTGAAGCGGTCAATCAACGGCACCCACATTCACGTAAGCGGCAAGCACCTCTGGAAGTATGCGAAGGAAGCGGAGTTCCGCTTCAACCGTCGTGATCGTCCGTCTTCGATGCTGCCGGAACTGCTGTCGTCTTTCCAACCATTGACGACAAAGTCGCATTGAACACCTCGTCATCGCCGACCGCGTCAGCTTCGTGCTCGGCGGCAAACTGATCCAGCTTACCCTCTTCGCGAGCTTTACGCAGGTTTATCGTCATAGACCCTCGCTAGGTAATAGACGCTCGGTTGGTAGTCGCCTTGGTTGTCCAAAACCGAAGTGACCAATACATCGGCCTTCACCTTGTCTCGCGTGAAAAGTGCGTCCGCGTCAATTTCTGGCGCAAGATGCAGCGCCTTCCGGCCATCGGCCACCTCTGAGATTGTCGCGGCCCAACGCTTGGGGTTGTCTTTGTCGTGGGCATGGAACTTTACCGTGACGCCCTCGTAGGGCTCTGTCTCCGTGCTAGGCTGATATCCGGCCATTTCGACATCTGACGGAAGCGCCCGCAACGCCTCCTCAGAGATCGCCTCGCCACCGGGCAACCGAACCGCAGTGGCCCTATGTCGCCTCGCAGGGTTCAGGAAGTCCATTGATTGCTTCCCTACCGAAACCGGGCGTTGTGACAGCACCTTAATCAGGGCTTCGACTAGCTGATCCTCCGATATACCAACCTTCTCTGCGGCCTCCTCTGTCAGCCGCCGCCGCTCCTCAGCCAGCTTTTGCTCGCGCTCTTCCAGTGTCTTCTTTTCGGCGCGCTCTTCCTTCGCTCTCTTGAGGCGCTGAATTACCTTTTCTGCACCCCACAGACTCACAACCAGAACGAGCATCGAAACGAAGCCGTCATATGAGTCCGGAACGTCAATTCCGAAAAGCGCTTGGAGGATGTCGGCGGGCATATCTTCCGTCAGCCCCGGCGATAGCGCTGCGACGACATAACCCTCGACGCGATGACGAAGAGGACTATTTTGGATGACTTCCCTGACTGTAACTGAGACGTGCTCAATCTCGACGCTAGGGTCTAAACCCAATCAGCCTCTTGAAATTCAGTGCGTGTATTGATTCAGAGTGTCTCCGCTGAAGCAGGAGA